>DASTOJ010000300.1:0-19406 GCA_035762565.1 Candidatus Methylomirabilota bacterium | reverse complement strand
CGTGGGCGGCGATGGCGAGAGCGTCACCGTCCTCACGCCGTTCCACCGCCTGATGGTGGCCGCCCGCCACGCCGCCTTCAAGAACGAGACGGTGACACCGGCCGAAGTCCGGCGCGTGCTCAAGCTGCATGCCGGGCGCCTGGTGATGGCGGTCGAGTTGCGTGGCAAGAGCGAGAGCTTCGCCCGCTATCTGGTCCCGCGCCTGCTGGTCGGCACGCGCGAGATCACGCCGGCCTTCGTGCAGAACGAGCGCACCCCCGCGCGCCGGGACGACGGCGTCTGGATGGCCCGTTGCATGTACGGCTTTCCGATCCAGGACCTCAACGGCCGCGACCGGGTGACCCTGCGGGTGGCCGACGCCGAAGGCCGCGACGTGAGCCGCTTCACGATCGACCTCGCCGCGATGCGGTGACGCGAGCGGCGATACCCCTTCACGGCTGGCTCGGCCTCGGCGTGATCGTCGCCGCCGAGATCCTGCTCTTCGCCGGCGAGCCGGTGGCCGGCCGCTGGTTCACGCCGATCGTGTGGACCGGCTACGTGCTGCTGGTGGATGCGCTCGCCGCCCGGCTGACCGGCCGCTCGTACCTGACGACCGCGCGCGCCGAGCTGGTGCTCGTGGCCGCGGCCTCGATCGGCTGCTGGTGGCTGTTCGAGTGGTACAACGCCCCCCGATTCTGGCGCGGCGGCGTCGAGCGCGCGGGGCTCTGGTGGCAGTACCGCGGCCTCGAGCCCGATCCCTGGCTGCGGCGGGTGGGCTACGACTGGTCGTTCGCCACGATCTTCCCCGCGCTGTTCCTCACCGCCGCGGTGCTGCGCGCCTCCGTGTTCGCCCGCGCGCGCGTCCGCCCCTGGCAGCCGTCGCCGGGATTCCTGCGGGCGGCCGTGGCGGCCGGGGCGGTGAGCGTCGTGCTACCGCTCGTCGTGGTCTCCGAGTGGCTGGTGCCGCTCGTGTGGACCGGCTTCGCCCTGCTGCTGGAGCCGCTGAACTACCGGAGCGGCCGGCCGTCATGGCTGGGCGCGCTGGCCCGGGGCGACGCCTCCCTGCTGCTGGCGCTGCTGGCCGCCGGCGCCGTCTGCGGCGTCCTGTGGGAGTTCTGGAACTACTGGGCGCTGGCCCGGTGGACCTACACCGTGCCCTACCTCGGCCAGGTGAAGGTCTTCGAGATGCCGGTGCTCGGCTACCTCGGCTTCCCGCCGTTCGCGCTGGAGTGCCACGCGATGTACCACTGGCTGCGCGGCGTGCTGGCGCCGGAGACGCCGGCGCGCGTGCCCGCCTGAACGGGGGCCGCGCGCGGCGCGATGCTATAATTCCCCCCGCACGCCGAGCACTTCGGTCGCGAGGGAGGTCTGCACATGAAGGCGATCCGCATCCACGCCCCCGGGGGCGCCGAGGTCATGCGCCTGGACGACGTACCCCAGCCGGCGCCGAAGACCGGCGAGGCGCTCGTCAAGGTCGATGCCGCCGGGCTGAACTACATCGACGTCTACTTCCGCAGCGGCCTCTACAAGGCCGAGTACCCGCTCACGCTCGGGCTGGAAGCGGGCGGCACCGTCACCGCGGTGGGCCCGAACGTCACCGAGGTGAAAGCGGGTGACAAGGTCGCCTACACCGGGGTGCCGGGCGCCTACGCGGAGTATGCCGTGGTGCCGGCGGCCCGGCTGGTCGTGCTGCCCGCGGGCGTGAGCACCCGGCAGGGCGCCGCGGCGATGCTGCAGGGCATGACCGCGCACTACCTGGCGACCAGCACGTATCCCCTCAAGAGCGGCGACACCTGCCTCGTCCACGCGGCGGCCGGCGGCGTCGGCCTCCTGCTGTGCCAGATGGCGAAGATGCGCGGGGCCCGCGTGATCGGCACCGTCTCCACCGACGAGAAGGCCAAGCTGGCCCGCGAGGCCGGCGCCGACGAGGTCATCATCTACACCCGGCAGGATTTCGAGGCCGAGGTCAAGCGGCTGACCGGCGGCAAGGGGCTGCAGGTCGTCTACGACGCGGTGGGCAAGACCACCTGGGAGAAGAGCCTGAGCTCGCTGGCCCCGCGCGGCCTGATGGCCCTCTACGGCCAGTCGAGCGGGCCCATCGGCACGATCGACCCCGGCATCCTCAACACCAAGGGCTCGCTGTTCCTCACGCGCCCGAGCCTGAACCACCACATCGCCACGCGCGAGGACCTGGTGCGGCGCGCGGGCGACGTGCTGGGCTGGATCCGCGACGGCAAGCTGAAGATGCGCATGGAGTTCGAATTCCCGCTCAAGGACGCCGCCGAGGCGCACCGGGCGCTCGAGGGGCGGCAGACGACCGGCAAGGTGCTGCTCGTCCCATGAGGAGATCTGCGATGCGGAACGCACCGCTGCGTGTGCTCGTCATGGTCGCGCTGACCCTCGTGTTCGCCGGCGCCGTCGACGAGGCGTGGGCCCGCGCGCGGGGCGGCGGCAGTCGCGGCTCGCGCTCGTACTCGGCTCCGGCCCGCCCGGCGCCGATGAGCCCGGCCTCACCGGCGTCGCCGTCGCGCTCGCTCACCAACCCGACGCCCGCGCCGGCGCCCGCCCGGGGCGGCATGTTCGGCGGTCTCATGGGAATGGTGGGCGGCTTCATGCTGGGCGGGCTGCTCGGCAGCCTGCTCTTCGGCGGCCTGGGTGGTCTCGGCAGCGGTCTGGGCTTCGGCCTGATGGACCTGCTGCTCATCGGCGGCGGCCTCTTCCTGCTGTTCCGGCTGATGAAGAGCCGCCGGCAGCCGCAGCCGGCCTACGCCGGCGGCGCCGCCTACGCGGGCGGCGGCCCCGCGACGGCGGAGGCTCCGGCGGGCGGCGGCGTGACGATGGAGGTCCCGGCGAGTCCCGCCGACGATCTCGAGCGCGGCTTCACGCACATCCGCCAGATGGATCCCGGCTTCGACGCCGCCCGCCTGGCCGCGGACGCCGCCGAGGCGTTCCGGGCGGTGCAGACCGCGGTGACAGCCGGCGACATGCGGCAGCTGCGGCCGAAGCTCACCTCCGAGATGTTCGAGCGCCTGCAGCAACAGTGCGACGAGCTGCGCCGCAGCCGCCGCACCAACCACGTCGAGCGCATCCAGATCGAGCGCGCCGAGGCGACCGAGGCGTGGCAGGAGCGCGGCAACGACTTCGTGACGGTCGTCCTGGCCGGCTCGCTGATCGACTACACCCTCGATTCGACCGGTACCGTCGTGGACGGCTCGCGCACGCCCCAGCGGTTCGAGGAGTACTGGACCTTCACGCGGGCCGTCGGCCCGAACGCCTGGACGCTGACCGCCATCCAGGCCGCCTGAGCTCCAGGGGGAGCGCCCCATGCCGCGGTGGGTGACGTGGCTGGCCGCCGGCGTGGCGGCGCTCCTGGTCCTGGTGCTGGCGGCGGCGGTCGCCCTGCCGTACGTCGTCGACACGCCCCGCATCCAGGCCTACGTCGCCACCAGCGCCGCCCAGACGCTCGGCCGGCCCGTGCGGTTCAGCTCCGTGTCGCTCCGCGTGCTGCCGCTGCCGGCCGTCGAGCTGCGCGATCTCGAGGTCGCCGAAGACCCGAAGTTCGGACCCGGGCCGTTTCTCAAGCTCGAGACGGGTCGGATCCGCCTGCGGCTGCTGCCGCTGCTGAGAGGCCAGGTCGAGCTGGGCGACATCGTCCTCAAGAAGCCTCTCGTGACCCTCATCCAGGGGTCCGACGGCCGCCTCAACATCTCCACGCTGGGCACGACGCCGGAGCCGCGGACGGCGGCGAAGCCCGGCCGCTCGACCGGCGGACCCGGCGCCGCTGGCGCCGTGGCCGTCGCCCGGGTGGTGGTGGACGACGGCGTCGTGACCTACGTCGCCCGCGGCAAGGGCGAGGCCGCGGCCCAGTACCGGCTGACCGGCGTCGACCTCACCCTCACGGGGGGCGGCCCCCAGCTCGCGTTCAAGGGCGACGCCAGGCTGCAGCCCGGCGACATCGACCTCAAGCTCAGTGACGGGCTCGTCGCCCTCGGCGGCGCCAAGCCGTTGACGGAGGCCTCGCTCCGCGGCAAGGTCGCCGTCGCCGGCAAGGACATCGCGCCCCTGACGGCGGTGGCCGCCGGGCCGGAGCCCGTCGTGGGCGGCTCGGTGAAGGGCACGCTCGCGCTGGGCGGGACCGTCGGCGATCCTACCGCCGCGGGTGAAGTCGAGCTGGCCAACCTCACGCTGACACAGACCAATCCGCAGTGCCCCGAGCCGAAGCGCCGCACGCTGACAGTCTCCACGGTGAAGCTCAACACCGCCTGGCAGGACCAGCGCCTCGCCGGCAAGCCGCTGACGGCGACGCTGGCCGGCGGCACGGTCACGACGCAGCTCACGGTGGCGCTGGACCGCGGCATTCGCGTGCAGATGGCCGACCTCGGGATCAGGGCGCTGCCGCTGGAGAAGGTCCTGGTCGACTACCTCTGCCAGGGGTACGCGATCACCGGGCCGCTCGACCTCACCGGCGCGCTCGGCTTCGAGGCCCGCGACGTGCTGAACACGCTCACCGGCCCCGGACAGCTCCGCGTCGGGGCCGGCCGGGTGGTGGGCCCGCAGGCGCTGGCCCTGATCGGCAGTGTCGTGCGGGTCGGCGGCGCCGTCTCCTCGATCCTCTCGGCCGACCTGCCCTCGCGCGTCTTCGAGTCACCGCTGGAGTTCGACTCGATCACCGGTACCTACAGGCTGGCCAACGGCCTGGCCACCACGCGCGACCTGCTCTACTCCAGCCGCGCCATGAAGGTCCTGATCGCGGGCGACTACCACGTCGCGACCGGCCGCATGAACCTCGACATGACCATCACCCACGGCCGTGGCGAGCTCAAAGCCAGGGTCACCGGCTCCGCCGCCTCCCCCTCCATCCGCGTGGCCCCCTCGACGCTCTTGCGCGACGTCGACCCCGGGAAGGCGCAAAAGGGAATCCAGGACCTTCTCAAGCGCTTCGGGCGCTGACACAGTACCGCACAGTCCCCTACGAGTCCTACTGAGTCTCCGGGTTCCGCGGGAACTTGAAGAAGGGCAGGCGGACGCCGCCGATGATGACGCGATCGGCGCGGATCTCGGGGGGCGCCACGAAGCTGAACGGGCAGCCGGGGCAGCCCGCGCCGGCGGCCGTGACCAGGTCGTCCTGCTCCACGCCGTCGCCGCTGACGCCGAGGCCGCCGATCAGGGTCGTGCCGTTGTAGAGGCCGATGCTGCCCGGGAAGAACACGACCCCGCTCTGGTTCGCGTTGACGGGCTGGAAACCTTGCGCGCAGGGAGTGGCGACGTCCCGCGTGTAGTCGCCGAAGAAGGGGCCCGGCGCGGTGCCGTCGATGCCGGGCGGGTAGAGGGGCATCGCGCCGAAGCCGAGCGTGCGCGCGGTCATCGCGAAGCCGCGCGGGAAGCCGGGCATGTCGCGGGCATCGCGGGTCGGGCTGCTGTAGTAGGCGGCGTTGCGCGCCTTGGCCACGGCGACGTCGATGCTGAAGATCGTCGCGTCCGGCATCCGGAACAGCCCCAGGAGGGTGCCGGCCGTGTCACCGACCGCGATCACCATCCTGGTCGCCTCTCCCAGCGGCAGGCGGATGGCGGCGCGCGTTCGCGAGGCCTGCGAGACCGCCCGCTGGATGATCGTGTTGACGGCGGCGGCGGAGAGTTGCGGATTCACCGCGCTCGCCGTCGGGCCGACGAGATAGCCGCTGGGCGGCCCCACGGCGCCATAGGGGCTGGCCACCGGCCCCAGCACGAAGGTGACCCCGGGGAAGGTGCCGGGCACCGTGCCGCCCGGGCGGCCGGTGTTCTTCACGAACGGCAGGGTGACGCCGTCGAGGACGACGACGCCGGGCTCGGCGGGCCGGGGACCGAAGAGCGGGCTGAACCCCAGGCTGCCCACGAAGGCGGCGAACTCCGCCTGATCGAGCGGCAGCCCCGTCACGCCGACCCCTCCGACGACCCGGCCGTTCTTGAAGATCGGCACCCCGCCACCGTTGACCGCGCCCGGATTACTGTCGAACACGTCGGCCTTGCCCGTCACGATGCCGGTGCCGCAGGCGGTGACGTCCCCCGCCTGGCAGTTGCCCGCGTTGACCACCGAGGTGGCCCGGGGAATGTTCGGCACCCCGGCGTTGAACGCGATGTTGAACGAGCAGCCGCGGTTGGTGTTCTCGATGCCGTAGAGCGCGGCGGGCGGTTTGTTGGTCACGCCGGGCGGAAAGTGAATGCCGCTGATGAACCGCACGGTGCGCGAGGATAGTGGTGCCTGATCGTTGCTGAAGAAGGCCCCGGTCCGCGCCAGGCCGATCGCCTGGTCCTGCGAGGGGACGTTGGGATTGCCGAAGTTGCCGACGACGGTCGCCGGCGGGGTGCCCTTGACGAACACGGCGAGTGGGTTGCCGCCGCGATCCGCCACCCCGACGACCATGTCCCCGCTGACGGCCGTCACCGCGGCCCGGACCACGTCCATGACGTCCTGGGCCGTGAGGCAGGAGGCAGTCGCGCTGGCGCACTGCGCTCGCGCGGGCACGGGCCCCACGATCAGCAGCACGGTCAGGATGAAGCCTGCGGCGGCCAGTCGGCGCAGCATGGCGCGCGCTATCTTATCCGATCAGGGCCCGGCGCAACAACATTGCCGCTCAGCTGCCGGACCGTGAAGGGTCCGTTGGAGTCGCGCTCCTGGCGCTTGTCGTGGTACCGGTGGCACTCCACGCAGCCGGTTCGCGCTCCGCCCCGCGCCTGGTGGCACTCCCGGCAGGTCTCGACCTTGGGGAGCAGGACGTCCTTGGTCTCCGTGCTGGCTCCTGCCGCGTGACACCCGGTGCAGGCCACGGGCCGGTGGGCGCCGTGATCGAAACGCGAGTGCGGCAGCCAGCGGGCGGGAATGGCCGGCGGCACCACCTGGGCCGGCTCCTCGCGCGTGAGGGTGTGGCAATACCCGCACCGCTGCTTGAACAGGCCGGGCTCGATGGAGGCGAACTGCGTCGCCGCCCAGCCGCGCGGGGTGGGGGCCGCCGCGTCCTCGCGCCCCCGCCGGCCGCGCGGTGCGTCGGCCGCCGGCGCCTCCTCCTCGGCCGCGCGCCCGCGCAGGCGCCCGCCCCGCGGCGTGTCGGGGGCCGGCTCGGGCGCCGGCTCCGCCTCGGCCGCGCGCCCGCGCAGGCGTCCGCCGCGCGGCTCGTCAGGCGGTGGCGGCTCGGGCTCGGCCGCGCCGCCGCGCCGCAGGGCGCGCGGCCGGTCGCCCTCCCCGGCGGCCTGCGGCGGGGCCTTGGCCAGCTCCAGCTCGACGCACCGATCGCGAATCGCCTTGCCCGCGGCGCCGGCGGGAATGGACTGACAGCGCTCGAACGCCTCGGTCAGCGTCCCCCGCAGGAACGCGCGCACGATCACCGGCGTGGTGTGGGGCACCACGCTGTCGGGGAAGCGGCCGTCGAAGTCGAGCGGGTGGCAGGCCGCGCAGTGCTTCTCGTACGACAGCTCCTGCATGTTCTGCCCGCGCTCGTCGGGCGTGTGGCAGAAGGTGCAGGAGAGCTGCACGCCGTCCTTCACCTTGGTCAGCCCCGCCACGCCCGGCTGCTTCTGCAGATCCTCGATCCCCTTGAGATTCGTCTTGAGGTGCTTGGCGTGGTTCAGCTTGATCGGCGTCGAGTCTTCCGGTCCGGGCTTCGCATCCAGGCGCGCGCGCGTCACCTTCCCCTCGGCGCGCACGCTCACCGCGAACTCCGGGTGCCCGGCGAGGCTCGCGACCCTGGCGTGGAACTCCGACGCCTTGCCCTCCCTGGTCTTGAGGTCGCCGTGGCACTGCACGCAGTGCCGGTCGGGGATCTGCACCAGTACCGACTTGCCGGCGTGCTCGATGTGACAGCTGCCGCAGGCCGGCGTGTCGGACTTCGCGTTGTGGTCGGGCCCCGCGTGGCAGGTAGCGCAGGCGGCGTTGGAGACGGGCACGAAGAACCCGGCCGGCGCGGCCGCCGCAGCGCTGGCCAGCGAGGTCTGCGTCACCGGCGTGCCGGGGGCGGGACCGGGACCGTGACAGAGCCGGCAGTCGGACTCGAACATCGCGTGCGCCGTCGACACCGGGCCGCTGTTGTAGAGGCGCTGGTCGCCGAGGACGGCGCTGCCCAGCAGCCACAGGGCGCCCAGCGCCGGTGCTGCGATCGAGAGGTTCACCTTCCATCGGCGGAAGGGGTGCGGGCGGGTGAAGTACTGCAGCGCGATGCGCTTGGCCCTGACCTTGGTGGTGTACGGCCGCGGCCCGGCCATCAGTACCTCAGCGCGATGACGGCGTGGGCGGCGCCCAGCAGCAGTACCGCGTAGGACAGCGGCACGTGGACGAGCAGCCAGCCGTGCAGCACGTGGTGCAGGCGCTTCTGGTCGCCCAGCTGGCGGCGCTCGTCACACACGGCCTCCAGCTCGCTGACCGTGTTCTGCAGGACGGGCGGCAGCGTCGTGCGCAGCTGGCGGAACAGCGTGGCGGCGCGGCTGGTCGTGCCGAGCACGCCGTCGGGCCGGTTGGCCGGGTCCAGGAACGGCCGGATGTCGCGCAGGTACGTCTCGCGCAAGGCGGCGCTCTCCGGCACCGGCGCCAGCGCGGTCGGGCGGGCTCGCGGGCTCGAGCGTGGCTGGCCCGGGCGCGCGGCCCCGGCGCCGCCGCCGGCTCGCCGCGCGTCGGGCAGCACCACCGGCTCGACCGGCAGCGGGCCGCAGGCCGCGGCGACGAGCCCGTCGGACTCGGCCAGCAGCTGCAGCGCGACCTCGTCGATCTGCTCGTACACCGTCTCCAGCGGCAGCCGCGTCAGCATGAGCCGGGGCAGCGCCTGCTGGAGCAGGACGCCGACGATGCCGCTGAGGACGACCAGGATGAACAGGACCATGAGCACGGCGGTGAGCGGACCGCCGAAGGCGAAGCCGCCGTGGAAGGCGATCAGCGGCAGGCTCAGCAGCCCCAGCCAGATGTGGGCGCGCATCCAGGCGGTGCCACGGCCGATCCGCCAGGTCGGCACCTTGCGCCGCGCGCCGAGCAGGCCGGCGAACAGCATGAAGGCAAAGCCCACGACGCCGAACGCCAGCCCGATCCAGCTGCCCCCGCTCGGGCCGTTGAGCGCGGTGCGCGCGTACGGCACGTACACCGCCGTCGCCACCCCCAGCCCGACGAGGCTCCCGAGGATCCAGGGACGGTGGCTCCGGTCGATGAGCATGGCGGGCCCGACCTAGGACCGGATGCCGAAGAACGTCACCGGCTCGATCCGCTTGAGCGCGTCGTGCGGGCAGGCGTACACGCAGGCCGGCTCGTGGTACTCGCGGCTCAGGTCGCAGGTCGTGGCCTTCTCGCGCACGACCGCCTTCATCACGCCGGGGTGGTCCGGATCCTCGGCGACGACCTTGAACGGATGCAGGTTGATGTTGCCGTACGGGCACTGGGTGGCGCACAGCCCGCAGCCGATGCACCAGTCCTCGATGATGATCTCGAGCGAGTCCGGGTGGCGCCGGATCGAGCCGACCGGGCAGCCGACCATGCAGAGCGGATCGCGGCACGACCGGCACGAGGTCGCGACCAGGTACTTGTCGTAGCGCAGCCCGTCGCGCACCAGCCGGGTCACTCCCTCGTGGGCGTCGGCGCACGCCCGCACGCACTCGTCGCAGCGGGTGCAGCGCTCGAGGTCGATGACGAGCAGGTTCTGCGCCTGCATGAGCCCCTGGCTCAGGAAGTCGTCGAGCGCGACGGGGTTGGCGGCCCCGCTCAGCCGGCTGTTGCTCTCCTCGCGCTCCCGTGCCACCCGGCTCAGCCCTTCCTGGATGTCGGGGAACTCGCGCAGCATGTCGCGGAAATCGTCGGCGGCGATGCGGACGACCTCCACGTGGTCCAGCGCCGTGCAGGTGGCCGTGCGCACGCCCTCGCCGAGCAGGCCCATCTCCCCGAAGTAGTCGGGACGGTTGAGGTAGCGCACCACCAGGTCGCCGCCCGGGAAGTCCTGGGTCACCTTCACGAAGCCGATGCGGATCAGGAAGAAGCTGTCGGCCGGCTCCCCTTGCTTGCAGATGACCTGGCCGGGCTCGAAGTGGGCCAGCTCGACCCGATCGCGCAGCCGCGCCACGAACGCCTCGCTGAGGCTCGACAGCACCGGGACCGAGCGCAGGTGGGTGTCGAGCGCGCGCGCCCGGTAGCGGCGGTCCAGCTCGCCCTTGAAGACCTTGTCCTTCTGGAGCATCTGCAGCACGTTGCGCAGCATCTCGAGGACGACCGTCTCCTCGACGGCGCGCACGGTGGCCGAGCGCGGGTAGAAGCTCAGGCACGTCATCTCGCCGAAGAGGTCGCCGGGCCCCAGCTGGGCCACGGGGTTGCTCAGGTCGAGGTCGACGGTGGCGTCGATGGGAATCGTGCGCGGCGCGGTGTCGGCCCGTGGGGCCGGCGGGCTCTTCACCAGCTCGGTGAGCATGCGGAAGAAGCCCTTGCGGCCGCCCGCCCCGCTCCGGCGGGCGGCGCTGTGACCGAGCGGGGAGGCGATCGAGACCTCGACCTTGCCGCTCAGGATGTAGAAGGCCGTGGAGCCGAAGTCGCCCTCCCGGCAGATGACCCGGCCCGGCTGGAGGCGCCGTCGCACGACCGCGCCGCGGTTGAGATCCAGGAAGGTGCCCGACATCCGCGCGAAGATCGGCAGCGTCTTCAGCTCGTCGGCCGGCATCTCCTCGCCGTGCGGCAGGTCGACGTCCAGCGCGCGCCGGTTGGTCAGGGCCCCGGTCGGGCAGGAGACCATGCACTCGCCGCAGCCGACGCAGCTGGAGGCGGCCATGGGCAGGTCGTTGTCGAACGAGATCCCGGCCTGGTAGCCCTTGCCGCCGCGGCCGATGACGTTGTTGTGCTTCACCTCGGTGCAGGCGCGGATGCAGCGGTCGCACAGGATGCAGGCGGTGTGGTCCACGGCGATGAACAGCGACGAGTGGTCGACCCCCCGCGGCCATTCCCGCGCCCCGAAGCGCGGCGTCTGTACCCCGTAGGCGGCCCCCAGCCGCTCCAGCTCGCAGTCCGCGGTGGCCTGCTGGCGCTCGCACGGGGTGGGATGGTCGGCCAGAAGCATCTCGGCCAGCGTGCGCCGCGCCCGGCGCACGCTGGCCGAGGCGGTCGCGACCACCATGCCGTTCTCGGCCGGCCGCACGCAGGAGGCGGCGAACACGCGGTTGTTCTTCACCTCGACGGTGCAGACGCGGCAGACGCCGACCGGCGTCTGGCCCAGCGTCGGGGTGTGGCACAGCGCGGGGATCTCGATGCCGAGCCGGCGGGCGGCGTCGAAGATCGTCGTGCCGGCGTCGACGGTGACCTCGCGGCCGTCGATCGTCAGCTTGACCGGCGCCGCCGGCGTCATACGCGGTCCACCGGACAGACACCGGCCGCGCAGCGGCGGTGGAGCAGGTGGTCGTCCACCTCCTCGCGGAAGTGGGTCAAGACCGAGCGGATGGGCATCGGCACCACCTGGCCCAGCCCGCAGATGGAGGTCTGCATCAGCGCGTGGGAGAGGTCGTCGATCATCTCCAGGTGATCGGGGCGGCCCCGGCCGCCGGCGATGTCCGCCAGGACCTCCACCATCTTGGCCGAGCCCACGCGGCAGGGCACGCACTTGCCGCACGACTCGTTGCGGAAGAACCGCACGGCGTTGAGCGCCATGTCCAGCATGCAGGCCTCGTCCGAGAGCGCGAGCATGGCGCCCGAGCCCAGCATGGAGCCGGCCTTGCTCAGCGAGTCGAAGTCCAGCGGGACGTCGACCATGGAGGGCGGCAGGAAGCCCGACGACGGTCCCGACGGCGCCCACGCCTTGAACGGGCGGCCGCCGGCGATGCCGCCGGCCTTGTTGAAGATCACCGCGCGGGCCGGCGTGCCCATGGCGATCTCGTAGACGCCGGGCCGGACCACGTCGCCGCTGATGCCCACGAACTTGAGGCCGGAGGCGCCGCCGCGGCCCTGGGCCCGGAACCACTCGGGGCCCCGGTTCAGGATGGACGGGACCAGCGCGAACGTCTCGACGTTGTTGATGACGGTCGGCTTGTTGTAGAGCCCGTGGGTCACCGGGAACGGGGGCTTGTTGCGGGGCTCCCCGCGCTTGCCCTCGAGCGCCTCCAGCAGCGCCGACTCCTCGCCGCAGATGTAGCCGCCCGGGCTCACGAACGTCTCCAGCTCGAACTCGCGCTCGGAGCCGAACACGCTCGGGCCGAGGGCGCCGGCGGCGCGGGCGGCCTGGATCTCGTGCTCGATGATCTCCAGCTGCGACTCGTACTCGTGACGGATGTAGATGATGCCGAGCCGGGCGCCGGTGACCAGTCCCGCCAGCAGCATGCCCTCCACCAGCAGATGGGGCGCCCGCTCCAGCAGGAAACGGTCCTTGAAGGTGCAGGGCTCGCTCTCGTCGGCGTTGCACACGATGTACTTGTCGTCGCCGGGCGCGTTGCGGACGAGCTCCCACTTGAGCCCGGTCCGGAAGCCGGCGCCGCCCATGCCCCGCAGGTCGGCCGCCTTGAGCGCGGCCACGACGCCCGCGGCGTCGCCGCTCGCGGCCAGCCGCCGGGCCGCGCCGTACCGCTCGCCCGGGCCGTACGGATCGGCGGCCAGCGGCGCCGAGCTGGGCACGGCGTGCTCGCCGGGCACGTGCTCGCCGGCGGCGGCGCCGGCGACGTGCGCGAGCAGGGTGTTGATCGTGATGCGGGAGACGATGGTCTCGTTGATCGCGCAGGCCGGCGCGCGGTCGCAGCGGCCCAGGCACGACACCGGGCGCACGACGGCGCCCTCCGGTCCGGCCGTGGCGACGTGGTCCTCGACGGCTCTCAGCAACGCGGTCCCGCCGCGCCGGTGGCACGCGAGATCGTCGCAGACGAGGACCTCCACCACGGGCGGCGGCGCCACCCGGAAGTGCGGGAAGAAGCTGACGACGCCGTGCAGCTGATAGAGGGGCGTGCTGCTCCGCTCGGACAGCTCTCGCAGCTGCGCGGAGGGGATGAAGCCGTGCGCGCGCTGGATCGCCCGCAGCTGCGCGACGATCGGCGAGCCCCCGATCATGCGGTGCGCACCTTCTTTATCGGATCAGGCATCTGGGGTCTCGAGCCCAAGCGACGATACGAGAGGCTTCCGCGCTCTGTCAAGGTTGGGTGGCAGATCGTGTCGGGGCCTTCCGGATCACTTGCCGAACGACGCGAGGGCCTGGACGGCGATCCCGATCCCGAGCAGGGTCATCACGGCGGACGAGGTCAGGGGCAGCCGGCGGCGGATCCAGGGCCCGTCCTCCCGGACGCGCGACATCAGTCGTCCGGCGTAGACCATGAGGATCCCGATCGCCACCAGCACCGCGGCCAGCCCCACGCTGAACGCCACGATGAGCACGAGGCCGAACCCCACCCGGCGCATCGACAGCGCGCTGAGCAGGACCACGAGGGCCGCCGGACAGGGGATGATCCCGCCGCTGACGCCGAGCGCCACCAGCGCGCGCAGCGAGACGGGCTCGTGGGTGTGGGAGTGGTCGTGGGGGTGGTCGTGGGAGTGCCCGTGCGGGTGATGATGGTGATGATCGCCATGGTGGTGGCCGCGCGTGTTCTCCGCTCCCGCATACCGGCGCAGGAACAGCGCGGCTCCGAGCGCCGCGATCGTGAGCCCGGAGCCCAGGCTCAGCCACGGGTACAAGCGCTCGGGGACCACGTGCTGTGAGGCGTAGAAGGTCACGCCGCCCAGCAGGTAGACCCCCGCGGTGTGAGAGGCGGTCACGACGAGGCCCAGGACGAGTGCGTGCCGGACGGTGCCCCGCGAGCCGACGAGGTAGGCGGCGACCACCGTCTTGCCGTGGCCTGGCTCCAGGGCGTGGAAAGCGCCCAGCGCGACCGCGACCAGCAGCGCCGCGGCGACCAGGCCGGCGCCGGGTTCGGACCGGGTCATGAGATCGGTGAAGGCCGTCGACGTCCGGGGCTGGCGGTTGGGTTGAAGCCCGACCGGAGGCGCCCGCGCCTCGCCGGTGGCGGGCGGCGTGGAGGGAACCGCCGCGGGCGCGGCCACCGTGGCGTCGCGAGTGAAGGTGACGCGCGCCTCGAGATCTTGCGGGGGAGTATTCAGGAGGTCCGTGGGGTAGTCGGCGAGCGCGTTGCTGCGATCGGTGGCCGGCGCCGTGCTGGCCACGATGGTGACGCCCGGCCGTCCGCGCACGACGATTTCCTTCCAGCCGGCCCGGCTGGGGAAGTTCTCGTCCGCGTAGCTCAGCTCCCCGGCTCCGGCGGCATCGCGGTCGAGGGTGGCCCGATACACGACGCCGAGCTTCAGGGTGGGGAGGTCGCCGGCGCCGGGAGGGAAGATGATCTCGGAGGCGGTGACGGCGAGCGCCAGGCGGCGCCCGCCGACCTCGAGCCGAAGGCCGCGCTGCAGCTTGTCGGCCATGCGCGTCATCCAGGGGGCGACGCTCGGATGACCGACTTCCGCCACCAGCCCCGTGTCCTGCATCTCCTGGAACGTCGGGATCTCGGCCATGTCGATCAGGTAGCGGAGCTGAACGGCGTCGGGCTCGATGTCGATGCCGGCGTAGTGGCTGATGCTGAAGTTGCCCAGCGGGTGCGCGCCGGCCGACGCGGCGATGAGGAGCACGGCCGTCGCGACCAAGGCCGGCAGGCCAGCGCGCCGGCGGCAGATCACCGCGGATGCTCCCGGGATCTCGGGCCCCCCGTCAGCTCCGCCAGGACGCGGGTGGCGACGTCCGCATGCAGTGGATGGAAGCGCGGATTGATCGCCAGCGCGCGCGAGAGATAGTCCCGGGCCCGCGCGGCGTCGCCGAGCGCCATGTGAATCATCCCGGCGTGGAAGTAGAGGCGCGCGTCGCGCGTGCCCAACCTGAGGGCCTCGGCCATCGCGGCCGCCGCCTCGCGAGGCCGGCCGTTGCGGTAGAGCGCCCACCCGAGGACGTCGTAGGTGTAGATGTCACGTCGGGCCTGGAGCTCCTGTTCCGCCAGGGCGAGGGCCTCCTTGGGCTTCATGTCGTGATCGGCGTAGAAGAGGGCCAGCTCCCGGTTGTAGATCGTCTTGTTGAGGGCGTTGAGGCGGCCGATGAACTCCACGAGGTCGTACTGCTGCTTGGCGTCGCTCGCGCGCCCCGCCTTGGTGTAGACGTCCCCCAGGGCGGCGGCGTACTCCGGCAGCGGCACGACGCTGATCGCTTTTCGATAGAGCTCGATGGCGTCAGCATACCGCCGCTGGGCCGCCCGCACGCCTGCCAGCCCTGCCTGCGCGCGGTGATAGCCAGGGTGCCCGGCCAGGGCATCCTGGTGCGCCTTCTCGGCGCCCGCCAGGTCCCCGACCTGGAACAGCAGCTCGCCCAGCTGGGCATGGGTCCAGGCGATGTTCTCACCCGGCAGGCCGCCCCGGGCGGCGGCGACGGCTCGTCGCATGTGCGCGACCGCCGCTTCGGGCTCGCCCGTGAGGAACTTCAGATGGGCCAGGCGGCTATGGGGATGGAGAGGTCCGCTCAGATCCAGCAGCCTCCCGTACGCCTGCGCCGCCTTGTCGTACTCGCCGAGCTCCAGATAGGCGTCGCCGACGACGGCGTAGGCGGAGAACTCGCCCGGGTCGAGCGCGAGGGCTTGTTCCGCCGCCGCCAGGGCGTCTCTGAACCGGTGCCGCGCGAACTCGACGACCGCCAGCCAGGTCGTCGCGGTGCTCGCCGCGGGCCCCTGAGAGACGAGCCCCAGTGAGCGTCGCAGCGCCTTCTCGGCGAGGTCGTAGTAGACGATGTCCCCGGTGTCGCGCGCCTTCTGGACGTACGCGGTCCCGAGCTTGTTGTAGCTCAGGAAGTCGTCGGGATCCCGTGCGACTCGCGCCTGATAGAACTGGATGACGTGATCGGTCTCGCGCGGCTGCGCGGCCGGGCCGCCGGCGGTTCCGAGCACGAACAGGGCGGCGGCGGCGAGGGACACCCCCCTCGCCACCTCGGGTATGCGCGTCACTCGTGTCCTACGTGGGATCGTTACCCGGCGATGTCGGGTAGCCGACCGTCCCCGGAGCGGGGGTCGGGTTCCCGGGTAGCGGGTGCGCCTCGGCGAAGAACGGGAAATCGACGAGCAACGGCCGGTCCTGTCCGCTGTTGGCGAGGGCCTCGACGTCGCCATCGGGCTCGATGAAGTCGGTCCCCTGAAGAACGGCCAGGACGCGCCGGTCGGGACAGTTCGGCAGGACCGAGCAATCCAGCGCCCCGCGGGTCCCCAGCGGCCCGCTGCCGGGCACCCCACTGCCGTCCGGGAACTTCACGTCCGCCAGCTGTCGGGCCAGCCGCAGGAGGATGTCGGTCACGTCGTCGTCCAGCCGGCGACCGTTCTGCAGTCCGTTCGCCGCCACCACGAGGTCGTTGGGCGGCAGGATCGACAGGTCGATCCGCAAGACGTCCGGAAAGATGACACGCCGGATGAGGTGTCGATCGGTGTTGGGCAGCTGGTCCAGGCCGGGCAGCAGGGGGGCGCCCCCCGGAAGGGTCGCCACGCCGAGGGCTGTCAAGAGGCCCGCCCGCGCGGCGATCGTGTTGCCAGTCCCGTCGTTGTCGTTGGTCGTCAAGGCGTCCGGGATGAACCGGCTGAAGCCGCGGGCGTCAGCGGAAACCGAGAGGTTGCGCAGGTCGGCCAGGTCGTCTTCGGGAGCGCTCCGGTTGTAGCGGTCGCGCTGCGTGGCGGGGATGAACACGGTCTTGATGAGGGTCTGTCCCATTCGCTGGATCTGGATGAACGGACCGCTGCCGTGGTCGTCGTCGTCGTCGTGATTCGACCGGTGAAAGTTCTTGCGGCGGCTCGTCGTGCCCCAGAATCCGATCGTCGTGTCGTTGGCGAGGTAGGTCCCCGTCCGCGTCCGGGCTCCCTGGATCTCGGCCTTCGGAACCTCGACCACCAGCGCCGAGACGTTGAACCCCCCGAACGTGTCGAATCCACTCCGGCCGTTGACGACCGGCCGGCCGTCGAGCGGTCCGAGCAGCGAATCGACCTGCCTGAACACCTGCTCGACGCCGCCCAGGATCCTGTTCAGCTGGGCAGGGTCGGTGACGAAGGGATCGTCGCGCAGGCCCGCGAACGCGCGAATGCCGCCAGGACCGCTGATGATCTGGTTCGTGCACCCGGTGAGCTCGGGTGTTCTGTTACCGAGCTCACCGTTCACCGTTCCCGTGCGCTTGGGCCGAGCTGGACCGAGCACCGTCACGAACTGTCCCCCACCGGGCGCCGGGCAGCGCGGGTCCCGCGCCGACTCGAACCCCGCGAAGCGCACCTGGATGACCAGGTCCTCGCGTCCGTCGCCGGTGTTGTCGATCTTGATCTGGTAGAGCACGTCCGGGTCGAAGGAATAGGAGGCCCGGACTCCGGGGACCGAGAAGGGGTTGACGGTCAGAGCGAACACGATCTTGGACGGATCGTTCGGATTGAGGAACGCGAACACGTCGGCGAAGTCAGCCGCTGGATCCTGGTTGATGAGCGGAGCCTCGCGATGATCGGCGCCCCGCACGTCACCGCCCCACGGCAGTGCGACACCGAGGATGAGCAGCGCGAGGGACACGAGGGACAGAAGGCCGGTGCGGCGGGACGCTGAACGGATCATGACCGCTCTCTCCACGGGGGAGGCGCGAAGCCCTCCTCCGCCAGGTGCGCAGCGCGGACGTGAAGACAGCCTGACGCTATGGGCTGCAAGATGACAAGTCAAGAGCCCAACCGGCCCCGGCCACGAAAGTGCCAACCTTTCTGACAGCCGGGCGCGCGATCACCCCCTATCGGTTGACGTGGCCCCGTGGGGGGGTAGGGTGCCAGCCCGACACCGTATCTCGTACGTATCTCGTACTTTGACAGTCCGGAGGGATTCGCGATACGATCCCGCCGCTTCCAAGGCTCCGGCAGCGTAACCACTGCTTTCCCAAGTGGGGGTTGATGCTAAAGCGTCTGGTACTCGGACTCGTGGCCATCGCTGTCTGGAGCGCTTCCGCTGCGGCGCAGACCGAGCAGCCGGCGCCGGCCGCCGACAAGCCGCCGGGCTTCGTGGGCCCCTCCCTCGGCCACCCCCGGCCGATCGACACCAGCCCCGATTTCGTGCCCATTCCCGATCGCTGGCGGCTCGGGCTGCCTCACTGGAATCGCTACGAGCGGCCGATCGAGGCGCCCTTCGTCTCGGGCCGGTGGTGGGACCCGTACAACCAGAACGTCCTCAAGGGCGACTTTCCGATCCTGGGCCAGAACATCTTCCTGAGCCTGGCGGCCATCTCCGACACGCTGTTCGAGGCCCGCCGGATCCCCACCCCCTGCAACGTCAGCTCCGCCGAGCCCGGCTGCTTCGACGTCTTCGGCAACGGCGACCAGATCCTCGCCAACCAGAACTTCATCCTCTCGGTGGAGCTGTTCAAGGGCGACACTGCCTTCAAGCCGCGCGACTGGGAGCTGCGGCTCACCGGCGTCTTCAACTTCAACTACCTCAAGACCAACGAGAACGGCGTCGTCAACGCCGACGTCCGCGAGGGCACCGACCGCTTCGAGGACCACGCCACCCTGCAGGAGTTCTTCGTCGAATACCATCTGGGCGACCTCACCCCCACCTACGACTTTCTCTCGACGCGGGCCGGCATCCAGGGGTTCGTCAGCGACTTCCGCGGCTTCATCTTCACCGACAACGCCCTGGGCTTCCGGCTGTTCGGCAACCTCGGCTCCAACCGTGACCAGTTCAACGCGGCGTACTTCCGGCCGTTCGAGAAGGACACCAACAGCGGCCTCAACCGCATCTTCGACACTCGTGGGCAGCACGTCGGGATCCTCAACTACTTCCGGCAGGACTTCCTCACGCTGGGCTACACCCTGTCGCTCAGCGCCCACTACCTGCACGACGCCGGCGGCGAGCACATCGACGAGAACGGCTTTGTCGTGCGGCCGGCCATCGTCGGAACACCCGCCGTGCACGTGCTCGACGCGGTCTATCTCGGCTGGACGGGCGACGGCCACGTCGGCCCCGTCAACGTGAACCACGCCTTCTACCAGGTGGTCGGCCGCGACAGCCGCAACCCGATCTCGGCCAGCTCGGCCAAGATCAACGCGCAGATGGCCGCGCTCGAGCTGTCGATGGACTTCGACTGGGTCCGGCCGAAGTTCACCTTCTTCTGGGCCTCGGGCGACGACAAGCCGCTCGACCGGCGCGCCCGCGGGTTCGACTCGATCATCGACAACCCGAACTTCGCGGGCGGCGGCTTCAGCTACTGGGTGCGCCAGGGCATCCCGCTGGCGACCACCAGCGTGGAGCTGACCGGACGCAACAGCCTGCTGCCGGCGCTGCGCAGCAGCAAGATCGAGGGGCAGCCGAACTACATCAACCCCGGCCTGTTCCTGTTCGGCATCGGCGCCGACTTCGAGCTGACGCCCAAGATGCGGCTGTCCTTCCAGGCCAACAAGGTCCGGTTCCACAAGACGGAGTCGCTGGAGCTGTTGCTGTTCCAGGA
>DASTOJ010000299.1:0-2984 GCA_035762565.1 Candidatus Methylomirabilota bacterium | reverse complement strand
ACGAAGAGATCCGGAGGCAGCCAGATCAGGTCGAGGTGACAGTCCGCGGAGATCCGCTTGTAGCGCATGACGGCTCCTCCCTCCGTCGGTGATACCCTCGCGAGCCCGCGTGCGCAAGCCGGGGTACGTACGGGTACGACTCGGGATAGTCTTGGCCTCACACGGGTCGGTGCCGGCGCAAGCAGCCGATTCGCCCGACCGCCTGGAGGTCTCGCGATGAAGCGCCCCGTCACGTTCTACAGCGAAGGCGTCAAGCTGGTCGGCGATGTCTATCTCCCCGACGATCTCGCGCCCGGCCAGCGACGCGCGGGCGTCGTCCTCTGCCACGGCTACACGGGCGTCAAGGACCTGTACCTTCCCGACAATGCGCGCGTGCTGAACGAAGCCGGGTACGTGGCGCTGACGTTCGACTACAAGGGCTGGGGCGACAGCGAGGGGCCGCGCGCGCGCCTGGCGCCGTGGGGTCGGGTCGCCGACGCCCAGGCGGCGCTCACCTACCTCGGCGCGCTGCCCGAGGTGGACCCGGCGAGGCTCGGGCTCTACGGCACGAGCTACGGGGGCGCCACGGTGGTCTGGGTCGCCGCCGTCGATCCGCGCGTGGCCTGCACGGTCAGCGTTGTGGGCATCGGCCATGGACAGCGCTGGATGAGGAGCGTGCGGCGCCCCGACGAGTGGTTCGACTTGCTGGCCCGCTCCGAGGCCGACCGGCTCACGCGCGCGCGCGACGGCCGGTCGGAGCTCGTCGACCGGGCCGAGATCCTGCTGCCGGACCGCCAGTCCGCCGAGCTCGCGGCGGCCGCCCGGCGCAACAACCCGGCCGCGGTGAGCCGGATCCCGCTGGAGTACGTGGACGACACGCTCGGCTTCAATCCGGAGTGGGTGGTCGACCGGATCGCGCCCCGGCCGGTGCTCTTCATCACCACCGACAACGACCGGCTCGTCCCGCCCGAGGAATCCGCGCAGCTCCACGCCCGCGCCGGCGAGCCGAAGCGGCTCGTCGTGCTGAAAGGGTACGGCCACTACGAGGTCTACGCGGAGCCGGCGTTCAGCGAGGTGATGCGGGCGACGCTCGACTGGTACGGCCGATGGCTGCCGCCCCGCCTCAGCCCGTGAAGATGGCCTCCGGGATCAGGGCGGACACGACGTAGTTCGGCACGTCCACCACGTTGCTGATGCGCAGGTCCGCCGCCACGCTGCAGAGGACGTACGCCTGCTCGCGGCTCCAGCCCCTCTCCTGGAGCAGGTCGATCAGGTTGAGCAGCGCATTGCGGCAGGCGAGCGTCAGGTTCTCGCCGTCGTTCACGCCGTCCTCGCGGATCGGCATGCCCATGGCGGCGACGAACCCCCGCGGCGCCGCCCACTCCGGCGGCGCGAAGTAGCCGGCGTGCGAGAAGCGGGGGCCGCGCATGGCCCGCGCCGCCCCGGAGCCCTTCAGCACGCGGAAGCGGACGGCGGCGGTGGCGCCCATCTCCACGGCGGTGACGCAGACCTCGCCGTCGCCCTGCGCGAAGTGGCCGTCGCCGGTGGAGAACAGCGCGCCCTCGACCGCGACGGGGAGCAGCAGCTTCGAGCCCTTCGTGAGCTGCTTGACGTCGAAGTTGCCGCCGTTCTCGCGGGGCGGCAGCGTCCGGAGGCCTTCGGTCGCCGCCGGCCCCCGGGTCGGGACCGCGCCGGCGACGTCGGGCGGGAAGACCATGCCGCCGCGGGACATCAGCTCGTTCTCGCGCGCCGTCCACGCGCGCACCTGCGCGGCCGAGGGCGCGACGCCGGACACACCCATGAACGGCGCGCCGGGTATGCGGACCCCCCGGAGCTGGGGCGACGTCGCCCAGCCGTCGCGGATCTGCCAGTGGACGAGGAACGGCGTGGTGAAGACGTCGCGCAGGAAGCCGAGCCCCGGCACGATCGCCGTGAAGGCGTGCGGCTGGGGGACGATGTCGAGGAACTCCACCTCGAGGACGTCGCCGGGCTGGGCGCCGTTGACGAGGACCGGGCCCGTGAGGGGATGGATGGCCCCGGCCTCCATGACGGCCATGTCCGCCTCGCTGGTGGCGGGGCCGAGCTGGCCGTCGACGCCGTCGCGCGTGGCCAGGACGATTTCCTCGCCCTCCTCGGCGACGACGAGGGGCGGGATGTCCGGGTGGAAGCGGTTGTGCCCCGTCGTTGGCTGGTCCTTCAGCCGCTTGCCGCGGTCGATCTCCACGCTCTTCATGGACGCCTCCTGTCCACGTTGACGTCACCCCAGGTGGGCGACGCGCGGGGCCACCTGCTCCATCAGCAGGCGCAGGCTGTCGTGGTCCCAGCCGGCGTCGTCCGAGTCGGTGGTGATCGACAGCAGCGTGCCGAAGCCGCCGCTCTCCTCGTGGAGCTGGTGGATCTTCTCGACACACTCCGACGGGTCGCCGACGAGCCAGACGTGGTCCATCAGATAGTCGACCGTCACCGCCTCGTCGGGCATGGAGGGGTCGAGCTTGGTCGACGTCATCTGGATGGTGCCCAGGCGGTTGGGCCGCTGGTGCTGCACGTAGTTGCGTCCGAGCACGGCGCGCGCCCGCTCGCGGGCCACCGCCGCCGTCGGCCCCACCAGCACGTCGCGCGCGATCCGCCAGTCGCCGCGACGCGCCGGCCGCCCGGCGCCGGCTGCGCCGGCCTCGACCAGGCGCCAGTGGTCTCGCAGGTAGGTGCGGGACAGGAGGGAGCTCGACATCGGGATCCAGCCGCGCGCGCCGGCCATCCGCATCGAGCCCGAGTCGGGCGTGCTGGCCGCCACCGCGATGGGCGGGTGCGGCTGCTGGTAGGGCTTCATGTAGAAGCCGCGGTCCTTCACGGGGTCGAACGCCGGCGCCTCGAGGTCGAAGAACTTGCCGTGATAGGAGAAACGACCGTCCGAGGCCCAGAGGGCCAGCACGACGTCCAGCACCTCGGCCGAGCGCGCACGGACCTCGGCCGGATTCGAGGCGTCCAGGCCGACCAGCGAGAGGTCG
>DASTOJ010000298.1:0-6321 GCA_035762565.1 Candidatus Methylomirabilota bacterium | reverse complement strand
CGCCCCCTCAAGGTCAACGGGTTCGCGAGATAGCGCTAATGAGTCTCGCGGATCTGGTTAGCGCCGGGCGGCCGCTGCCCCCCGCCGCGCCATTTCCGATGGCGCGGCGTCGGAGCCGGACTCGCTCCGGATGTGGCTCGGCGCGCCGCCGCCGACTCGGCTCACCGCCGGCCCAGCCCCCTCGGGGGGATGGGGGGCTCGCGCGAGCCACATCCGGAGCGAGTCCACGGCGACAGGCGCGTCATCGGAGGCGCGGCGGGGGGCAGCGGCCGCCCGGCGCTAACCAGATCCGCGAGACTCGTTAGCGCGGCGCTGGCGGCGCGACCGAGACGCCCTGCGAGCCGTTGCGCGCGATGGCCTCGCCCACGAAGCCCGAGGCCTTGACGTCCTCGACGAACTCGCGCAGGTAGGCGGCGGCGGCCGCCCGCACCTTGGGCGTGCCGATGGCCTGCTGGACCGCCGTGAACTGGCCGTCGAGCATCCGCGCGCCCGGCAGTCGGGCCACGTCCGTGATCAGGCGGGGGCGCAGCCCGGACAGGACCTCGAGCCCGTCCTTCACGAACGCCTCGAACGAGGCGTCGATCCCCTTGGTCGGCACCAGCGTGGCGTGCTCGATGTTGCGGCTCAGGTAGAGCTCGTAGGCGCTCTTCTCCGCCACCGCGATGCGCACGCCCGCGCGGTCGACGTCGGCGATCGAGCGGATCGGCGAGCCGGCCGGGACGACGTACGTCGCCGGGATCTCGAGGTAGGCCGCGGTGAACGCGATCTCGGCCGCGCGCTGCGGCTCGGCCCCGAGGAACGCCACGTCCCACGCGCCGGTGCGCACCGCGTCGCCGAGCGCGCCGGCCGTCGCGAACTTGGAGAACTCCACGGGCACGCCCAGCCGGCGCCCCAGCTCCCGGGCCACGTCGGGCGCGACGCCGCGCGGGTCCGTCGCCGACGACCCCGGGGTGACCAGCAGGAAGTTGCCGTGGTTGAGCCCGACGCGGAGCGTGCCGGTGGGAACGAGCTCGGCGCGTGCGGCGGCAGAGACGTCGTTCGCCATGGCGCCGGACGTTAGCACGAACAGGGCGATGCAGGCTATGCTCTGCCGCACATGCCACCGCCCCGGCCCACCACGCTCGAGATCGACCTCGACGCCGCCGCCGGCAACGTGCGGGCCGTGCGCCGGCTCGTGGGCGCCGACCGGAAGATCTTCGCGGTCGTCAAGGCCGACGGCTACGGCCACGGCGCCGCCGAGCTGGGCGCCGCCTTCCTCGCGCACGGCGCCGACGCCCTGGCCGTCGCCGACCTCGGCGAGGGGATCAGACTCCGCCGGCGCGGCGTCACCGCGCCCGTCCTCGTCTACCCGAACTCGCTGCCCGAGGCCGCGCCGGACGCCCTCGCCCACGCGCTGACCCCGGCGCTGGTGGACCTCGATGGCGCGCGGGCGTACGCCGGCGCCGCCACCGGGCCCTGCGACGTCTTCGTGAAGATCGACGTGGGCCTCGAGCGCCTCGGCGTTCCTCCCGAGCAGGCGGTCAAGCTGATCGCGGCCATGCTGGAGCTGCCGCACCTGCGCCTGGCCGGCCTCTGCGCCCACCCGCACGCGCCCGAGTCGGACGATCCGGCGTACGCCGAGTGGCAGCTCGGCCGCTTCACCGCCGTGGTCGACGAGCTCGAGACGCGAGGCGTGCGGGTGCCGATCCGGTTGTTCGCCGCCTCGCCCTTCGTCCTGCGGTTTCCCAGGACCTACCTGAACGCCGTGGACCCGGGACGGCTGCTCTACGGGATCACCTTCCCCGGCGAGACGCCACCGGCCGGGCTGCGGTCGACGTTCCGGGCGCTGACCACGCGGGTCATCGCGCTCAAGGAGCTCGCACCGCGTGAGCGCTTCGCCGAGCAGGCCCCGTTCGCCGTGACCTCGCCCATGCGTCTGGGCGTGATCCCCGCGGGCACGGCCGACGGCCTGGCCTGGCTCCACGCCGGGCGCGTGCTGGTGCGCGGGCGGGCCGTGCCGATCGTCGCCAGCCCCTCGCTCGAGCACACGCGGATCGATCTCACCGCGGTCCCGGACGCCCAGGTCGGCGACGAGGTCGTCATCATCGGCCGCCAGGGCGATGCCGAGATCACCCTGGCCGAGGTCGCCGCGCGGCACGGCCTCGGCCTCCACCACGTGGCCACCACCGTCGGGCCGCGCGTGGCCCGCGTCTACCGGTCGTCGGAGGAGACACGATGAGCACCCAGCGCGAATTCCCCGATCTCGTCTTCACCGGTTGCGGACGACCGACCGCCTCCCCCGCCTATGCGCCGGCGCCGGGGGCCGCGCGGCGGCGGGAGGTCGTCGTGAACGGCCGGCGCGTGAAGACGGTCGACGTGCACGCGCACTGCGGGGTCCCCGAGGCGATGGCCCTCATGGGCCTGACGGTGACCCCCTCGCTACTCATGTCCCAGCCCACCGACCGGCTCCGGGCCATGGACGCACAGGGCATCGACGTCGAGGCGCTCAGCATCAACCCGTACTGGTACCCGGCCGACCGCGACATCGCCCGGCGGCTGATCCAGATCCAGAACGAGAAGCTGGCCGAGGCGTGCGCCGCCCATCCCGACCGCTTCGTGGCGTTCGCCACGGTCGCCTTGCAGCACCCGGACCTCGCCGTCGAGCAGCTGGAGGAAGGCATCAAGAAGTACGGCCTCCGCGGCGTCTCCACCGGCGGCAGCGTCAACGGCGAGGAACTGGCCGACCCGAGGTTCCACCCGTTCTGGGCCAAGGCCGAGCAGCTCGGCGTGCTCGTCTTCATCCACCCGCAGGGCACGGCCGAGCTGGAGGCCACCCGCCGGCTGAACGGCAACGGCGTGCTCACCAACACCATCGGCAACCCGCTGGAGACCACCATCGCGCTCTCGCACCTCATCTTCGAGGGCACGCTCGACCGTTTCCCCGGGCTGAAGATCTGCGCGGCGCACGGCGGCGGCTACCTGCCCTCCTACGGGCCGCGCTCCGACGCGATCCTGACCACCTTCCCCGAGCGCTGCACGCACACGCTGAAGAAGAAGCCGACGGAGTACCTGCGCCAGCTCTACTACGACTCGATCGTCTTCACGCCGGAGGCGCTGCGGCACCTGGCCGCCGAGACCGGGCCCGGCCAGATCCTCATGGGCACCGACTACCCGTACCCGTGGACGCGGACCTCGGTGGACCACATCCTCGGCACCCCGGGCTTGAGCGACGACGAGCGCGTCGCCATGCTCGGCGGGACGGCGGCGAAGCTGCTCGGGATCACGGCGTAGGTGGACGCGCTCTCGGCCTCGCGTATTGCATCGGTGGCAGGAACGTAATACGCTCGGGGCCATGCGGACACTCACGGTCCGACTCCCGGAGCCGCTGGTGGCGAGCATCGAAGCCGAGTCGCGTGAACGCCGGCGCTCGAAGTCCGAGGTCATTCGGGAGCGCCTGGCGCTCGCGGGACGATCGCGTCCCGGACGGCCGGCGCCCGCGATCGCCGACCTCGTCGGCTCGGTGGACCGCCTGCCCGCGGATCTCAGTCGGCGAAAGAAGGCCCATCTGAAGGCCACGGGGTATGGCCGCCAGCGTCCTCGTTGACGCGGGATTTCTCATCGCCCTGCTGAGTCGGCGCGACCGCCACCACCGCTGGGCCGTCGCCCAGTTGCCACGCCTGGCTCCGCCGTGGAGGACCTGTGAAGCCGTGCTGTCGGAGACCTTCCACCTGCTCGGCCCGCGAGGACTCCCCTCGCTCGCGGGCCTTCTCCGGCGCGGCGCCCTGCTGCCCACCTTCGAGCTGGGCGACGAGATGGATCGCGTGTTGACCCTCCTGCAGAGATACGCGGACGTCCCGATGAGCCTGGCCGATGCATGCCTCGTGAGAATGAGCGAGACGCTGGCCGACCCGGTGATCCTCACCACCGACGAGGACTTCCGGGTCTACCGCCGTCATGGACGCCAGATCGTCCCCTACCTGCTGCCCTGAGCCGCCCTCGGCACCGGCTGCCAGATGCTCGCGCGCCAGCGCAGAGCGATGAGCAGGGTGACCAGCAACCCCGCCGCGGCGGCGGTGGTGATCGTCAGCGGGTAGCCGATGCGGTCGATGAGCAGGCCCGACGCCACCAGCCCCAGCGGCAGACCATAGACGGCGAGCATCCGCACCCCCATGACACGCCCGCGGAAGCCCTCGCCGGCGGCGGCCAGCAGGGCGCCGGTCATCGCGATCATCGCCACGTTCTGGACGAAGCCGGCCACGACGAGCACGACGACCGCCGCGCCCAGGCTCGTCACGTGGCCGAAGCCGAGCAGCAGCACGTACCAGAGCGCCGTGCAGACGAGCGTGGGGCGCTCCGGCTGCCGCGACCCGCCGGTCACGACGGTCGCGATCGAGGCCAGGAGCCCCCCGAACGAGAAGCTGGCGACGAGCAGGCCGAGGCCCGTGGCGTCCACATGATACACGCGCTGGGCAGCGTACGGCAGGAGCCCGCCCGAGGCCGGGTACGCCGTGAGATTGATCAGGAACGCCAGCAGCATCATGGCGAGCAGCTCGGGCGTCGTCCAGACGCGAAGCAGGCCGCCCTTCAGCTCGTGCCAGCGCGAGGTGCCGGGCAGCGAGATGCCGCGCGCCGACGGGTCGGGCAGCGGCGGCCGGCGCGAGACGCCGAGTGTCAGGCCCAGGCTCGTCAGGTAGAGGACCGTGACGACCGCGTACGTGGCTGCGATGCCGAGCAACGTCGACAGGCCCGCGCCGGCCAGCGCGCCCGCCACCCGGGCGGAGTCCATGGTGGCGCGTGACATGCCGAGCGCGCCCATGAGGTGGTCGGGCGCGATCGTCTCGCCGATCAGGGTGTTGCGCATCACGAGGTCGTTGGGGCGCACGATGCCGGCCAGGCCGGCCACGACCAGCACCCAGCTGGGCGTCAGCAGTCCGGCCAGGGCCAGCAGCATCAACCCCGCCGCCAGCGCGGCGTAGATCGCGCGCATCGTGCAGAGCATGAGGCGCCCGCCGAGCCGGTCGCCCAGCACGCCGAACATCGGCGCGGCCAGGGTGCCCAGGAACTGCAGCGAGCCGAAGGCGGTGAGCCACACGACCGAGCCGGTGTTGACCAGCACGTACCAGCCGAGGATGAGCGTCTCCATCTCGAACGCCCACGAGGTGAGGAGGTCGGCCGGCCACTGGAACCGGAAGCTGCGGACGCGCAGGGCGGCGAAGGGCACGCCGCATTCTACCGGTTGTCACGGCGGCGGCTTGACAATGGCCCAGGAAAACCCAACAGTGTCGGCCCAATGGCATCGATGCCGACGCTCGACGTCGATCTCTACAGCGACACCGTCACGCGGCCCACCCGTGAGATGCGCCGGTTCATGTGCGAGGCCGAGGTCGGTGACGAGCAGAAGTTCGAGGACCCCACCGTCAACCTGCTCCAGGAGATGGTGGCCGAGCTGCTGGGCAAGCAGGCCGCGCTGTTCCTGCCCTCCGGCACGATGTGCAACGAGATCGCGCTGCGCGTGCACTGCCGGCCCGGCGACGAGATGCTGGCCCACCGCACCGCGCACCCGATCCACTTCGAGGGCGGCGGGCCGGCGGCGCTGGCCGGCGTGAACGTGAGCGCGCTCGACGGGCCGCGGGGCCAGTACGACGCGGAGGCGATGGCGGCGGCGATCCGTCCTGCCAGCCGCTACATGCCGCGCAGCCGGCTGCTCTGGGTCGAGCAGACGAGCAACCTGGGCGGTGGGTCGGTCTGGCCCCTCGCCCGCATCAGCGAGGTCACCGCGCTCGCGCGGCACCGCGGGCTCCGCACGCACCTGGACGGGGCCCGCCTGC
Source organism: Candidatus Methylomirabilota bacterium (assembly GCA_035762565.1). Classification (GTDB taxonomy): domain Bacteria; phylum Methylomirabilota; class Methylomirabilia; order Rokubacteriales; family CSP1-6; genus AR5. The sequence continues at coordinate 514 of DASTOJ010000298.1, read as the reverse complement.
TCAACGCCGTGGTGGCGACCGGTGTCGCCGCGCGCGACTTCGCGGGGCCGTTCGACTCGGCGTGGATCGACTTCACCAAGGGCCTGGGCGCCCCCGTCGGTGCGGCGCTCGCCGGCTCGCGCGACTTCATCGCCGAGGCCTGGCGGCTCAAGCAGCAGATGGGCGGGGCGATGCGCCAGGCCGGGATCATCGCCGCTGGCGGCGTCTTCGCCCTGCGCCACCACGTCAAGCGCCTTGCCGAGGACCACGCCAATGCGCGCCGCCTCGCCGAGGGGCTGGCGGCGCTGCCCGGGGTCGGACTCGACCCCGCCACCGTCGAGACGAACATCGTGATCTTCGACGTGCGCGGCACCGGTCTGACCGCCGACCAGTTCGCCGCCCGGACGCTGAGCTCCCATGGCGTCCGGTTCAGCGTCATCGGCCCCGCGACGGTTCGCGCGGTCACCCACCTCGACGTGCCGCCGGGCGGGATCCCTCGTGCGCTGGCGGCCGCCCGTGCCGCCGTAGAGAACTC
>DASTOJ010000297.1:0-29236 GCA_035762565.1 Candidatus Methylomirabilota bacterium | reverse complement strand
TGTCGGCGAGGAGCGGTGTCCTGCGTGAAATCCGGTCGAACTCGTCGATGTCCAGCTTGACTCCGGCCTCCTTCGCCACGGCAAGGAGGTGGAGCACCGCGTTCGTCGAGCCTCCCGTCGCCATCACGCCGGCGATCGCGTTGTGCAGCGACCGACGCGTGATGATCTGCCGGGGGAGCAGGCCCTTGCGAAGGAGGTCCATGACGAGCCGGCCAGTGTCCACGGCGACGTCCGGCTTGCGGGGGTCCGTGGCGGGGACGCCGTTGTAGCCCATCGGCGAGACACCGAGCATCTCGAACGCCGTGGCCATCGTGTTGGCGGTGAACTGACCGCCGCACGCGCCCGCGCCCGGACAGGCCAGGCTTTCGATGGCCTTCAGCTCCTGCGCGTCGATCTTGCCGGCATTGAAGGCGCCGATCGCCTCGAAGACGTCCTGGACCGTGAGTCGCTTGCCCTTGTATTCGCCGTAGGCGATCGAGCCGCCGTACAGCATCACGCTCGGGATGTCGAGGCGCGCCATGGCCATGACCATGCCGGGGATCGTCTTGTCGCAGCCCGAGATCCCGACGAACGCGTCGAGCAGGTGACCGCGCACAACCAGCTCGACCGAGTCCGCCACGGTCTCGCGGCTCACCAGCGAGGCCTTCATGCCTTCGGTGCCCATGGCGATGCCGTCGGTGACGGAGATCGTGTTGAACTCGATGGGCGTGCCGCCGGCGGCCCGGATGCCCTCCTTGACCTTCTCGGCGAGCTTCTGGTGGTTCCAGTTGCACGGGGTGATCTCGATCCAGCAGTGGGCCACGCCCACGAGCGGCTTCTTCAGGTCGTCGTCGCCGAACCCGATCGCCCTGAAGTAGGTTCGCGCGGCCGCACGATCGGCGCCGTCCAAAAGCACCTGACTCCGATGACGGGGATTGAATGTCATGCCTGGCCTCCACCCCATGGAATCGTCGTTGCGCGAGCTCGCCGGGTCGCGAGCCCCGTACCTGCCAGCGGATTATAGCCGGGTCTCCTGGGGAGGGCCCGCCCTGCCGGGGCGCCCGGCGCGAGGCCGCTTGGCCTGCATCGCCGCCCCGCGGGAGAACTCCGGCATGCGCCGGGTCGGGGGCGAAGCGTTCGGAGCGCCGGAGCCCCGCTTCACTGCTCAACCGACATGGGCTCGCGAGACCCATACGCGGCGGAGAAGTGCGGTGGCAGATAGGTGGCAGGTCGTGTCGCTTCCTGCCACCCTCTGCACACTGGCGACCCTGGGCGTCGAGGCCCAGGGCTCCGGTATCCTCCGGTAGCGTCCTACCGGCGGCCTTGGCTCGACGAGGACTTCGCCTGGCCGGCGCGGTCGTCCTGCTGCAGCCGTCGGTCTGCCCGCGTCCGATAGGCGACGAGACCGACGAAGAGTCCGATGACGAGGACGAGACCCGCGAGTTGTTCGAGGCTCATCTGATCACTCCTGCGTCGCTGGCCGACGCGCGCGGGTTGACACTGCACGCGCCCGGCACCCCTCTGGGCCGCAGGCAGACGGGCCCACGGCAGATGCGTGCGAAGGGTCGAGCGCCAGTTGCGCCGCGTGGGTCTAGGCGACGGGAGGGGAGCGGGTGAGGCGTGAGGTGAGGGAGCCGGTGTCGCCGCCGACGGGATCGGGCGGGACGTCGAGGCGCCCTGAACGCAGCAGGGCGGCGCCGACGCGCTCGCGGAGCTGGCGAGCCGCGTCGAGGTAGACGATTCCCTGGATCGCCAGCTCGTCGTGCAGCTGGGTGGTCGGACTGTCCCAGGAGACGACCGACCCGCGCCAGAAGATCGAGAGCCGGGCGGCCGCGTCCTGAACACAGCCGGCGCACACCAGGGCCAGAAAAGCGGAGATCAGCGCCCAGCGGGCGGGCCGGCCCGTGGTCATGTGCAGACACTAAGCGGCGGCCCCGCCGTTGTCAAACACGCCGCCGCGCCCCGACGCCTGCGCGCGTTCTCTGGCATGATGGAGCCCGAGGGGGAAGGGAGCATGAGGCGAGCGCTGGCGATCCTGGGGTTCGCGAGCATCGTGGCGGCGGCGGGGCCGAGCGCGGAGGCTGAGCTGGAGCCGCTGATGGCAGGGTGGGAGCGGATCTTCACCGTCAGCTGGCAGCCGGGGCAGTATCGGGGCCAGCCCGTGGTCGAGGGTTACGTCACGAACGTCTCGCCCAACGAGACGATGCAGATCCGGATCCTCGTCGAAAGCCTCGACGGCGCCGGGCAGGTGATCGCCCAGCGGATCGCCTGGGTGCCCGGCCATCTGGGCGGCGGCGGTCGCTTGTTCTTCCAGGTGCCGGCGGCGCCCTCCCCGGCCTACCGGGTCCGGGTATTCTCCTACGACCGGGCCGAGCGCGACGGCAACTTCCGCTGAACCCTCGGTAATCTTTTGCCCACCGCAGGCAAGTGGCTTCCCCTCGCACCGCGGTCGCCGTCGCCGCAAGTTGGCGCCGTCTCGTGGTCTGGCCTCACCGGCAAGCGCCGTGCACTCACCGGGCGGGCATGGGATCGCTGACGGGGCGCCACGTTCTGGTCGTCGAGGACGACCCCGACTCGCGCAACGTGCTCCGGCTCACCCTGGAGGCCTCCGGCGCCAGCGTGGGCACGGCCGCCAGCGCCAGCGAGGCCCTGGCGGCGCTCGTCGCGCGGCCGTTCGACGTCGTCGTCAGCGACCTGGCCATGCCCGAGCAGAGCGGGTTCTGGCTCATCGCCAAGATCCGCCAGCTCTTCCCCTGCCGGCACGTGCCCGTCATCGCGGTCACCGGGCATCCGTTCCCGGCCGACGGGGTGCGCCGGGCGGGGTTCGACGACGTGATGCCCAAGCCGCCCGATCCCGATGCGCTGTGCGCGGCCGTGGCGGCGCTCCTGCCCGACGCCGGAGCCGCAAGCGCCTGATCACCGCCACCGCGGCGGCGTGCCACTCTGCCGCAGTTTCGAAAAAGCCCGTTGTAACCTTTTTTCGCTTCCGTCATGATGCTCGACACGGTGTGCCGGAGCGTCCGCTGTCGCTGTCGGCTGTGGGAGGCTGGAGCATGCGCGAGTCCGCGGTGCCCCACGCGTCTGCCGTGCTGAGCGTGGAAGTCAACGTCGAGGCCCTGCTCGACCGCCTCCTCTTGCTCTGAGCCGGCCCGGCGCCGACCCGCCGCCGTCCCCGTCCTCCGTCCAGCTCCTGCGAGGCGCGCACGCCCTTCCGGTGGCGATGTTCTTCGGCACCTTCGCGTGGTCGTTCGTGTACGTGAGCCTGCCGTTCCACATCCAGCGCATCTCGCCCTTGGACGCGTCGTCGACGCTGCGCTGGACCGGCTGGATCCTGGGCGTCTCGCCACTGGCCACCGTGGCCACGGCGCCGCTGTGGGGTCGGCTCGCCGGCCGCGGCAGCCCCCGGCGGTACTACGTCCTCGTGCAGTTCCTGCAGGGGGCGGCATTCTTCGGGATGGCAGTCGCGCGCACGCTGCCCCAGCTCCTCGTCACGCGGCTGGTCCTCGGCGTGATGGGCGCGGCGTCGACGTTCGCCTTCATCAGCGCGGGCCGGGCCGAGGATCCCGCCGAGGTCCGCCGCCAGGTCGCCGCCATGCAATCCGCCATGACGGTGGGCGCGGTGATCGGCCCGCTGTCCGGCGCCATCGCCGCCGCCCGCCTGGGCTTCGCCGAATCGTTCGTCCTCGGTGGTCTCGTGCTCTTCGGCTGCGGCGTGCTCGTGCACCGGGGCGTACCGGACACCCCGCCGCCCCCCGCGCGCCCCGCCGCCCGGCGCGCGCGCCACTGGCGGGAGACGGCGATCGTGTCGTTCATCGTGCTGGGCGGCTCGACGCAGCTGTTCTTCCTCACCGCCATCCTGCCGCAGGTGATGGCCGACCTCGGCGTCGCCGCCGAGCGCACGCTGGAGGTCGGCGGCGTCATCATCTTCGCGTCCGGCGCGGCGGCGGCCGTGGGCTCCCTGGCGGCACCGCGGCTGGCCGAGCTACTGCCCGAGCGACGGCTCATCGCCGCGCTGCTGGTCGGCTCTTCCGTGACCGTCGCCGCCCTCGCCCTGGCGCCGGGCGTGTGGACCTACGGTGCCCTGCGCTTTCTCCAGGTGCTGTGCATCGCGCCGGTGTTTCCGATCGTCGTGGCGCGCATCGCCCAGAGCGCCGGCGGCGAGGCGATCGGCGTCATCAACGCGGCCCGCATCGGCGCCTCCTTCGTCGGGCCGGTTCTGGCCACCTCGCTGCTGGCGGCCGGCTCACCCGTACTGCTCTACGCCGGGCTGGCAGTGATCGGGCTGGCCTGCCTGCCGCTGTCGGCGATGCGCGCGCACGTGCCCGCCGTCCCCCGATGAGCCGGCCCCTCGTCGACATCCGGCTGGACGGGCTGTGCACGCGGGGCGGCCGGCCCCCCGGGCTCGATGCGGTGTCGGTCCACGTGCGCTACGGCGAGTTCTTCACGTTCCTGGGGCCGCCGCACTCCGGCAAGACCGACGTGCTGCGGGCGATGGCCGGCTTCATGCCGGTGACGAGCGGCCGGATCCTCGTGGACGGGCAGGATGTCGGACCACTGTCCCCGGGCCGCCGCTCGGTCGGCTACGTGTTCCAGGAAGGCGGGCTCTGGCCGCACCTCACCGCGCGCGAGCACGTGGCGTTCGGCCTCGAGCAGCAGGCGGTCGCGGCGGCGGACGTGGCTCGGCGGATCGGCGTCGTGCTCGGCCGTCTGGGCCTCGAGCACTGCGCTGATCGCCGCCCGCCCGCGCTCACGCTCGCCGAGCGGCGCCGCCTGGCGCTGGGGCGGGCGCTGGCGGTGGAGCCGCGCGTTCTACTGCTCGACGAACCGCTCGCGCACCTCGATCCGTTGGCGCGCAAGACGCTGCGCCTGGAGCTGGCGCGGCTGCACCGCGACCTGGCCGTCACCACCATCCACGCCACCCGCGACGCGGCCGACGCGCTGGCGCTGTCCGACCGGCTGGCCGTGCTCCACGCCGGCCGGGTGCAGCAGGTCGGCGAGCCGGTTGAGGTCTATCGGCACCCGGTCAGCCGCGACGTGGCGGAAGCGCTGGGGCCGGCCAACTTCCTGCCGGTGCGCGTGGTCGAGGTGCGTGACCTGGGCGTGGTGGTGGAGACGGAGGCCGGGCACCGGATCCCGGTGGCGGGACTCGGGCCCTACGGCCGGGGCACCCGCGGCCTGCTCGTGCTGCGCCCGGAGCTGCTCGCGCTCACCGACGCCGTCACCGCCCGCGGCCCCGGCCTGCCCGGCACCGTCACCCTGCGCGTCTTCGAGGGTGCCCGCCACCTCTACGAGGTCGACATCGGCGCCGACCAGCTCATCCGCGTGGAGTTTCCGGCCACGCTCGGCGACCGTATCTTCCGCGTCGGCGACCGCGTCCGCGTCGAAACCTCCAGCGACACGGTGGTGATCGTCCCCGAATAGGCCCGCGATGCAACTCCCGCACCCCCCGCGGGCACCCGGGTGGTGGTCCGCGGCCGCGCTCGACCCCGAGGTTGCCGCCCTGGTGACGCTGTGTTAGAACACGCTTGATCGTGAGCGCGGAACCCTTCGATTATCCGACGATGGCGCGCGCCCTCATCCTCGGCGACAAGGACACCGTCGCGAGGAAGACGCGCGAGGGCCTGGACCTCTCGATGGATCCCAAGGACCTCATCTTCAAGGGCCTCATCCCGGGCATGGACGTGGTCGGCGAGAAGTTTCGCCGCAACGAGTACTACGTCCCCCAGGTGTTGCTCTCGGCCCGCGCGATGTACGCCGGGCTCGACCTGCTCAAGCCGCTCATCACCGCGGCCGCCGGCGGCGGCGACTACCACGGCATCGTCGTCATCGGCACCGCCCAGGGCGACCTGCACGACATCGGCAAGAACCTGGTGGCGATGATGCTGGAGGGGGCCGGCTTCAAGGTCGTCAACCTCGGCCGCGACGTGGCCCCCGAGAAGTTCGTGGCGGCCGTTGAGGAGCACGGGGCCACCATCGTCGGGATCTCGGCCCTGATGACGACCACCATGCCGGCCATGAAGCGCACCATCGACGCGCTGGCCAAGGCCGGCGTGCGCGACCGCGTGAAGGTGATGGTGGGTGGGGCGCCGGTGAGCCAGGCCTTCGCCGACGAGATCGGCGCCGACGGCTACGCCAAGGACTCGACGCTGGCCGTGGTGCGGGCCAAGCAGCTCATGGGCGTCGCGGTGAACGCTTGAAAGTGCGCGGCTGGGAGGTCGTCGAGCGCGCCAGGAGTGGCGAGATCCTGGTTTTCGACGGCGGCTACGGGACCATGTTATTCGCCGCAGGTCTCTTGAACGGTGCGTGTCCCGAACTCTGGAACGACACGCACGCCGACGTGGTGGCCGGTATCCACCGGGACTACTTCGCCGCCGGCAGCGATATCGTCGAGACCAACACGTTCGGCGGCACCCGCCTGAAGCTCGACGAGTACCGGATCGGCGACCGCACGCGCGAGCTGAACCTCAAGGGCGCCCGGCTGGCCCGCGGGGTGGCCCCGGCCGGCGGCTACGTCGCCGGCTCGATCGGCCCCACCAGCCGCCTGCCGCTCGACTACGCGCTCGACGCGGGCGTCACCGACGAGCAGTACGAGGCGACGTTCCGCGAGCAGGCCGAGGCCCTGGCCGAGGGCGGCGTCGATCTCTTCGCGGTCGAGACCATGATGTTCCCGCAGGAGGCCACGGCCGCGGTGCGCGCGTGCAAGGCCGTGGCCGACCTGCCGGTGATGGCCACGATGTTCTTCCAGTACGAGGACGGCCACGACCGTGACCGCACGATGTGGGGCGAGAGCCCGGCCGAGGTGGCCAAGAGCCTGCTCGCCGCCGGCGCCGACGTGGTCGGGATGAACTGCGGCCGCGGCCCCGACCGCGCCATCCTCATCATCCGCGAGATGCGCGCGGTGACGGACGCGCCGCTGGTCGCGTATCCCAACGCCGGTCTGCCGATCACCACCGGCGACACGGTGACCTACGAGCTGGGGCCGGAGCCGATGGCGCGCGAGTACCCGGCGCTGCTCGACGCCGGCTGCAACATCGTCGGCGCCTGCTGCGGCTCCAACCCCGAGCACATCCGCCTCATCGCCGACATCGTGCGCCGCCGCTCGAAGTGAGCCTGCCGGACGGGCTCCAGGTCCTGACGGACCTCGCGCTCGCGATCGACCCCGACGAGGTGCTGCGCTTCCAGGGCTACAAGAAGGGCCGGGACGTCGCCGGGTCCGACGTGCGGGCGCTGTTCGACGAGGCGCTGGCCGAAGGCCGCCGGCTGATGGAACCGCGCGCCGTGGCCCGATGGCGGCGCGTGACCCGCCGCGAGCCGGATCGCCTCGAGGTGGAGGGCGAGCCGCTGGCGATCCCGCGCATCGGCGCCCGGTGGGGTCCGGTGGAGCACGCGGCCGTGGCCGTGTGCACGATCGGCGAGGCGCTCGAGCGCCGGGTGCGGGCGCTGTGGGAGGCGCGCGAGCTGCCGCTGGCCTCGATGCTCGACAGCGTCGGCTCGGGAGCGGTGGAGAGCCTCGCCGAGTACGTCAACGACCTGCTCTGCGACCAGGGGCTGCCGGCGCTCCGCGTGACGAACCGGATCAGCCCCGGGTACGCCGACTGGGACGTCGCCGAGCAGCGGGCGCTGTTCCGCCTCTGCGCGACCGAGGCCATCGGCGTGACCCTCAACGAGGCGTGCGTGATGACCCCCGGCAAGTCCATCTCGCTGCTGGCCGGCGCCGGCCCCGAGGCCCGGGTGGACCACTACTTCAGCCAGTGCGCCCGCTGCTGGATGCGCGACTGCGCCTATCGCCGCACGCCCGCGATGATGACGGTGCGGGCATGACCGCCAGCCGGCTGCCGTGGCCGCTCGTGTTGCAGGTGCTCGGCGTCGTCGCCGCCGCGTGGCTGGTCGTCCACACGTGGCAGATCTGGCTGCTGGTCTTCACCGCGCTCATCATCGCCGCCGCCATCCTGCCGGCAGCCAGGCTGGGGGAGCGGTACCGCGTTCCGCGCGGCGTGACCGTGCTCGTGGTCTACGCGGTGGCGGCGGGCCTCATGAGCCTGATGGGCCGCCTGCTGTGGCCGGCGCTGAGCGAGCAGTCGCAGCAGTTCATGGATCAGCTGCCGCGGCTCATCGAGAACGTCAAGGGATGGGTCGGCGACCTGCGGTACCTCTTCGACCGCTGGGGCGCGTCGCTGCCGTCGCCCAAGACCGACAATCTGCAGTCGGTGGCCGGTACGCTGCTGGCGAACACATTCCGGTTCACGGCCGGCACCGTGGGCGTCGTCTTCGAGCTGCTGGCGATCCTGGTCGTCGCCGCCTACCTGGTCATCGACGCGCCCCACGTCGGGCGCACCCTGCTGGTGCTGCTGCCCGTCGAGGCCCGGGCGGCGGCCACTCGGCTGACGCCCTCGGTGCTGGACCGGATCGGCGGCTACGTCCGCGGCCAGCTGATCTCCAGCCTGTTCGTCGGCGCGCTCATCGCGATCATGCTGTCGCTGCTCGGCGTGCGCTACAGCCTGCTGATCGGCGCCATCGCCGCGGTGTTCAACATCGTGCCGTTCGTGGGTGCCACCCTGGCCGCCGTGCTGGCAGTGCTGGCCGCGCTCAACGAGTCGGCGACGCTGGCCGCGCTCACGCTGGCGGCGATGGTGGGCGCCCAGACGGTGGAGGGCAAGCTGCTGGCGCCCCACTTCGTCGGGCGGGCCACCGGACTGCACCCGCTGGCCGTGCTCCTGGCGCTCCTCGCCGGCGCCCACCTGGCCGGGCTCATCGGCGCCCTGGTGGCGGTGCCGTTCCTGGCCGGTCTGTGGGAGATCGTGCGCGTCCTCTGGGTCGAGCCCCGGCGCGAGGGCTGAGCGGTGGAACACCTGGTCCAGATCCTCGGCGCGCTGCTGATCCTGGTCGCGTTCGTCGCCGCCCAGTACGGCGTCATGCGCCCCGACGCGCTCGGCTATCTGGTCCTCAACCTGGTGGGCTCCGCCGTGCTCACGATCGACGCCTGGCTCGGGCGGCAGTGGGGCTTCGTGCTGCTCGAGGGCGTCTGGGCGGTGGTCTCACTGGCCGGCCTCGTCAGAGTCCTGCGCGGCGTCCGTCCCGTCCAGCCCTGATCCCCCTCGCCCGGCCCGGCCGGGAGCCCGCATCGCGTCCAGGTGCTAGGATGGCGGGTATGCCTGCGGGCAACGTCGTTCTCGTGGGTTTCATGGGCGCGGGGAAGTCGGCCTGCGGTCGCCTGCTGGCGCGGCGGCTCGGCCGCTGCCTCGTCGAGACCGACGACGTCATCGTCGCCCGCGACGGCCGGACCATCCCCGAGATCTTCCGCCAGGACGGCGAGGAGGCCTTCCGACGGCTGGAAGGGGAGGCCGTGGAGGCGCTGAGGCTGAAGTCGGGCGAGGTCATCGCCACCGGCGGCGGGCTGCCGTGCCGGGCCGGCCGGATGCAGGCGCTGCGCGAGCTCGGCACGGTGGTGTGGCTGCGGGGCGATCTGGCCGAGCTGCTGGCCCGCGCCGGTCGCAGCGGCGCCCGGCCCATGCTCAACGGGCGGACGCCCGAGGAGCTGCAGGCGCTCTACGACGCGCGCGAGCCGTACTACGCACAGGCGCACCTCACCGTGGACACGCTCGGGCTCGGAGTCGACCAGGTGGTGGCGCGGATCCTCGCGGCGCTCCGGGAGATGCATGCCGCACGGGTTTAGCCGCCGGCTGAGCGAGGGGCCGATCCTCTGCGACGGCGCGATGGGCACCGTGCTCTACGCGCGCGGCGTGTCGCCCGACACGTGCTTCGACGTGCTGAACCTCAACAACCCCGCGCTCGTGCAGTCGGTTCACGCCGACTACGTGACGGCCGGCGCCGACTGTCTGGAGACCAACACCTTCGGGGCCAACCGCTTCAAGCTGGCCGTGCACGGCCTCGAGGGGCGCGTGCGCGACATCAACCGGGCCGGCGTGCGGCTGGCCCGAGACGTGCGCGAGAGCACGGGGCGCGACGTCTGGGTGCTCGGCTCGATCGGGCCGAGCGGCAAGTACCTGGCCCCGCTCGGCACGCTGGCGGTCTCGGACGCGCGCGACGCCTTCCGCGAGCAGGCCGAGGCGCTGCTCGAGGGCGGCGTGGACGGTTTCGTGGCCGAGACCTTCTCCGATCTCACGGAGATCGCGCTGGCGGTGGAGGCGGCGCGCTCGGTCACCGATCTGCCCATCGTGGCCCAGATGGCGTTCACCGACGAGGGCGTCACCTTCACCGGCCACTCGCCGGAGGAGGTGGCCCGCCGCCTGCGGGCGCTCGGTGTGGAGGCCATCGGCGGCAACTGCTCGGTCGGCTCCTCGGTGCTCTTCGACGTGCTCGAGCGCATGGTGCCCGAGTCGGCCGGGGTGCCGCTGTCGATCCAGCCCAACGCCGGCCTGCCCAGCCGCATCGGCGAGCGGCTCATCTATCTGTCGTCCCCCGCCTACATGGCCGAGTACGCCGGCCGGATGGTGGAGGCGGGGGCCCGCCTGGTCGGCGGCTGCTGCGGCACCACGCCCGCCCACGTCGCCGCCATGCGCGAGGTGCTCGACCGCCGGACGCCCGCCTCCCGGCGCGCTCCGGCGCGCCCGGTCGTGGCGCGCCCGACACCCGTGTCGGAGGCGCGCGGCCTGGCGACCGCGCAGCCGCCCACGCTGCTGCAGCGCAGGCTCGACGCCGGCGAGTTCGTCGTCACCGTGGAGCTGGACCCGCCGCGCGGCCACACGGTCGACAAGCTCGTGCAGGGCGCCAAGCTCCTGAAGGAGCGCGGTGTGGAGATCGTCGACATCAACGACGGCTCGCTGGGCCGCGTGCGGATGTCGGTGCTGGCCACCGCCCTGCTCGTGCGCGACGGCACCGGCCTGGACGTCAACATGCACTTCACCTGCCGCGACCGCAACCTCATGGGCATCCAGGCCGACCTGCTCGGCGCCCACGCGCTCGACATCCGCAACATCCTGGCCATGACCGGCGATCCGCCGCGGTCCGGCGACTACACCAACGCCACCGCGGTCTTCGACGTGGACGGCGTGGGCCTGATCGAGATCCTGAGGCGGATGAACGAGGGCGTCGACGCCACCGGCAACTCGATCGGCGAGCCGACCGCGTTCTGCATCGGCGCCGCCCTCAACCCCGCCGCCGAGGACGTCGACCGCGAGGTCGAGCGCTTCCACCACAAGGTGCAGGCCGGCGCCCGCTGGGTGCAGACGCAGCCCGTCTACGACCTCGTCCAGCTCGACCGCTTCCTGGCGCGCGCGGGCGGTTCGCCGGTCCCGGTGCTGGTCGGCATCCTGCCGCTGCACAGCTTCCGCCACGCCGAGTTCCTCCACAACGAGGTGCCCGGCATCACGATCCCCGATCCAGTCCGGGCGCGGCTGCGCGAGGCCGGCGACCGCGCGCTGCGGGCGGGCGTCGAGCTGGCGCAATCGCTCGTCCACGAAGTCCGGCGTCGCTACGCGGGCGCCTATCTCATGCCGTCCTTCGGTCGCTTCGAAGTCGTCGCCGAGGTCCTTGATGCCGTCCACTGACGATGCGCCGCTGATCGAGCTGGGTGTTCGTGACGCCGCCGACCGCATCCGCCGCGGGACGGGCTCCGCCGTGGCCCTCGCCGAGGCGTGCCTGGCCCGGGTGGCCGCGCGGGAGCCCGAGGTGCAGGCCTGGGTGCACGTCGATGCCGACGGGGCGCTGGCCGCCGCCCGCGAGCGTGACGCCGAGGTCCGGGCGGGCCGCCTGCGCGGCCCGCTGCACGGCGTACCGGTCGGGATCAAGGACATCTTCGACGTGGCCGGCCTGCCGACCACGGCCGGCGCCCGCGCGTTCGCCCACACGCGACCGGAGCGCGACAGCACCGCCGTCGCGCGGTTGCGGGCGGCCGGCGCCGTCGTCCTCGGCAAGACGCACACCACGCAGTTCGCCTTCCGCGACCCCGCGCCCACCCGCAACCCGTGGAACCGCGCGCACACGCCGGGCGGCTCGTCCTCGGGCTCCGCCGCGGCCGTCGCCGCGCGGATGGTGCCCGCCGCCATCGGCTCGCAGACGGTGGGCTCGATCCTGCGCCCCGCCGCGTTCTGCGGCGTCGTGGGCCTCAAGGGTCCGCACGGGCTCGTCCCGCTCGACGGGGTGGTGCCGCTGGCGTGGTCGTTCGATCACGCCGGTCCCTTCGCCCGCTCGGTCGGCGACGCGGCGCTGCTGCTCTCCGTGCTCGGCGACGTCCTCATCGAACCGGTCCCGGTCCAGGCGCCGCGGCTGGCCATCGGCCGCCAGCTCTTCGACCGGGCGGAGCCCGGGCTGCGCCAGCACCTCGACGCCATCGTCGCGCGCCTGATCGCCGACGGCGCCCGGGTGACCGAGCTGACGCTGCCAGCCTCGTTGGGCGAGATCCACGCGGCTGGGCAGGTGATCCTCGAGGTCGAGGCCGCCACGTATCATCAGGCCGCCTTCGCCAGGCACGGGGCCGACTACGGTCCCGGCATCGGCGAGGCGGTCGCCAGCGGGCTCAAGCGCCTGGCCACCGAGTACGTGGCCGCCAACCGTGCACGGCTGGCGTTCCGCGAGGCGATGCTCCCGCTGCTGGAGGCGCACGACGCGCTGCTGTCGCCGACGGCGCCCGGCGCCGCGCCGGCCGGCCTGCACTGGACGGGCGACGCCTCGCTCTGCGCGCCGTGGAGCAGCGCCGGCGTGCCCTCGATCACGCTGCCGACCGGACTGGACGCGGGCGGCCTGCCCCTGGCCCTGCAGCTCGTGCAGGCGCCCGGCGGCCTCGCCCGCCTGCTCGGCGTCGCCGCCTGGTGCGAGCGCGCCGTCGGCTTCGACGCGCGGCCGCGGGAGTGACGGGGATGCTGGACGTCAAGCTCGAGGGCGGTACGGTCATGGACGGCACCGGGCGGCCGGGCAGCCGGGTCGACGTGGGCATCCGCGACGAGAACATCGCGGCGGTGGGCGACCTCTCCCGGGAGTCGGCCGGCCGCGTGCTGAACGTTTCCGGCCGGGTGGTCGCTCCCGGGTTCATCGACATGCACTCGCACTCGGACTGGCGGCTGTGGAGCAACCGGCGCGCCGAGTCGAAGATCCGGCAGGGCGTGACCACCGAGGTCGTCGGCAACTGCGGGTTCTCGCCGGCGCCGACCTCGGCCGAGTTCCTCGACGAGATGCGCGCCTTCGCCCTGTTCGTGCCCACCGGGATGGACTTCTCCTGGCGCTCGGTCGGCGAGTACCTGCGCGCCTTCGACCGCGACGGTACCGCTCTCAACGTGGTCCAGCTCGTCGGGCACGGGTCGCTGCGGGTGGCGGCCATGGGCTTCGCCCGCCGGCCGCCCACCGCCGGCGAGCTGACGACCATGCAGCGGCTCATGACCGACGCCATGAACGACGGCGCCTGGGGCCTGTCGACCGGGCTCATCTACGCGCCCGGCTCGTTCGCGACGACCGACGAGATCGTGGCGATCGCCCGGGCGGCGGCACGCTATCGCGGCTTCTACGCCAGCCACATCCGCGGCGAGGGGGCGACGCTGCTGGAGGCGGTCCGCGAGGCGATCCAGGTCGGGCGCGAGGGCGATATGCCGGTGCAGATCAGCCACGTGAAGGCGGCCGGCCGCCCGCACTGGGGCAAGGTCGCCGACGCGCTCGCGCTGATCGACGCCGCCCGTGCCGAGGGGCTCGACGTGATGGGGGACGTCTATCCCTACACGGCCTCCAGCACCTCCCTGCGCACGGCGCTGCCCGACTGGGCGCTGGAGGGCGGAGTGAGCGCGATGCTGGCCCGGCTCGAGTCCTCCGACGCGCGCGAGCGAATCCGCAAGGACATGGAGCGCCCCGGCGGCCACAGCATCGTCGATCGCATGGGCTGGGACAACGTGATGATCGCCTGGTGCCCGAGGCGCCGGGACGCCGAGGGCCGGCGCATCGCCGAGATCGCCCGCGCGCGGGGGCTCGGCCCGATCGACGCGGTCTTCGAGCTGCTCCGGGACGCGCAGGGCGTGGCCTCCATGATCCTCTTCCAGCTCGACGAGGCCGATCTGCGTCGCGCGCTCGTCCACCCGGCCGTGATGATCGGCTCCGACGGCTCCTCGCTGGCGACCACGGGCGAGATGAGTGCAGGCAAGCCGCACCCGCGCAGCTACGGCACGTTCCCGCGCGTGCTCGGCCACTACGCGCGCGACGAGCGCGCCCTGTCGCTGCCCGAGGCCGTCCACAAGATGACCGGGTTGCCGGCGCGGCGGCTGGGGTTGCGCGACCGCGGCGTGATCCGCGAGAACGCCAAGGCCGACCTGGTCGTCTTCGATCCCCGGCGCGTCGCCGACCAGGCCACCTACGAGGACCCGCACCGCTATCCGGTCGGCATCGAGCACGTGTTCGTCAACGGCCGCTTCGTGATCAAGGACCGCGAGCACACCGGCAGCCTGCCCGGGCGGGTGCTCACCCCGCCGTGACGGACGGCCGGATTGTCGCCGGGCTGCTGACCGTCCTGGGGACGGCGACGTCCCTGGAGCGGGGTCTCGGCCTGACGCTGCGCCGGCTCGTCCGCCTCACCGGCGCCACCGCGGGCGCGCTCGCCTTCCAGCCGTCGCGGGGCGCGCCGCTCGTTGTCGTCGCCGGCGGGCGGGGCGCCGCCGACGCGACGCTGCGGGCGCTCGTGAGCGGCTCCGGCCAGCGCCCGCGGACCGTCGCGATCCCGCGGGGCCGGGGGCGCGTGGCCGTGCGCCGCGCGGCGCTCGGGCCGCCGGCCCGGCCGCTGGGCGCGGTGGCGCTGGTCGGGCCCGGGGCGGGCGCGCGGCCACCGCTGCCGGCGGGCCTCGGCCGCGCGCTGGGCGCCGCCATCGAGCAGGTGTGGCGGCTGGAGCAGCGCACGCTTCGCATCGCCGTGCACAACGCGATCACGCGCCTGCTGGTCTCCGGCGACGGCGTCGACGAGGTCCTCGGCGCCTTCGCCGAGGGGCTGGCGCGGCTGATGACCTTCGACTCGGTGGCCGTCGTGCTGCTCGACCCCGAGCGGCCGGAGTTCGAGATCGTCGACGTGGTCGGGCGCTCGGTGCCGCGAATGGCGCCCCGCGACACGCGGATGGCTCTCGAGCGCACCCTGCTGGCCGAGGTCGTGGCCAGCGGCGCACCCGTCCGCGTCGACGACCTCGCGGCGCCGGCGGTGCCGGAGGTGAGCCGGCAGGTCCTCACCGGGCGCGGCTTCGGCTCCGCGCTGCTCGTGCCGCTGGTGAGCCGCGGCGGCGTGTTCGGGGCCGTGGCCCTGGCCGCCCGCCCGCGCGCCGCCTTCGACGAGGCCGACGCGGAGGTGGCCACCGACCTGGCGCGCCCGCTGGCCTCGGCCCTCGAGCAGCGCCGCCTGCTCGACGAGAGCCGGCGGCGGGCCGACGAGCTGACCGCGCTCTACAGCACGAGCCAGCTCATCACCGCCCGGCTCGACGTCGCCTCCGTCCTGGACCGGATCAGCCGCTCGGTGACCGCGCTCACGGGCTCGACCGGCTGCGGCATCGGCCTGCTCGACCGCAGCCGCGGCCGGCTGGTCCACGCCGCCGTCCACGGCTTCCGGAGCGACGAGTGGCGCGCGCTGGCGCTGCCGGTCGGCGAGGGGATCATCGGGCGCTGCGCCCAGAGCGGCACGGCCATCCGCGTGGACGACGTCCGCACTGATCCACGCTCGGCCCGTCGCGACGTCGACGAGCGCGAGGGCATCCGCTCGATGCTGTGCGTGCCGTTGCGGGTGGGCGGCGCCCTGCTCGGCGTCATCTCGGCGTTCTCGACGCGCCCGGCCGTCTTCTCGGCGCACCACCAGCGCGTGCTGGAGGCCTTCGCCGAGCAGGCCGGCATCGCAGTGCAGAACGCCAAGCTGTTCGAGGAGAGCCTCAAGCGCACCCGGGAGACGCGGGCGCTGTTCGAGGCCGGGCGGGCGGTCACTGCCAGCCTCGACCCCGACCGCACGGTGCGGGTCATCATGGAGCAGGCCCGGGCCGTCCTCGGGGTGGCCTCCTGCGGGATCATGAGCCTCGATCCGGTCAGCCGCGAGCTGACCCTGGTGGCCAGCCTCGACCTGCCCGACGGGGTCATGCGCGACGTCCGGCTCGCCGAGGGCGAGGGGATCGCCGGGCGCGCCGTGCGCGACCTGCGCCCGCGCCAGAGCGCCGACCTCCTCAACGACCCGCGCGTGCGCTTCCGGGACCTGCCGCGGCAGAGCGGGCTGCGGGCGGCCCTGGCCGCGCCGCTGCGCGTGGGCGACCGGGCCATCGGGGTCATCGAGGTCTTCCACCGCGAGGTCCACCAGTTCTCGGCCGCCGAGGAGGAGCTGCTGCTGGCCCTCGCCGATCAGGCCGCCATCGCGCTGGACCACGCGCGCATGCACGAGGGGCTGGAGGCCATGGTGGCCGAGCGCACGCGCGAGCTGGACCGGCAGAAGCGGTTCGTCGAGGTCGTGCTGGAGACGCTGCCGCTCGGCGTGTTCGTGCTCGACCCCCGGCTGCGCATCGTGCGGGCCAACCGCGAGGGCGTCCGCACGCTCGGCTGCGATCCGGCCACGCGGGCGCCGTTCCCGAGCGTGGTGGCGCCCGAGCGCGCCGGAGAGGTCGAGGCCTTCCTGCGCGGCGCTTTCGGCGCCGTCGAGGTCGCCCGCTGCGAGCAGGAGATGGCGATCGCCGGCGAGCTCAAGCGCTTTCGGCTCACGACGGCGCCCCTGCCCGGCGGCGACGACGGCGCCCACCTGGTCGTGCTCGTGGAGGACATCACGCTGGCCAAGCAGCTCGAACGGCAGCTGCTGCTCACCGAGCGGTTGACCACGGCCGGGCGCCTGGCCGCCGGCGTCGCCCACGAGCTGAACAACCCGCTGGCGACGATCGCCGGCTGCGCGGAGTCGCTGCAGGGACGCCTCAAGGAGGAGGCGGTGGCGGGCCGCCCGGAGCTGGGCGACTTCCCCACCTACCTCAGCCTGATCGAGGAGGAGGCATACCGCTGCAAGGACATCACCGGCAGCCTGCTGCAGTTCGTGCGCGACCCCGGAAGCCGGCGGGCCCTGACCGACGTCAACGCGCTCGTCCTCAAGACGATCGAGCTGATCTCGCACCAGGCGCGCTACGCGGCGGGGCGGTTCGCCATGGAGCTGGACGAGACGCTGCCGGCGGTGACGCTGAACGAGGGGCAGCTGCGGCAGGTCTTTCTGGGGCTCGCCTCCAACGCACTCGACGCCATGGAGGGCCGCGGGCGGCTGATCATCCGCACCCGCCGGGCACGCCGGGAGATCGAGGTCGAGTTCGAGGACGAGGGACCGGGCATCCCGGAGGAGCTGGTGCCGCGAATCTGGGATCCGTTCTTCACCACCAAGCCGCCGGGCCAGGGCACCGGGCTGGGGCTGGCCATCGCGCAGGGCATCGTCACCGATCATGGAGGGCGCATCGAGATGCAGACACACGTCGGGAAGGGCAGCATCTTCCGCGTGGTGATGCCGGCATGAATCGGGCGATCCGGGTGCTGGTCGCCGACGACGAGACCAACCTGCGTGATCTGATCGTGCGCGAGCTGGCGCGGCGGGGGCTCGACACCGAGGGCGTGGGCGACGGCGACAGCGCGCTCGCCCGCCTGCGCGAGGGGCCCTATGACGTGGTCGTGCTCGACATGAAGATGCCCCGCAAGGAAGGGATCGACGTGCTCCGCGAGCTGCAGGACTTCCCCGAGCATCCTCAGGTCATCGTCATGACGGGCTTTCAGGAGGTCGCCACCGCCGTGGAGGCCATGAAGCTGGGCGCCTACGACTATCTCACCAAGCCCACCAAGATCGAGGAGCTGGAGGTCCTGGTGCGCAAGGCGGCCGAGAAGGGCCAGCTCCTGCGCGACAACGTCGCGCTCCGGGCCCACGCCCCCGGCGCCGGCCCTTTCGGCGGCATCGTGACCCGCAGCGCGAAGATGCACGAGGTCCTTCGCATCGTGGACCGGGTGGCGCCCACGGAGTCCGCGGTCCTGCTGCTGGGGGAGAGCGGCACCGGCAAGGAGCTGGTGGCGCGGGCGATCCACGAGCGCTCGTCCCGGGCCGAGCGGCCGTTCGTGCCGATCCACTGCGGCGCGCTGCCGCGCGAGGTCCTCGAGAGCGAGCTGTTCGGCCACGACAAGGGCGCGTTCACCGGGGCCGTCAACGCCAAGCCCGGGCTGATCGAGCTGGCCGACGGCGGCACCCTGCTGCTCGACGAGATCGGCGACATGGAGCCCGACAGCCAGGTCAAGCTCCTGCGCGTGCTGGAAACGGGAATGTTCTTCCGGGTCGGCGGCACGCGCCCCCGGCGGGTCGACGTCCGTCTCGTGGCCGCCACCAACCGGGACCTGGCGGCGGCCATGAAGAGCGGTCAGTTCCGCGAGGACCTCTACTACCGGATCAACACGATCACGGTACTGCTGCCGCCGCTGCGGGAGCGGCGCGAGGACATCGGGCTGCTGGCGCAGCACTTCCTCGAGACCAACGTGACGTACGGGCTCAAGCGGCTGAGCCCGGCGGCGCTCGCCGAGCTCGAGGGGTACAGCTGGCCGGGCAACGTGCGCGAGCTGCGCCACGTGATCGAGCGCGGCGTCATCCTCTGCAAGGGGGACGAGATCACGCCGGCGGACCTGCCCTCCGAGATCGCCGCGCGCGCCGGCAGCGCCGCTACCGTCGCCCCGGCGTCGCCGGGCGCGCCCACGCTCGAAGCGATGGAGCGCCAGCACATCGTGGCCACGCTCCGCCAGGTCGGCGGCCACCGCGGCAAGGCGGCCTCGCTCCTGGGCATCGACCCCAAGACCCTCTACCGCAAGATCCTCGGCTACCAGATTACCCCGGCCGAGCTGAGCTGAGCGCGAGGCCCCGCAAACTCCCCGGGGACGGGCAGAATGCGGGGCATTCCGCCCGAGCGCCGATCGCTTGACATCACCGCCCACATGATTCCAACGACTTGTGCCCCATCCCGCCTGGCACTGTCGTTGCCTATCTACAGCCGGCTCCACGGCTAAAGGGGAGCGTCATGGCTGTACCTGGAGGTTGGGGGGCCATCTCGGGGCCCAGCTCTATGAACGTGTCAAAGAGGAGCGTCACAGCTGGGCCGGGACGCTCCGAACGTCGGGGGGTTTGGGGGCCATCTCGGGGCCCCCATCAGATAAGGAGCGATGATGAACCGTGTGCTCGTGATCGATCAGGACCGCGCGACGCGTGAGCAGCTGGGGCTGGCCTGCCTCGGCCACGACGTCGGCGTCGCGCTGGCCGAGAATCTCTGCGAGGGCGTGCGCGTCCTGCTTTCGCTGCCCGTGTCCCTCGTCGTCGTCGACGTCGCGGCGCTGCGCCTCACCACGCGTGAGCAGGCGACGCTGTTCGAACGGGTGGCGCCCGGCGTGCCCGTGGTGGTCACGGTGCCACCCGAGCTGCCGCTGGAGTCGCGCGTGGCGCTCGAGCTGGCCGGCCTCGGGGTGCTCAGCCGTCCGGTGACCGTGGAGGATCTGCTGGAGAAGAGCGCGGCCAGGCTCCCGCTGCCGGGAAGTCGCGGCTGATCGCACTGTTGACTTGCACCGCGCGGCAGCGAGTGTACACTTTATCCGTCCGCCTCATCGGACGGCTGGACCTCGCTTCCGACGTGACGACTCTTCCGGGTCGCGGGGCGTGATCGATTAACGGAAGAGATCGGGGGTTTCTATGGCGTCCAAGCTCTATATCGGCGGCCTCTCCTACTCCACCACCAGTGACGGACTGAGGGAGTTCTTCAGCCAGAGCGGCAACGTCCTGTCAGCGACCGTCATCACCGACCGGTTCTCGGGACAGTCCCGTGGCTTCGGTTTCGTCGAGATGGATTCGACGGAGGGGGCCAACAACGCGATCTCCCAGCTCAATGGGCGCGAACTCGACGGTCGGCGCATCACCGTCGAGATCTCGAACCCCCAGGCTCCTCGCTCGGGCGGCGGCGGCGGCGGACGCCCCGGCGGCGGCCGGCCGGGCGGGGGCCGGCCCGGCGGGGGCCGGCCCGGCGGGGGCGGCGGCCGCGAGAGCGGCTACGCGCACCGTCCGTCCAAGCCGGTGAAGTGGTAACTCGACAGCGCGACCCTGATCCGAGCTCGCGACGCGACGACGCAGGGCCAGCCGGCGCCGGCTGGCCCTGCCGTGCGTTCACCCATCGCCGGCTTCCTGCCCCGCCGTGAAAATCTCGTCGACGGCCCGCTGCGGCGTGTAGCACTCGCCGGACCCATGGACGTCCGCGACCGGCGCCCACCCGTCAGTGGGCACCGGGGGCGCTCGGCCCTCACGCGGCTGTTCCGCGTGAAGCCGGCGGTGCTGTCCCGCCCCCGCTGACCGCCGCGAATTCTAGCCGGCCTCGGCGAAGACCCGGTCGTAGCGGCCGTACTCGTGGGCGGCGTCCATGAACCACTTCACGATCTCGGGGTCCGACTTCGGCGGGATCTCGCAGGACGTCGAGAGGATGAAGCCGGACTGGCGGCCGGCGGCGTCCACGCACCGCTTGACGTCGGCGTACATGGCCTCGCGCGACGTCTTCTCGAACCGGGTGGCGTCGACGTTGCCGATGGCGACCGCGCGCCCCCGGGCGATGTCCATGAAGCGGGTGAGCTGGTCGACGTAGAGGGTAGGGTCGGCCTGCTGGTCGAGGTCGAAGGAAATGGTCGAAAAGCCACAGCCGATGAGATCTTCGAAGATCGGATACGTCGTGCCGCAGATGTGGGTGGTGACGCCGACCTTCCTGGCCTTGAAGTGCTCGACCAGCTCCTTGTGGTACGGGGCCACGAACTCCCGGTAGTTGTCGGGGGAGATGAGGCTAATGGACGCGGTCGGCTCCGAGAAGCTGAGGCCGATCCCGGTCTTGACGATGGCCTCGCCCCACAGCTTGCTGAAGTCGGTGGCCACCCGCATGACGTCGTGGATGAACTGCGGGTCCTCGAAGGTGTCGAGCAGCATCGTCTCGGGATTGCGCAGCAGCATGGCGATCGTCCACGGCCCCACCGCCACCGCGCCGATCGCCGCCGGCGGCTTGGCCTTCACCAGCGCCTCGCACTGCTCCAGGAAGCCGGGCAGCCGCGCCGTCTTGTAAGGGTCGGGCATCGGCAGCCTCGCCAGCGCCGACTTGTCCTCGTGCAGCACGTGCTGGTCGATCGACGGCACGACATAATCGGAGTACTTCACCCGGCATCCGAATGCTTCGGCTTCTTTCGCCAGATCGTTATATGCCAGCACCACATCCGGCGCATACCTCTCGTAGTAGTTCATCATCGCCGTGATCGCGCGGGCCGGGCTGGTGCAGTACTCCTCGATCGACATCCCGTCGAGCGTGCCGGCGAACGAGGCGACGATCGGGTAGACCGGCACCCGGTCGGCGAACGAGCGCTTGTAGGCGGCCACCACGCGGTCGCGGTTGGAGTAGGACGCCGTCCCCTTCTCGGCGTCCCAGAGGCGGTTGGCCTCCATGTACCTGGGGGGTAGCTTCGCCTCGTACTCCATGAACTGGGTGATCGGGTAGCGGATGCCGCCGGCGTGGGTGCCGCGCAGGCCCTCGACGACCTCGTCCATGCGGCTCCACGGGATCGTGAACGCCATCTCGTGGTCCTGGGTCTGGCCGAAGATCCGGTCGCCCGAGCAGGGCAGGATGACCTGGGGCTCGCCGGTCAGCAGCGTGGTGACGATGATGTCCGAGCAGACGATGCGCCCGCTGAAGCCGGACGCCAGCTTGCCGCCCCGTTTCCACAGCGCGGCCTGGGTCAGGCGCATGACCTGGGCGGGATTGCCGTAGACGCAGACCAGGTGCGGCTCGAAGGGCGCCCGGTCGAGCGGCGCCACCAGCAGCGTGCCGTACTCGCCGGCCGGCAACCGGTCGGAGGCGGCCTCCGAGCGGCGGCCGGCCTCCTTGGTCTCGGTGTACATGCCCTCGCAGAGGGTGCCCGAGGTGTGCAGGTGGGTGGGCTTCTCGAAGCCGAGGGCGGCGATGCCGAGCGAGCAGATATGGTCCTCGCGGGTCAGGGCGATCATCCAGCCGTACCGGCGGGCCATGTCGATGACCTGGCAGTTCATCGACAGCTTCTTGAAGTCGCGGGCGGGGCGCCGCGCCTTGTCGGGGATGGGCTCGCCGGCCTTCAGCATCCTGATCGCCACCGGAAACGTCTGCGGCCGAATGTACGTCTGCAGCTCCCGGTCGGCCGTCTTCACGTCGATCATTCCCAATCCTCCGCCCGCCGAGCGTACTACGCCCCCCCGAGCCCCCGCAATGGAACGCCCCCGCCCGTTGGCTCTCCTGGTCTGCGCCCGCCGCCGGGGTCGATCGTCGTCCGGAGCGCACGGGCGGAGGCGGCCGGGACCGGGGGAGGGTCTGACGAACCCGTTTCCCGGCCGCCTCCGCCCGTCGAGTTGACGCGACACTCGCCGCGCGGCGGAGTAGAATACCGCCCACTTCGACGGCAAACGGGGGAGGCAGCATGATCAACGCTCCGACGGCCAGTCACAGCCTGACGGTTCGCCTCACGATCACCAACAAACCCGGGATGCTCGGCAAGGTCACCTCGGCCATCGGCAAGGGCGGCGGCGACATCGGCGCCATCGACCTCGTCGAGGTGGGCAAGAACACGATCACGCGCGACATCACCCTCAAGACCAGCGGCGAGCGCCACGGCCAGCAGGTCGTCGAGCGCCTGCGCGCGCTGGACGGCGTCGAGGTCGTCAACGTCTCCGACCGCACCTTCCTCATGCACCTGGGCGGCAAGATCGAGGTGCGCGGCAAGATGCCGGTGAAGACGCGCGACGACCTCTCGATGGCCTACACCCCGGGCGTGGCCCGCATCTGCATGGCCATCCACGCCGACCCCGAGAAGGCCTACACGCTCACGATCAAGCAGAACACGGTGGCGGTCGTCACCGATGGCTCGGCCGTGCTCGGCCTCGGCGACATCGGCCCCAGCGCCGCCCAGCCGGTCATGGAGGGCAAGGCGCTCATCTTCAAGGAGTTCGCCGGCGTCGACGCCTTCCCGATCTGCCTGGCCACCAAGGACGTCGACGAGATCGTGCTGATCGTGAAGGCCCTGGCGCCGGTGTTCGGCGGCATCAACCTCGAGGACATCTCGGCGCCGCGCTGCTTCGAGATCGAAGAGCGGCTGCAGCGCGACCTCGATATTCCGGTGTTCCACGACGACCAGCACGGCACCGCGGTGGTGGTGCTGGCCGCCCTGCTGAACGCGCTCAAGCTCGTGAAGAAGAAGATGGCGGACGCGCGAATCGTCTTCACCGGCGCCGGCGCCTCCGGCATCGCGACCGCCAAGCTGCTGATGAAGGCCGGCGCCCGGCACATCATCGGCTGCGACCGCGCGGGCGCCATCTACAAGGGCCGCAAGGAGAACATGAACTCGATGAAGGAATGGTTCGCCGAGCACACCAATCCCCGGCGGATCACGGGCTCGGCCGGCGACGCGCTGGTGGGTGCCGACGTCTTCATCGGCCTGTCCGGCCCGGGCGTGGTGTCGCTGAAGGACATCAAGGCCATGAACAAGGACGCGATCGTCTTCGCGATGGCGAATCCGGTCCCGGAAATCCTCCCTGAGGAGGCCGGTGCCTTCGTGCGGATCATGGCCACCGGCCGCTCGGACTATCCCAACCAGATCAACAACTCCTGCGGCTTCCCGGGCATCTTCCGCGGCCTGCTCGACGTCCGGGCCCGCCGGGTGAACGACGAGATGAAGCTGGCGGCGGCTCACGCGATCGCCAGCATGGTCGGCAAGGGCGAGCTGAGCGAGGAGTACATCACGCCGTCGATGTTCGACGCCCGGCTGGTGCCGGCGGTGTCGGCGGCGGTGGCCGAGGCCGCCGTCCGGACTGGCGTGGCGCGCAAGAAGCTGAAGAACCGGCCGGCCTGACGCGGGTAGCCCGCGGGCGATGGACCGCCGTCGGGAAGGGACGGGGCGGGTCAAGGACCTGTTGGCGGCGTGCTTCGTGCTGTTCACGCTGCTCCTCGCCTGGCCCCTGCTGACCATCGCCAACCGGCCGGTGCTCATCGCCGGCGTGCCGGCGCTGGTGCTGTACCTGTTCGGCGTGTGGGCGGTGATCGTGGGCGTGCTGGTGTGGGCGGCCCGCCGGACCGCCGGGGACGACGGCGCGTGACCGCGCAGACCTCGCTGGCCGGCATCCTCCTCGCCTACCTCGTCTTCCTGTTCGTCATCGCCGCCTTGGCCGAGCGCTTCGGCCGCCGGCTGCGGGCGGCCCGCCTGCGCACCGCGACCTACGTCCTGGCCATCTCCGTCTACTGCACCGCGTGGACGTTCTACGGCTCGG
Source organism: Candidatus Methylomirabilota bacterium (assembly GCA_035762565.1). Lineage (GTDB taxonomy): Bacteria > Methylomirabilota > Methylomirabilia > Rokubacteriales > CSP1-6 > AR5. The sequence goes on along the minus strand of DASTOJ010000297.1, from coordinate 5,016 downwards.
TGGGCCTGGCCGCCAACCGCGGCCTGGAGTTCCTCACGATCTACCTGGGGCCGGCGCTGGTGGCCCTGACCTGGCCCACCGTGCTCCGCAAGCTGGTGCGGGTGGCCAAGGAGCAGCGCATCACCACGATCTCGGACTTCATCGGCAGCCGCTACGGCAAGTCGGCGCCGCTGGGCACGCTGGTGGCGGCGCTGGTCGTGTGCGGGATGATCCCGTACATTGCGCTGCAGCTGAAGGCGGTGTCGGTCTCGTTCCGCATGATGATGGGCCCCGACTCGCCGTTCTCGGGGTTCGATCCCACCCTGCTGGTGGCCGGCACCCTCGCCCTGTTCGGCATCCTGTTCGGCGCCCGCAACCTCGACTTCACCCGCGAGCAGACCGGGCTCATGACCGCGGTGGCGGTGGAGTCGATCGTCAAGCTGGTCGCGTTCCTGCTGGTCGGCGCCTTCGTGACCTGGGGCCTCTTCGGCGGCTTCACGGACATCTTCGCGCAGGTCGCCGCGCACCCGGAGTGGTCCGGCCTGCTGACGCTGGACCAGCCGCCGACGGCGTCCTACGCCCGCTGGGCGGCGATGCTGTTGATCTCGATGGTGGCCGTCGTGCTGCTGCCGCGGCAGTTCCACGTGCTCGTGGTGCAGAATCCCCGCGAGCGCGACGTGCGCACGGCCGCCTGGGCCTTCCCGCTCTACCTGCTCGCGATCAACCTCTTCGTGCTGCCGATCGCCTTCGGCGGGCTCATCCGGCTCGACGGCCGGGTGGACGGGGCCGACAGCTTCATCCTCGCGCTGCCGCTCCGGGCCGACGCCTCGGCGGTGGCGGTGGCCGTGTTCCTCGGCGGCTTCTCGGCGGCGACGGCGATGATCGTGGTCGACTCGCTCGCGCTCAGCAAGATGATCTCCAACGACATCGTGCTGCCGTTCGTCCTGCGCGACCGTCGCTTCCAGGACGTCTACTGGGTGAGCCTCAACTCCACCCGCCTGGGCATCCTCGTGGTGGTGGTGCTCGGCTACCTGTGGGCTCGCGTCGAGGAGGGCCACCTGCTCGTCGAGATGGGCCTGCTGTCGTTCATCGCGGTGACCCAGTGCGCGCCGGCCGTGCTGTTCGGCCTCTACTGGCGGCGGGGCAACCGCCGCGGCGCCTTCGCCGGCATCTCGCTCGGCTTCCTCGCGTGGTTCTACACCCTGGTCGTGCCGAACCTGGTCAAGGACGCGGTGTTTCCCGCCTCGCTGGTGGCCGCCGGGCCGTTCGGGCTGGCCGCGCTGCGCCCGACCGCGCTGCTGGGCCTCGAGGGGCTGGACCCGCTGAGCCACGGCGTGTTCTGGTCGCTCCTGCTCAACGTGGGCGCCTACCTGCTGGTGTCGATCGTCACCGAGCAGGACGCGGAGGAGCGCAGCCAGGCGGCGGCGTTCGTCGGCGTGCCGGAGCCGGGACCGCCGCGGGTGCCGGCCATCCTCTCGGTGCCGGAGATCGAGCGCATGCTGCATCTCTACGTGCCGGCCAAAGAGGCCGACGTGATCCTTCAAGAGCTGCTCGACGGCAAGGCCCCCCGCGAGCTGGCGCTGCCCGAGCTGCTGGAGCTGCGCATCCGCCTGGAGCGCGTGCTGGCCGCCTCGCTGGGCGGCGCCGCCGCCCGCACGATCATCGAGGACCGGTTCACGATCTCCAAGGGCGAGGCGGAGGCGCTGGTGGACTCGTTCCAGGCGATGCAGCACTCGCTGCGGCGCAGCGAGCGCCTGCTGGCCTCGGTGGTCGAGTCGGTGGACGACTGCATCTTCACGACGGACGTCGACGGCCGGCTCATCACGCTGAACCCGGCCGGCCAGCGCCTGCTCGAGCGCTCGCCGGCGGCGGCCACCGCGCTGTCCTCGCTCGATGTCCTCGACGAGGGGGACCGCCGGCGCGTGGGACCCGCGATCCAGAAGTCGGTGGCGGCGGGGCGCCCGTGGCGGGGCGCCGTGACCGGGCTCACCCGCAGCGGCCGCCGCTTCCCCGCCCACCTGGCCGTGTCCTGCGTGTTCGACGCCCAGCGCCGGGTGCTGGGCACGGTCGGCGTCCTGCGCGACCTCACCGAGCTGGTCGCCACCCAGCAGCGGCTCGTCCAGCGCGAGAAGCTCGCCTCGCTCGGGGAGATGGCGGCCGGCGTCGCCCACGAGATCCGCAACCCGCTGGGCGGCATCAAGATGGCCACCACGCTGCTGTCGTCGGGGGCGGTGGAGGATCCGCGCATCTCGCAGGAGATGGCCCAGTCGGTCCTGGCGGGGATCGCCGAGATCGAGACGATCATCGCCGACCTGCTCGACTACGCCCGGGAGACGCGGCTGGACTGCCAGCCCTACGCGCTGGGGCGCGTCCTCACGCCGGTCGTCGACGCGGGCGCCGCCGAGGCGCGGCTGCGGGGCGTGGCGCTGAGCGCGCGCGGGATCGACGGCGAGCTGGTGGCCTCGGTCGACGGCCAGCGCCTGCGCCAGGCGGTGCACAACGTCATCCGCAACGCGGTCGACGCCACCGAGCGCATGGCGGGCGGGCGGGTCGACGTCCGCGTGCACCGCCGGGGCGGCGTCGCCGTCATCGAGGTCAGCGACAACGGTGTCGGCATCCGGCCCGAGCACCGTGAGAAGATCTTCCTGCCGTTCTTCACGACGAAGCCGACCGGCACCGGGCTGGGCATGGCGATCGTCAAGAAGTTGATGGATCTGCACGGCGGCGAGATCGAGATCGACAGCGCCCCGGGGCGGGGCACGACCGTGCGGCTGCTGCTGCCGCCGGCGCCGCTGCCGGTCGCCGCCGAGGTCGGAGTGAGCCAGCCATGAGGCATCGCATCCTGATCGTCGAGGACGACGAGGTCTTCCTGCGGCCCTTGCAGCGCACGCTGGAGGTGGCCGGCTACGAGGTGCTGGCGGTGCCGAGCGGCGAGGACGCCGTCGACCTCCTCAAGCGCGACGACGTCGAGCTGGTCCTGACCGACAAGCGCCTGCCCGGTATCGACGGCGTCGAGCTGGTGCGGCGCATCAAGGCCGAGCACGCCGACCTGGCGGTGGTGGTGATGACCGCGTACGGGACGATCGGCTCGGCCGTCGAGGCCATGCGCGTCGGCGCCGAGGACTACCTGGTGAAGCCGTTCGACGCGGCCGAGGCGCTCATGGTCGTCCGCCGCTCGATCGAGCTGTCCGAGCTGAAGGCCGCCAGCCGCGCCACCATCCGCCGCAACCAGGAACGCTTCACGCTGCGCAACATCGTGGCGGCCAGCGCGCCCATGCAGGAGGTGTTCGAGCTGGTGCGCTCGGTGGCCGGCCTCGACACCACCGTGCTGATCCACGGCGAGACCGGCGTCGGCAAGGAGCTGCTGGCCCGCTCCATCCACTTCACGGGCGGCCGGCGCGACAAGCCGTTCGTCGCGGTCAACTGCGCGGCCATCCCCGAGGAGCTGTTCGAGTCCGAGCTGTTCGGCTTCCGCAAGGGGGCGTTCACGGGCGCCAGCGAGACGCGGCGGGGCATGTTCCAGCTGGCCCACGGCGGCACGCTGCTGCTGGACGAGATCGGCGAGATGCCGCTGCCGCTGCAGTCCAAGCTGCTGCGGGTGATCGAGGACAAGCGGCTGACGCCGATCGGGTCCGACCGGGTGGTGGAGGTGGACGTGCGGTTCATCGCCACCACCAACAAGGACCTCCAGTCCGAGGTCGATCGCGGCGCGTTCCGGCGCGACCTCTTCTACCGGCTGTCGGTCATGCCGGTGCGGGTGCCCCCGCTGCGGGAGCGGCCCGACGACGTCCCGCTCCTGGCCGGGCACTTCCTCGAGGTCAGCGCGCGCCGCTCGAAGAAGGTGGTGCGGGCGATCGCCCCGGCCGCCATGCAGGCCCTGCGCGCGTACGGCTGGCCGGGCAACGTGCGGGAGCTGGAGAACGTCATCGAGCGCGCCGTCATCGTGGCCAAGGGCGACACGATCACCGACGTCGAGCCGTTCCTCACCGGGGGCGGCGACGCCCGGGCCCCGGTGGACCTGGAGCTGCCGTTCCGCGAGGCCAAGGCCCGGGTGGTGGAGGAGTTCGAGCGCGCCTACGTCGCCGGCGTGCTGGAAGCGCACGCGGGCAAGCTGACGGCGGCGGCCAAGCACGCCGACATGGACCCCAAGAACTTCCACGAGAAGCTCACGCGCTACGGCCTGCGCCGCCCGGCCGGGGGAGCGCCCCCGGAATAGTCCCGTAGTAAGATGCTCGGCGCTGACGAGACTGCGTGTCACAGGGGACGAGAATCCATGGCCAAGTCGAGAAGCGCCGCCAGCGTTCCAATCGAGGCCCTCCTTCGGGAAAAGCGGAAGTTCCCCCCGGCGAAGGATTTCGTCAAACGTGCCCTCGTCAACAAGCCGTCGGTGTACACGGACGCGGCCCGCAATCCCGTGCGGTTCTGGGAGGGCAAGGCGCGCGAGCTGCACTGGTTCAGGCCGTGGAAGAAGGCGCTGGAGTGGAAGCCGCCGTACGCCAAGTGGTTCGTCGGCGGCAAGCTCAACGTCGCGTACAACTGCCTGGACCGCCACGTCACCACCGCCCGCCGCACCAAGGCCGCGCTGATCTGGGAGGGCGAGCCGGGCGACACCCGCACGCTGACGTACTGGGATCTCTACCGCGAGGTCCAGCGCTTCGCGGCCGCGCTCAAGCGCCACGGCGTGCGCAGGGGCGACCGGATCACGATCTACATGCCGATGGTCCCCGAGGTCGCCATCGCCATGCTGGCCTGCGCGCGGATCGGCGCGCCCCACAGCGTGATCTTCGGCGGCTTCTCGCCGGAGTCCGTGCGCGACCGCGTCCACGACGCCGACTCCAAGCTCGTGATCACCGCCGACGGCGGCTGGCGGCGCGGCTCGATCGTGCCGCTCAAGAAGAACACCGACGAGGCGCTCAGGGAATGCCCGGGCGTGTCGACGGTGATCGTGCTGAAGCGCACCGGGCAGCCGGTGGACATGCAGGCCGGCCGGGACGTCTGGTGGGACGACTTCGTCAAGGGCGTGGAGGCCCGGTGCCC
>DASTOJ010000296.1:0-16202 GCA_035762565.1 Candidatus Methylomirabilota bacterium | reverse complement strand
CGCCGCGCGCGCTCGCTGTCTCGGCCGTCCAGCTCTCCGATCTTGAAGCCGATCGCCTGGGTGTCGGTCCGCATCGCGTGGCCGGCCTCGTAGAGGCCCGCGCCGATCGTGATGACGCAGCCGAGCGTCCGCTCGCGGCCGGCGACGGCCGCCACCCGCTCGTCGTTGATGCCGTTCTGGAAGTCGACGACGACACCGTCGGGGCGCGCCAGGTAGGGCAGCGCGAGCGCGGTCGCCCACTCGGTGTCGTACGACTTCACGGCCACGAACACCGCGTCGAACGGCTCGGTGACGGACTGCAGCTCGTGGACGTGCAGGGCCCGCACGCGGATCACGTGGTCGCCGCAGGTACCCGACAGGCGCAGCCCCTGCCGCCGCATGGCCTCCACGTGCTCCGGCCACTGGTCGACGAGCGTGACGTCCCGCCCCGCCCTGGTGAGCATGCCGCCGACCACGCTGCCGATCGCCCCCGCGCCGATGATCCCGATGCGCATGCGAGGAACCTCCTCCGTGATGGCGCGGAGTGTAGCACTGGTATCCTGCCGGCGTGATCCGGCTGGCCGATCTCACGTGGCCCGAGGCCCGGCGCGTGGCGCGCGATCCCCGCAGCGTCGTGCTGCTGCCGCTGGGCGCCGTGGAGCAGCACGGTCCCCACCTGCCGCTGTCAGTGGACTGGCTCGGGGCCGAGGAGCTGGCCCGGCGGGTGGCGCCCTACCTGCGCCGCGGCGGCTGGCGCCCGGTGCTGGTCCCCGCGCTGCCCTACGGCACGAGCACGCTGGCCGCCGCGTGGGCCGGCAGCGTGTCGCTCTCCATCGCCACGACGGCGCGGCTCATCGTCGAGGTCGCGCGGGGGCTGGCCGCGCACGGCTTCCGGCGCTTCGTCCTCGCCAACTACCAGGCCGACCCCGACCACCTGCGCGCCATCGCCAGGGCCCGACGGACGCTGGAGCGCGCGCGGCTGCAGGTGCTCGTCGCCGGCTTCGCGCCGGTGGACCGCCGACCCAACCCGATGACTGACCCGCGCGTGCGCGCGCTTCTGCGCAGCCCTCGCCCCGAGCGCGAGTGGCACTCCGGCGAGCTCGAAACGGCGATGGTGCTGGCCGTCGCGCCCCGCCTCGTGCGGCGACCGGTGCTGCGACGGCTGCCGCCGGCGTGGACGGACTGGTCGACCGCGCTGGCGCGCGGCATCCGAACGTTCGAACGCATGCAGCCGGGCGGGTGCGGCTACTTCGGCTGGCCGGCGGCGGCGCGGGCGCAGACGGGCCGGCGCGTCCTGGCGCTCCGGGGCCGGCTCATCGCGGCCGCACTGCTGGAGGATCTCGACGGCTGGCCGCGGCGCGCCGTCAAGCGCCGGCGGCGCTGAGGCGGGCGCGGCGCGACGGGCGGGCGGCCAGGCGGGCGACCGGATCGTGCCGGAAGCAGTCGAGGGTGTGGTCGTTGACGAGCCCCACCGCCTGCATGAACGCGTAGCAGATCGTGGGGCCCACGAAGCCGAATCCGCGCGCTTTCAGATCCGCGCTGAGCGCGCGCGAGAGCGCCGTCTCCGCCGGCACGTCGCGCGGCGCGCGCCGGCGCCCCTGCAGGGGCCGGCCGTCGACGAAGCCCCAGAGGTAGGCGGCGAACGAGCCGTGCTCGGCCTGCACCGCCAGGAACGCGCGCGCGTTGGCGACGGCGGCCTCGATCTTGGCGCGGTTGCGGACGATGCCGGCGTCGGCCAGGAGCCGGCGGACCTCGCGTGGACCGAAGCGTGCGACGCGCCGCGGGTCGAAGCCTGCGAACGCCCGCCGGTAGGCGGCGCGCTTCCTCAGGATCGTCGACCACGAGAGCCCCGCCTGCGCGCCCTCCAGCAGCAGGAACTCGAACAGCCGCCGATCCTCGCGCATCGGGACACCCCACTCGCCGTCGTGATAGGCGACGTCGAGCGGATCGCGCGCCCAGTGACAGCGGCGGCGCGAGTCGGTGACGGGCGTCGGCGTCATGGCCGCGGTCGTGGCCGGATCATACGTCGGCCACGCCGGCCAGCAGACGGCTAGCGCGAAGCCGGACGCGGCTGGGCGAGCGACTGGATCTCGGTCCAACGGTGGCCGTCCCACCGGAACACCCGGCGACTCCAGGCATCGGTGATCTCGACCCGACCATCGGGCAGCAGCACGAAGAAGCGTGAGGCGGACGCCGACGGGGCCGGCGGCCGGCTCTGGGGCGGCTCGGCCGGCGACACCCTCGCGCCGTAGACCGCCAGCGCGAGGGCGAGCAGTGAGACGGCGAGTGACAGAATGACCGTACGGCTCGGCTTCAGCATCATCGGCCCCCCGGAGAGGCAAGAAGCATTCCGGCCAGCGTGGACGGTATTCCGCGGGCCTGCCGGCCCTGCGTGATGCGCATTGGACACCCCTGACGGCCTGCCGTCAAATGCAGAACGGTGACGAGCCGGACTCAGCCGAGTGCCGCAGCGACCGCGTCGCGGACCGCCACCGGATGCTCGGCGTGCAGGAAGTGGCCGGCCCCGTCGATCGTCACGACCCGGCCGCCGGCCGCCTCGAGCCGCCGCGCGTCGGCGTCACTCACGTACGGCGACGCGCCGCCCCGCGCGCACGCGAGTGCCCAGTCGCGCGGCCGCTCGATGACCGTCCATAGGTTCTCAGCGGCGGTTCGCCCGTGGAGCGCGGCGAGCGCGCGGCGGTCAACTCGCCACCGATAGAGGTCGCCGGCCGGCGCGAGGTTCAGCACCAGCCAGTCGGCCAGGCCGGGCGCCAGCCCCGCCGCCAGCAGGTGCGCGCGGGCCTGCCCTCGAGTCTCGAACGTTTCCGGCGCGTCCTGCACGACCTCGAGCACCCGGCTGACCTCGCCCGCGCCCGACAGCGGGCCCGGCGCGACGTCGAGCAGCGTGACGGACGCGACCCGGGCGGAGGCGAGCTCGGCGACGCGCAACGCGACACGCCCGCCGAGCGAGTGGCCGACGAGCGCCAGCGGCGCCGCCAGGCCCAGCGCATCCGCCGTCGCGAGAACGTCGCCGGCGAGCGTGGCGGTGTCGGCGGCCGGCGGCAGCGGAGGCGAGGCGCCGTGGCCGGTGAGGTCGAGCGCCACCACGCCGAGCGCGGGGTCGCGAGCGGCCAAGCCGCGGGCAAGCGTGGCGAGGTTGCGCGCGCTGCCGAGGAGGCCGTGCAGCAGCACGACCGGGCGCGATCCGCCGCCCGCCTGATGGTCGGCGAGCCGCCTCACGCGTCGAGCAAGGTCAGGCGGGAGCTCGGGCGGCGATCAGGAGGCCAGGCGCAGGCCCGAGCGCATCTCGTACTCCTCCTGGGCGAGGAGAGAGGCGCCGCGGATCCGCGACAGGCTGCCGCAGTAGCGGCAATGCACGAACGCCGGCTCGATCTCGAGGAAGAGGCTGCCGCACTTGAGACAACCGCCGGAGCCGTGGCCGGCCGGCGCTCCGGTGACGCGCTCCAGCAGCCGGCGCGGGACGAGGCGCACGATCTTCACGCGGACCGCGGACGGCTGCCTCGCGCTCTTGCGCGCCGGCTTCACGGCTGTCCTGCGCTTGGGGACCGTCGGGGTCGTCGCCACGGCACCCGATTGTCCCCAAACGGCCCTCTCGGGTCAAGGAGGCCCGATGACGCGGCCGACGGCCGCGATCAGCGTCGTGTAGCTGACCGGCTTGGGCAGCACCTCGGCGACGCCGACCGCGTCGGCCTCCGACCGGCGCAGACCTTGCAGGAGATGGCCGATGGCGGAGACCACGATGACTGGCACGCTGCGGCCGTCGGCCAGCCGGGCCAGCCGCCTCAGGAAGTCTGCGCCGTCGACCTCGGGCATCATCATGTCGAGCAGCACCAGGGCCGGCCGCTGCTCGGCGATGCGCGCCAGCGCCGCGGTCGCGTTGGAAAACGCCACCGCCGAGTACCCGGCCTCTTCCACCATTCCGAGCAGCGCGTCCCGAACCGCTTCGTGGTCGTCGACGATCAGGATCTCGCGGGGCACGCCGCCATTAGACCACCTTCCCCCGGCGCCGCCGCGACGCTTGCCGGGCCGCCCGGCCGCCGCTATCCTCACCCTCCGATGATCCGCCTCTCGCGACGGGACTTCGTGGCCGCACTGGCGGCGGCGCTGGCGGGCGCCGGCCGGCCGGCGGCCGCTCAGTCGTCGCTGCACCTGGTGCTCACCCCCTCGCAGAAGCCGACGGACCTGCTGGCCACCGGCGAGGAGTTCGCGCAGGTCCTCGGCAAGCTGGCGGGGGTGCCGGTGCGCGTCACGGTGGCCTCGGACTACGCCGCGGTCATCGAGGCGCTGCGCAACCGCACGGCCGACCTGGCCTTCGTGCATCCGGGCGGCTACGTCCTGGCCAGCCGCGAGGCCCGGGCGACGATCGTGGCCAAGAACCTGTGGCACGGCAAGGCCTCCTTCACGTCACGCATCTACGTCCGGAAGGATTCCGGGATCAAGTCGGTGGAGGAACTGCGGGGCCGGACGATCGCGTTCGTCGATCCGGCCTCGTCGTCGGGCTACATCTACCCGATGGTGCTGCTGATCAAGCGCGGCCTGGTGAAGAACCGCGACCCCAAGACCTTCTTCAAGGAAGTCGTGTTCTCCGGCGCTCACGACGCCAGCATGCGGGCGCTGCTCAACGGCCACGTCGACGCCATCGCCTCGTTCGACATGGCGCGCGAGCAATACCTCAAGGATCCGGCCGAGCGCGAGCGACTGACCTTCGTGGCCGAGACCGAGCCAATCCCCGAGGCCGGCATCGCCGCCCGCGACGGCCTCGACCCGGCGCTGTTCGCCCGCGTGCGGGCGGCGCTGCTGCAGATCCGGGGGCCGGCCCACGCCGCGCTGCTCAAGCGCCTCTACGACATCGACGGGTTCGAGGCGGCCGAGGACCGCGAGTACGATCCCGTGCGCGCGGCCATCGAACTGCTCGGCGCCCGACCGCGCTGAGCGACCCGGCCGCGGCCGCGCCGTCGATGGACGCGATGATCGAGGTGGCCGGCCTGCGCGTGGTGCTGCCGCCCGCGGTCCGCGCCGTCGACGGCGTCGACCTCGCCGTCGGACCGGGCGAGTTCGTGGTGATCCTGGGCCGCAGCGGCAGCGGCAAGACGACGTTCCTGCGCGCGCTCAACCGCCTCGTCGAGCCGACCGCCGGCACCGTGCGCGTGGCGGGCCGCCCGGTCACCGGCGCCGCGCCCGCCGAGCTGCGGGCCGCGCGCCGGCGGATCGGGATGGTGTTCCAGCAGTTCAACCTGGTGCGCCGCGCCTCGGTCCTCGACAACGTGCTGGCCGGCCGGCTCGGCTACGTGCCCACACTGCCGAGCCTGCTCGGCCGTTTCCCCGCCCCCGACCGCGAGCTGGCGCTGGCGTGCCTGGCGCAGGTCGGCCTCGCCCACCTGGCCGGGCGGCGGGCCGACACGCTCTCGGGCGGTGAGCAGCAGCGCGTGGCCATCGCCCGGGCGCTCGCCCAGGCCCCGAGCGTGATCCTCGCGGACGAGCCCACCGCGAGCCTCGACCCCGCCCTCACCACCGACATCATGGGCGTCTTGAGGGCGATCAACGTCGAACGCGGGCTCACGCTGATCGTGAGCCAGCACCAGCTCGAGACCGCGCTGGCCTACGCCTCGCGCATCGTCGGCTTCCGCGCCGGCCGGGTCGCGTTCGACGGGCCGCCGGCGGCCGTGACGCCGGCCGTGGCGGAGGCGATCTACGGAGCGCCGGCGTGAGAAGGGCGGCGCTGTTCGTCGCCGCCGTCGTGCTGCTGTGGCTGGCCTGGGACACGGGCGCCGACCCCGTGCGCCTCGCCCGCGGTGTCCCGTGGATCCTCGACTTCCTGCGCCGGATGCTGCCGCCCGACCCGAGCGTGCTGCCGGCCGCGCTGGGCGGCGCCCTCAAGACGGTGGAGATCGCCGTGCTCGGCACCGCGCTGGCCGCCGGCCTCGCGCTCCCGCTCGGCTTCCTGTCGGCGCGCAACGTCGCCCCGGCCCCGGTCTTCTATCCCGCCCGCACGGTGCTCAACTTCTTCCGCAGCGTGGACACGCTCGTGTACGCGCTCGTGTTCGTCGCCGCCGTCGGCCTGGGCCCGTTCCCCGGCGTCCTCGCCGTGATCGCCTACACGACGACGTCGCTGGCCAAGCTCTATTCCGAGGCGATCGAGGGCATCGACCCTGGCCCGGTGGACGCCGTCACCGCCACCGGCGCCACCCGGTTGCAAGTGCTGCGCTACGGCGTCCTCCCGCAAGTGCTGCCGCTGTTCCTCTCCTACGTCCTCTACCGCCTGGAGAGCAACATCCGGGCCGCGACCGTGCTCGGCTTCGTCGGCGCCGGCGGCATCGGCTTCTATCTCCAGACCTATCTGCGAATGATCGACTACCCGGCCGCCTCCACGGTGCTGCTGGTGACAGTCGCGATGGTGATGGCCGTGGACACGCTCAGCTCACGGCTGCGGGAGCGGCTGGTGTAAGGAGGCGCGTCCTCGGCGGCCTCACAGCATGTCGCGCATCGGGAACACGAGCAGCTCGAAGAGACGCGCCCGCACTCCGCGCTCCCGCCACGCGGCGTAGTCGATCGGCTTGGCGTGCGCGAGATCGGCCGCGAACACCTCTTCCAATTGCCGGGCGACCCCGCGGTCGTAGACGATGGCGTTCAGCTCCTGGCTGAGGGCGAAGGAGCGCGGATCGAGGTTCGTGCTGCCCACCGTCGCCCAGCGGCCGTCGATCACCATCGTCTTGGCGTGCAGCAGTGCGGGCCGGTACTCGTGGATCCTGACGCCGGCCTCGAGGAGCGGTCCCCATGTCGCCCGGCTGGCCTGACGGACGAACGCGTGATCGATGGTCCCGGGCACCAGAACCTCGACCGTCACGCCGCGTCGGATCCGGTCGAGTACGGCCTGCATCATGGCCTCGTCCAGCAGGAAATACGGGTTCGTGATCCGGATCGACTGCCGGGCCGCGTTGAGCGCGATCAGCAGCGTGCTGTACATGGCATAGCTGCCGCCTTCCGGCGAGCTGCGCACCACCTGCACCGCGACGGGCCCGCGCGCGGGCTGCTGGCGCGGGAAGTACACGCCGCCGCCCAGCGCCTCCCCGGCGGCCTCCATCCAGTTCTCGATGAACGCCGCCTGCATCCACTCGACGGCCGGCCCCTCGACTCGCACGTCCGTGTCGCGCCAATGGTCGGCCGTTCGGCCGTCGCCCATCCACTTGCGGCTGACTCCCGAGCCCCCGGTGAAGCCCACGCGTCCGTCGACGACAAGGATGCGGCGATGGTTGCGGTTGTTCGCCCGCCTGAGGGCCCAGGGGCGCACGGCCCTGAACGTCTTCACCTGGCACCCGGCCTGACGGAGGGTATCGGTGTAGCGGGCGGGCATGTTGAGGGTGCCGACGCCGTCGAGGAGGATGTGGGCGGGCACTCCCGCCCGGCACCGGTCCGCCAGGGCCTGGACCACGTCATCGGACACCGGCCCCTCCTCGAAGACGTACTGTGCGTAGGTGATCGACGTGCGGGCGGCCCGGATCGCTTCGACCACCGCGGGGAAGATTTGCTCGCCATTCAGGAGGATCCGGACCTCGTTGCCGCCGACGATGGGGGCACCGGCATAGGCCTGCAGCGTCGGGTAGAAGGCGGGCTCACCCAGCTCGACGGCGGGGAGCTTCTCGAGATCGGCGTTGACGTGGGCACAGCCGGCTGACAGCGCGAGGACGGTGATGGCCGGGAGCACGGCCTTTCTCGTCCAAACACGACGGCCAGCGAAGGACACAGCGTTCCGATGTGCAAATCGCGAGCCAAGCGTTGTGGGAGACGGGTTGGGTGGCAACGCCCGTAGCGGCCGGGAGGGCGCTGGCGGAAGCCCAGTGATTCCCGATATCATCACGGCTCGCGTCCACCACCTATGGCACGCAACGTCCTGATCGTCGAAGACGAGGCCAGCGAGCGAGACGCGCTTGCTCGGCTCGTGGGCCACTGGGGGTACGAGGTCGAAACGGCCGCCTCTGCGGAGGAGGCCCTGGCGACCTCGGAGCGGTGGGCCCCCGCCGTGGTCATCACCGATCTCGTCCTGCCCGAGATGGACGGCGTCGGTCTCCTGCAGCGCTTCAACGAGACGGGTCGGACGCCGATGGTGCTTGTCCTCACCGGCCATGGCAGTGTCGAGTCCGCCGTGGACGCGATGCGGCGCGGCGCCTACGACTACCTGACCAAGCCCGTCGACGCGGTCCGGTTGCGCCTGCTCCTCGAGAAGGCCGCCGAGCGGGCGTCGCTCTCCCGCGAGGTCGCGCTGCTCCGCCACCAGCTCCGCCAGAAGGGCGCCTTCGGCGACCTCCTGGGCGAGGCGAAAGGGATGCAGGAGGTCTACCGGTGGATCGAGCTCGCCGCGCCGAGCTCGGCGCCGGTCCTGATCTACGGTGAGAGCGGGACGGGCAAGGAGCTCGTCGCGCGCACGATCCACGAGCGATCCGAGCGGCGAGCGCATGCGCTGGTGGCGATCAACTGCGCCGCCATCCCGGAGACCCTCATCGAGAGCGAGCTGTTCGGCCACGAGCGCGGCGCCTTCACGGGCGCGACCGAGCGCCGGTCGGGATGCTTCGAGCTCAGCGACCACGGCACGCTCTTCCTCGACGAGATCGCTGAAATGGACGTCTCGGTGCAGGCCAAGCTGCTGCGGGTCCTCGCGGAAGGCAGCTTCCGGCGCGTCGGCGGCAAGACGGAGCTGAAGGTCGACGTCCGGATCGTCGCCGCCACCAACCAGGTGCCGACGGAGGCGCTCGAGAAGGGCAAGTTCCGCGAGGATCTCTACTACCGCCTGAACGTCTTTCCGATCCCGGTCCCCGCCCTGCGCGAGCGCCTCGAGGACATCCCGCTCCTCGTGCGTCACTTCATCGACGAGTTCAACCGCGAGGACCGTCGGGCCGTTCGCGACCTCACGGCCGAGGCCATCCGCGCCCTCAACGAGTACGCCTGGCCCGGCAACGTCCGTCAGCTGCGCAACGTCATCCAGCGCGCGGTGATCGCGTGCGAGGGCTCGGTGATCGGGATCGAGCACCTCCCGCCCGAGCTCCACAGCGCCGCCGGCGGCGGTGGCCCCGCCAGTGCGCCGGCCGCCCGTACCGCATCGTCCGCCGCCGCCGGAGCGGTGAAATTGCCCGCGATATCGCTGAAGGCGATGGAGCGTGCGCTCATCCAGCAGGTGCTCGAGGACACGAACTTCGACCGCGACCGCGCGGCCTCCATTCTCGGAGTGAGCGGGCAGGCGCTGCGCACCAAGCTGGCCAAGCTCGGCATCAAGCCCTAGCCCGTCCACCCTTATCGCTTGAGCTCGTCGACAGCCTTGTCGACTTTCTTGCCCGCCTTTTCGACCGGGCCCTTGCCGAGCACACGGTCCTGATCCAGCGCTCGGTCCACGCTCTCCCCCGCCTTCTGCGCGGGCCCTTTCTGGCAGCCCGCCACCAGCGCCACTCCCACGGTCACCGTCACGACGATCACGGCTTCGCGCACCCTCTTCATGCTGACCGCTCGCTTGGGCGTTCGAACGCCCAGGTTAGCAACATTGCCGGAACCCTTCCATCGCCCAGGCAGTCGTGCGACAAGAGGTCCCCGACGCGAAGATTCTCGTGGGCCGATGGGCGCCGCCCTCTCTGGCTGACGAGCAGACCGACCCGATCGTCGGAGGGGGCGCGGGCTACGTCAGTTCCAGCCCGCTTGAGCTCGCTCGCGGACTCCTCTAGGCTGGGGGCTGCCGACGCAAGGACCGCGTCGCAGGAGGTCAGCGATGCCCCACTATCTCAGTCCCGCGGAGCTCACTCGCACCGCCCCGGCCGAGACCGCAGCCTTCCGCTCGCCGGTCCCGACCCAGATCGTGTCGAACGGCGAGTTCAACCCCTTACCGCAGACGCCCGAGCAGCAGCGGGTCGAGGCGCGCATCCAGGAGATGGCCGGGCAACTCGGCCGCCGGCACGGCCAGAGTCGCCGCCAATTTCTGGCCAGTGCAGCCGGGATGGCGGCCGCCTTTCTCGCCATGAACGAGGTCTTCGGACCCGTGTTCGAGGTGACGCCGGTCGAGGCCCAGCAACCGGGGGTGGCGGCGGCGCGGGCCGGGGCGCTCTCCGGCCAGTTCATCTTCGACGTGCAGACGCACTTCGTGCGCGACGACTTCAAGCAGGACGGGCTGCTCGGCCTGGCCCAGTATGCCAAGCAGCACTGGAACCCGGCGCTGACCAGGGAGAACGACCTCTACCGTTTCAAGTTCGAGAACTACGTCAAGGAGGTGTTCGTCGACAGCGACACCAAGGTGGCACTGCTCTCCGGCGCGCCGTTCGACGACCCGACCTGGGACCTGCTCAGCAACGATCAGATCGTGGCCGGGCGGACCGCCATCAACCGGACCGCGGGCTCGCGTCGCATGCTGGCCCACACGGTCTTCACGCCCAAGAAGGACGGCTGGTTGAACGAGGTCGATCGCGCGATCGCCAGCCTCAAGCCCGACAGCTGGAAGGGGTATACGGTCGGCGACCCGCTGTTCCCGTCGAAACTCGGCTCGTACTGGCGCCTGGACGACGAGAAGCTCGTCTATCCGTTCTACGAGAAGATCGTCAAGGCCGGCATCACGACCGTGTGTATCCACAAGGGCCTGCTCCCGGCCGACTACGAGAAGTCGTGGCCCGGCGTGTGGGAGTACGCGACCGTCAACGACCTCGGCAAGGCGGCCAAGGACTGGCCCAAGATCAACTTCGTCATCTACCACGCCGCGCTGCGCCCGTTCCAGGAGTCGCCGGACACCTCGTTGGCCGAGTTCGACAAGACCGGCCGCATCCAGTGGGCGACCGACCTCGCCGAGATCCCGGCCAAGCACGGCGTGAAGAACGTCTATGCCGAGATCGGCACCGCGTTCGCCACCTGCGCGGTGTCCAACCCCCGGTTCGCCGCCGCCTTCATGGGCACGCTGGTGCGCGGCCTCGGCAGCGACCGGGTGCTGTGGGGGTCGGACTCGGTGTGGTACGGCTCGCCGCAGTGGCAGATCGAGGCGCTGCGGCGGCTGGAGATCCCCGAGGACATGCGCAAGAAGCACAAGTTCGCGGTCCTGGGGTCGGCCGACGGCCGGGTCAAGACCGCCATCTTCGGCGGCAACGCGGCCAAGCTCTACAACGTCCAGATCAAGGCAGCGCTGGGCGACATCACTAACGACAAGATCGCAGCAATCCGCTCCGAGTACCTGGCCGCCGGCGGCGAGCGCAGCAACGCCCGCTACGGCTACGTCGCGCGCCGGTCGGGCTAGCCAGGCTGGCGCTGGGCGGCGCGGAGGGAGCCGGTCCTCCGCGCCGCATCACCCAGACCCCCCTGGGGGCGTTCAGTCGGGCACCACCGTCAGAGCCTCCACCTGCCGGAAGTCCCGGTCGAACGTGGCGACGAAGCGGGCGTCGCGGCGACGGGCCACCGTGACGATTGCGGCGTCCGTGAAGCTCAGGCGGCCGTGGCGCTGGGCCCGGAAGGTCTCCACGACATCGAGGAACATGTCCGAAGAGGGCACCAGCTCGACCTCACGGGCCTCCAGCAGGACCGTGGCGACCCGTACGGCGACGTCGCGCCCGCGGCGCGCGATGAGCACGGTGACGACCTCCAGGAACACGTACTCGAGCAGGAGCGCGGAGCCCCATTCGCCGCCCACCAGGCGCTCCATGGTGACCGCCGCCGCGGCGTGATGAACGTCGCGCCGGTTGTGATAGGCGACGAGCAAGCTGGAGTCGAGGACGATCATGCCGACGGTCTCAGGCGCCGTAGACGACGGCGTCCACTTGCTCGCTGAGCCGTTCGTTGCCCTTGGGATACGCTTCCGGCCTGAGATCGCGGAGACTCCCCCGCTTGGGCAGCGATGAAGATCTCACGAGGTAGCCGCGGATCGCCTCGGTCACCAGCTCGCCGATCGTCTTTCCGCTGAGGGCCGCCCGCGCCTTCAGTTCCCGGTAGAGCCGCTCGTCCAGGTTGCGAATTGTCGTGTCCATGTGTGCAGAGTAACACAAGCGTCCGAACGGTGACTGCCCGCGCGGACCCGGGTCACGGCCTACCGGCGCTTGTCTACGGTTCCGGCCCGTGCTCCATCGGCTTCGATCCCTTCGCCCGTTCGTCGACTACATCGAGCGGGTCGCTCGCGAGGGCAAGCGCTCAGAGCTGGCCTGAGTCCCCCCAGCCCTCGAGCAGGGCGCGGTAGGCGGGATCGTCGTAGCGGCTCGGGAGAAAGGCCGGGGCATAGGGGGGCAGCGGCCGGCCGGTCACGTGGTCGGCCAGCAGGTCGGCGGCGGTGTTGGAGGCCATGATCCCGTAGCCGGACAGCGCGCCGAGCACGTAGGCGCCCTCGAGCGGCAGCGGGCCGGCCAGGAAGCGGTTCTCGCGCGTCTTGGTGTAGTAGCCGCCGTCGACGAACGCGCGCGGCAGGCGCGACAGGTACCCGGTCATCGCCGGCACCATGCGCGACATCCCGCGGATCGCGATCTCGGCGTACGCGGGATCGAATGGGACGGGAAAGGTCGGGGCGACAGGCTTCACGTCGTAGGTCCAGATCAGCAGCACGCTCCGGCTGTCGCCCGCGCCCTCCGGCCGCCCGTGCACCCCGGCGGGGAACTCCTCGAGCAGCCGGCGGTGCTCGGAGCCGCCCAGCTCGACGCGCTCCTCCTCGGTCCACGGCAGCCGCACGGGATCGGTCCAGATCGTCAGCGGTGCGTCACGCGGGAGCGCACCGAGCGTGTCGTCGAACGTGGCCTTGGCGTGACGCTCGCAGAACACGGGCAGCTCCACGCCGACCAGCCGGCCCAGCGCGCGCAGCATGGGGCCGCCAGCGGCCACGAAGCGCGGTGTCGCCAGCGTGCGCGTGCCGCCGGCGCCGCTCACCTGCACCGCCGCGACGCGGCCGCCCGCAGTCTCGACGCCCGCGACGCGCGCCGTCAGCAGCCGCACGCCCTTGTCGCGCGCCCGCTCGAGCAGGTACATGCCGAGCTGCTGGCCGCTCAGCCAGCCGCACCGACGCGCGTGGAGCACCGCGACCGTGTCGTCGGCGAGCCAGCCGAAGTGGCGTCGGATGAGCGCGCGGTCGGTGATCACGTCACTGCCCGCCGGCTGCGCCTCGAAGCCGATGGCCGGCGCCGGCTGATAGTCGCTGCCGGGACCTTCGTGCAGCCGCACGGGGCCGGCGCCGAGCGCCGCGGCCTCCCGGGCCGCGCTCAGGAACCGGGGGACGCGGGCGGGATCGGCGGTGGCGAACAGGTAGCCCCGCCGGTTCATGCGAAAGACGTTGCCGCTCTCGCGGGCCAGCTCCTCGAGGAGGTCGATGCTGCGGTTCATGGCGGCGACCATGGCGTCGCCCGGGCCCGGCCACCAGTTGCGATAGCACTCGGCCGACTTGTCGCTGGTGAGCGACAGCGGGGGCCGTTCATCCACCAGCACGACGCCGCTCACGCCGCGGCGCACGGCCAGGTGGTAGGCGGCGGCGATGCCGGCGATGCCGGCGCCGCAGACGACGACCTCGGCGGTGCTCCCGCTCACCTCACAACCTCGAGCGCAGGCGCGGATCGAGCGAGTCGCGCAGGCCGTCGCCGAGGATGTTCACGCCCAGCACGGTGAGCGCCAGGAAGACCCCGGGGAAGAGGATGTTGTGGGGAAAGATCCGGAACAGCGCCCGGCCCTCGGCCATGATGTTGCCCCAGGTCGGCGTCTCCGGGGGGATGCCCACGCCGAGGAACGACAGGATCGCCTCGACCAGGATCGCCGAGGCGCAGATGAACGTGCCCTGCACGATCAGCGGGGCCAGCGTGTTGGGAAGCACGTGGCGGGCGAGCAGCGCCGGAAGGCGCGCTCCCAGCGCCGTCGCCGCCTCCACGTAGGGCTCTTCCCGGATCGAGAGGACCACCGAGCGGACGAGGCGCACCACGCGCGGCACCTCGGGGATGACGATGGCGATGATGACCGTGCGCAGCCCCGCCCGCGACAGCGACACCAGCCCGATGGCCAGCAGGATCGCCGGGATCGACATGAGGCCGTCCATGATCCGCATCACGACGCCGTCCAGCCAGCGGACGTACCCGGCCGTCACGCCGATGACGAGGCCCACCGCCGTGCTGATCAGCGCCACCGAGAGGCCCACGATCAGCGAGACCCGGGCGCCGTACAGGACCCGGCTGTAGACGTCGCGGCCGAGGCTGTCGGTGCCCATCCAGTGCGTGCGCTCGGTCCGGCTGCCGTCCGCGTTCCGCGTGCTGGCCACCGCGCCCGGGCGCTTGTTGCGCAGCACCGGCTCGACCCGGGCGGGATCCGTGGTGCCGAGCGCCGGCGCCAGCAGCGCCACCAGCACGACGACCGCCAGGATCGTGCCGCCGAAGAGCACGCTGCGGTTGCGCGTCATCAGGCGGGCGACGCCGGCCCGCTCGGCGACGGGCTCGAGCAACCGCGTCGCGACCGGCTCGGCCACCGCCTTCAATAACGGATCCTCGGGTCGAGAAGCGTGTAGGAGAGATCGACCACCAGGTTGATCAGCACGTAGACCACCGAGAACAATAGAATTACCGCCTGCACGGTGGGATAGTCGCGAGCCAGCACGGCGTCGACGGTCAACCGGCCGAGGCCGGGGATCGCGTAGACGGACTCCGTCACCACCACCCCGCCGATCAGCAGCGCCACGCCGAGACCGATGATCGTCACGATCGGCACCGCCGCGTTACGCAGCACGTGGCGCACGAGCACGGCGGCGTCGCCGAGGCCCTTGGCGCGGGCCGTGCGGACGTGGTCGGCGTTGAGCACCTCCAGCACGCTGGCACGGGTGATGCGCGCGATGAGGGCCACGTAGATGATGGCCAGGGTGATCGACGGCAGGATCAACCGCTCGATGAAGCCGCCGAAGCCGTCGGCCAGTCGCTGGTAACCCTGCACCGGCAGCCAGTTCAGCTGGATCGCGACCAGGTAGATGAGCACATAGCCGATCACGAACACGGGCACCGAAAAGCCGAGCACCGAGAGCCCCATCACCCCGCGGTCGATCCACGTGCCACGCCGCCAGGCCGCGAGCACACCGAGCGGCACCGCCAGCGTGACCGCCAGCACGAGGGTGCACGTGGCCAGCGCCAGCGTGGGCTCGACCCGCTCGACGATCAGCTCGCTCACCTGCTTCTTGAAGAAGAACGACTCGCCGAGGTCGCCGCGGAGGACGTTGCCGATCCAGATCGCGAACTGCCGGGTGATCGGACGGTCCAGGCCGAGCTTGGTGCGGATCGCCGCCACGTCCTGGCTCGTCGCGTTGTCACCGGCGATGATGGCGGCCGGGTCGCCGGTGGTGAGCCGCAGCAGCATGAAGACGACGACCGCCACCACGGTCATGACGGGGACGGTGGCGAGGAGGCGGCGGCCGACGTAGGGCAGCATTCTCGACGGCGGGCGACGGCGGCGTGCGGATCCGGGGTCCGCGCGCCGCCGCCCGGACCGCGCTTACTTCTTGGTCACGTTCCAGAAGACGGTGACGGGCGCCTCGAGCACGCCGTCGACGTTCTTTCGCAGGGCGAAGGCGCCGTACCACTGGCCGAGCGGGATATGGGTCGGGTACTGCACCGCCCGCAGTTGTACCTGGTCGGCGATCTGCTTCTGCTTGGCCGGGTTCGACTCGCGCGAGAAGGCGTCGCGCAGCCCCTCGATGTCCTTGTCGCAGGGCCAGCCGAACATGGCCTTCTCGCAGGAGGCGTTCAGGAACCCCATCATCACCGGGTTCAGGATGTCGGCGGCCACCCACGAGGTCAGAAACGCGTTCCAGCCGCCGGCCGTGGGCAGGTCCTTCTTGGCGCGCCGGGCGACGAGCGTCTGCCAGTCCATCGAGTGCATGTCGACCTTGAAGCCGCCCTTCTCCAGCAGCGACTTGGCGACCGGCGCCAGGTTGTTGAGCACCGCGAGATCGGTCGAGTGCATCAGGAGGACGGGAGTGCCGTCGTAGCCGGCCTCCTTGAGCAGCGCCTTGGACTTCTCAAAGTTGGAGTCGAGCAGGCCCTCCAGGGCCTTGGTCGAGGCCAGCGGGGAGCCGCACGGGAAGAACGACTTGCAGGTCTTGTAGTAGGTCGGGTCACCGATCACGCCCTTGAGGAAGTCCTCCTGGTTGAAGGCGTGGAGGACGGCCTGGCGGACCTTGGGATTGTCGAACGGCTTGTGCAGCGTGTTGTACCGGAACGTGTACTGGTTGCCGAGGGGGTTGCTGGTGAACA
>DASTOJ010000295.1:0-6597 GCA_035762565.1 Candidatus Methylomirabilota bacterium | reverse complement strand
GGTTGTACATGTACGGCTTCCAGGCGATCCGGAACGTCATCTCGCGGTTGAGGTCCCACTGCTCCAGCGTCGGGGTCGGCGGCTCGGCGCCGAAGATGCGCTCGAACGCGCGCGGATCGACGAAGCCCAGGCGCACGTAGTCGATGTAGGACAGCAGCGCCTGGTCGGCGATCTCCCCGCGCTCGGGCTTGATCCCCATGGCGCCCACCAGCACCAGGCGCCGCAGCCCCCGGGGCGCCATCGTCGCCATCTCGGCGGCGATCCAGCCGCCGAAGCCGAGCCCGACGAGCGCGACGTCGCGCCGGTCGCGCGTGGCGTCGTGGCGGGCGAGCAGGGCCTGGTAGACGGCGGCCATGTCGCGCACGTTGCGCATCCAGGCCGGGCGCTCCGACTTGTCGTAGCCCGGGTGCGACGGACGCAGCACCGTGAAGTCGCGGGCCAGCGCGTCGTAGAAGGGCAGGCCGTCGGGCGTGCCGATGTCGTGGTGGAGCACCAGGAGCGGGGGACCGGAGCCGGCCCGGGCCACGTGCACTGACGCGCCGGCGGTGGAGACGCTCTCCGAGGTCCAGTCCATGGCGTGAGCAGTGTACTCTACGGGCGCGCGGCCCGACAGACCGACCGCGGCCAAGGAGGCTCCCATGCGACTCGCCGGGAAGGTGGCCCTCATTACAGGTGGTGCCAGTGGTATGGGGCAGAGCGAGGCGATGATCTTCGCCCGGGAGGGCGCCCGGGTCGTGGTGGCGGACGTGCTCGAGATCGAGGGACGGCAGACGGCCGACAAGATCCTGGCCGGCGGCGGCCAGGCGCGGTTCGTGAAGCTCGACGTCTCCAGCGAGGCCGAGTGGCAGGCGGCGATCGCGGCGACGGTGGCGGCCTTCGGCCGGCTCGACGTCCTCGTCAACAACGCGGGGATCAGCGGCACGTTCGACCCCGACACGCTGAGCACGCCGGCCTGGGACAGGCTGATGGCGGTCAACGCCAAGGGCGTGTTCCTCGGCATGAAGCACGCGATCGGCCAGATGCAGAGGACCGGGGGCGGCTCGATCGTCAACATCTCGTCGATCTCGGGCTTCGTCGGCCAGCACGCGATCCACATGGCCTACAACGCCTCCAAGGGCGCCGTGCGCATCATGACCAAGGCGGCGGCCGTCCAGTACGCGACGGACGGGATTCGCGTCAACTCCGTGCACCCGGGCATGCTGCCGCCCATGCGCTCGTCGAAGGGCTCGGCCGACCCCGCGTGGCGGGACAAGATGATCAAGGCGGTGCCGATGCGGCGCGAGGGTCGTGTCGAGGAGGTCGCCCACGCCGTGCTGTTCCTGGCCTCCGACGAGGCCTCCTACATCACGGGCACCGAGGTGGTCGTCGACGGCGGCTACCTCGCCGTGTGAGAATCCCGCGGCCATGAAGCTCACCGTCGAGTTCCCCAGCGTGTCGTACCGCGAGGGGCCGGACGCGGTGCGCCGCTTCGCCCGGGCGATCGAGCAGATCGGCTACGACCACATCGACGTCTTCGATCACGTGGTGATGGGCTATCCGGGCCATGGGCGCCCGCCAGGGCCTTACGCGGCGACGATGCCCATCCTGGAAGCGCTCATGCTGCTGTCGCACGTCGCCGCCGTCACCGAGCGCGTCACGCTCGGCACCGAGGTGCTGGTGCTGCCGCAACGGCATCCGACGCTGGTGGCCAAGCAGGTGAGCACGCTCGACACGCTGTCGGGCGGCCGCGTCCGGCTCGGCGTCGGCGTGGGCTGGCAGGAGTCGGAGTACGAGGCGCTCGGCGAGGACTTCCGCACCCGTGGCCGGCGGATGGACGAGGCGATCGGCCTGCTGCGCGCGTACTGGAGCGAGCCGCAGGTGGACGCCCCCGGCCCGCACTACCCCATGACCGCGATGGCGATGGAGCCCAAGCCGCCGCAGGGGCGGCGGCTGCCGATCTGGATCGGCGGCACGTCGGAGGCCGCCTATCGCCGGGTGGGGCGGCTCGGCGACGGCTGGCTGGCCAGCCGCATCACCGACGCCGCCGGCGCGCGCGCGGCGATCGCGGCGATCCACCGCCACGCCGAGGCGGCCGGCCGCGATCCGAAGACGATCGGCCTGCAGAGCATGGTGGCGCCGCCGCCGCGCGACGCCGAGGGCAAGCGGTTCTACGCCGAGCACGACCGGGTCGTGGCGCGCGTGGCCGAGCTGAAGGCGATGGGCTTCGGGTGGGTCGCGCTCAACGCGACCGCGGTGTTCCAGGCTGGCGCTCGTTCCGTGGACGCCATGCTGGCGGGCCTCGCCGCGTTGCACGACCGCATCCGCAAGCAGGTCGCGTGATCGCGCTGGGCCGCCTGCGCATCTCGAGCGTCGTCGAGCGCGCGGGGCCCACGCGGCCGACGTGGCTGCTGCCGGCCGCCGTCCCCGAGGCCGTCGAGCGCCATCGGGGCTGGCTCGCGCCCCACTTCCTCGACGACAAGGGGCGCTTCCTGCAGTCCATCCACGCCTTCCTGATCGAGGCGCCGGGGCTCACGGCGCTCGTGGACACCTGCGTGGGCAATGACAAGGACCGCGGCGGGCGCGCGCCCTTCCACATGCTGCAGACGAGCTTCCTGGACGATCTGCGAGCGGCCGGCTTTCCACCCGAGTCGATCGACGTCGTCGTGTGCACGCACCTGCACGTGGACCACGTCGGCTGGAACACGCGCCTGGACGACGGCCGCTGGGTGCCGACCTTCCCCCGCGCCCGCCATCTCTTCGCGCGGCGGGAGTGGGAGCACTGGTCCGCCGAGCGCGACGTGGACACGCAGCGGATCATGGCCGACAGCGTCGAGCCCGTGCTCGCGGCCGGCCTCGCCGATCTCGTCGAGATGGACCACCGGATCTCCGGCGAGATCCGGCTGGAGCCCACGCCCGGCCACACGCCCGGCCACGTCAGCGTGCGCCTCAGCTCGGGCGGCGAGGACGCCGTGATCGCCGGCGACCTCATGCATCACCCGATCCAGATGGCCGAGCCGCAGTGGCAGACGCCGTTCGACAGCGACGCCGCGGCGGCGGCGAAGACCCGACGCGCGTTCTGCGAGCGCTACGCCGACACGCCGGTGACCGTGCTCGGCACCCACTTCCACCACCCGACCGCCGGCCGCATCGTCCGCCACGGGGAGACCTGGCGGTTTGAGCTTCTGAGTGGGGGCCCCGACATGGCCCCCACACCCCCCGACGCTCGGACCGCCCCGGCACAGCCGTGACGGTCCTCGATGAGCGTGTGCGGTTGGGTGGGGGCCCCGACGCCACTTGCCGTCCCGGAGGACTCTATGACCGACCTCGATGACCGCGTCGTTCTCATCACGGGTGCTGCCGGCGGCATCGGGGCGGCATCCGCGCGGCGGCTGGCCGGCGCCGGCGCCCGCCTCGTGCTCGCCGATCTCGACGGCGCAGCCGTCGACAAGCTCGCCGCCGAGCTGAACGGCGCCGCCGTCCAGGCCGACGTGACGCGCGCGGCCGACGTCGCCAGGATGGTGGACGAGCCCTATCGCCGCTGGGGTCGCCTCGACGTGCTCTTCAACAACGCCGGCGTGATCCGCGTGCAGCCGCTGCTCGACGTCACCGAGACGGAGTGGGACCGCGTCATGAGCGTCAACCTCAAGGCCGTGTTCTTCGTGCTGCAGGCCGTGGCGCGGCGCATGAAGGCGCAGCCGCCCATGCCCGGCTCCGAGCTGCGCGGCAAGCTCATCCACACCGCCTCGATCGCCGGCTATCGCGGCGGCAATCACCTCACCACGCCGTACTCGGCGTCCAAGGCCGGGGTGATCAGCCTCACCCGCTCGGCCGCCCAGGCCCTGGCGCCCGACCGGATCACCTCCAACTGCGTCTGCCCCGGCGCGGTGGACACGGCGATGTGGGCGCAGCTCGACCGCGAGCTGGGTGCGCTCCACGGCCTGGCCCCGCGCGAGGCGTGGAAGCGGCGGATCGCGGGCATCCCGCTCGGCCGTCCGGAGACGGCCGACGACGTGGCCGGCGTGGTCGCCTTCCTCGCCGGCCCGGACTCCGACTACATGACCGGCCAGGCCCTCAAGGTCGACGGCGGCCTGGTGATGGGAGATTGACCCACCCACAGGTGCTGGTCGTCGCGCTGCTGATCGTCGAGAGCCTCTACTACATCTTCGCGCGGCTGCTCCTGCCGCTGGTCCCGCCGGCCGCGGGCGCGATGTACATGATGGTCGTGGGGACGGCGCAGATCGCCGTGCTCATGCGGGGCCGCCTGGACTGGTCGGTCCTGTGGCGCCACCGGTGGCTGTTCCTGGCCGTCGGGCTCCTGGTGGGCGTCAACACCAACATGGGCTTCGTCGCCGTCGAGTACGTCGACCCCGGGACGGCGGCGCTCCTGTCGCGCACGTCCATCCTGTTCGGCGTCGGGCTCGGCGTCGCCTGGCTGGGCGAGCGCCTGCGGGGAGTGGAGATCGCCGGCGCGGTCATCGCGGTCGCCGGCGTGCTCTCGATCAGCTTTCAGCCCGGCGAGTACCTGCGCTGGGGCTCACTCCTGGTGATCGCCTCGACGGCGCTCTACGCCGTCCACTCCGCGCTGGTGAAGCGGTTCGCGGGCGAGATCCCGTTCGGCGAGTTCATGTTCTTCCGGGTGGCCTCGGTCGCGGCCGTGGTCACCGCGCTGGCCGTGGCCCAGGGGGCGTTGGTGTGGCCGACCCCGGTGACGTGGGGCTGGCTCATCGTGGCGGCGGCGGTGAACGTCGTGCTCAGTCGGAGCGTCTACTACCTCGCCCTGCGCCGCCTCGACATGAGCTTCCTGACCATCGTGCTGACCCTGACGCCGGTCGTGACGTGGCTGTGGTCGGTCGCGCTGTTCGGCGGCCGTCCGACGGCGGTGGAGATCGCCGGCGGCGTCGCCACGCTGGCGGGCGTGCTGCTGGTCACCGCGAGCCGGGCCGGCCTGCTGGTCCCCACCGCGCGCCGGGCCGCCCGATTGCGCGAGCGCCGCGACGCGGGCTAGAGTGTCTGCGTCATGCGCGGCGGCAGTCCTCCCGACTCGGCTCCGGCACGCACGGTCGTGGCGGGCCACGACCGCACGACCGTCCTGACGTACGCGATGCTGCTCGCGCTCACCGGCGTGGCCTGGGCCCGCGTGCTGTGGTGGGCGCTGACGGACGACATGGCCGGCATGGACATGGTGATGACGGCCGGCTGGCTCGACGGCCTCGCGTACGTGGCCGCGTGGGGCGTCATGATGGCGGCGATGATGCTGCCGAGCGCGCTGCCGATGATCGGGCTGTACGCCGTCACCCAGCGGAGCGCGGCCGGCGCGGGCGCCCGGGTGATGCCGGTGGCGCTGTTCACGCTGGTTTACCTCGGGCTGTGGGCGGCGTCGGGCATCCCGATCTACCTCGCGAGCGTCGCGCTGAGCGCGCTCGACGCCCGGCCGCGCGCCTGGGTGGTCGCCGCGCTGCTCGTGGTGGCCGGGGCCTTCCAGCTCTCGCCGCTCAAGCGGGGGTGCCTGCGGCGCTGTCGCAGCCCGCTCGGCTTTTTCCTCGGCCGCTGGCGCGGCGGCTGGCGCGGCGGCCTGGCGCTGGGCTGGGCTCACGCGATCTACTGCCTGGGCTGCTGCTGGGCGCTGATGGTGGTACTGGTCGCGGCCGGCGCCATGGGCCTCGCCTGGGTCCTGCTCGTCGCGGCGGTCGTGGCGGCGGAGAAGTTGCTGCCGCGGGGAGAATGGATCGCGTGGGCGACGGGGGTCGTGCTGGTGCTCCTGGGCGCGGCGGTTGCGCTCGTGCCCGACCTCGCGGCGTCGCTCCGAGGCGGCGGTCACTCGATGTGAACGTTCAGCAGTCGAGGAGGATGTCATGGCGAACGCGCAGTGGCGGATCAGCGGCGAGTACTTCGAGGCGTGCAGCTGTGATTCCGTCTGCCCCTGCCCGACCTCGGGCCTGGCCGCCCGGCCGACCAAGGGGTCGTGCGACGCCGGCCTCGTGTTCCGCGTCGAGCGCGGCCAGCACGGCGATACCCGGCTCGACGGCCTGAGCTTTGCGGTGCTGCTGCACACGCCGGGCGCGATGATCCAGGGCAACTGGACCGTCGGCGTGATCGTCGACGAGCGCGCCTCGGCCACGCAGCGCGAGGCGCTGGCGGCGATCGCGAGCGGGCAGGGCGGCGGCCCCATGGCGGCGCTCGGCCCGCTGGTCGGACGGTTCGCCGGCGTCGAGGCGAAGCCGATCACGATCGAGAAGAACGGCATGCGCCGGGCGGTGTCGATCCCGGGCGCGCTCGACCTCTCGGTCGAGGGCATCCCGGGAGCGCGACAGGACGAGCCGATCTACCTCGACAACGTCGGCCACCCGGCCGCCGCCCGCCTGGCCCTGGCCAAGGCCTCGCGCAGCCACATGCACGCGTTCGGTATCGACTGGGACGATACCTCCGGCCACAACAACGGCCACTTCGCGCCGTTCGCCTGGAGCTCCAGCTGATGAATCTCGCCGAGCGGGGTGACGCCGCGGGTCTGGCGGCGGGTCCGGGAGGGCCTCGGGCGCGCCATCATGGCGAGCCGTCGTCGCCGTTCGAGCGCAGGGCCCGGCGAGCGAGCCGCCAACGATTCGACTGGTCTGGGCCCGA
>DASTOJ010000294.1:0-4386 GCA_035762565.1 Candidatus Methylomirabilota bacterium | reverse complement strand
GGCTCGACGCCGGCCCAACCCCCTCGGGGGGATGGGGGGCTCGCGCGAGCCACATCCGGGGCGAGTCCACGGCGACAGGCGCGTCATCGGAGGCGCAGCGGGGGGCAGCGACCGTCCGGCGCTCACCAGATCCGCGAGACTCATTGGCGGGCGGCGATGGCCAGCGCGATGCGCTCGGGCGACAGCGGCAGCTCGGTGAGGCGCACGCCGGTGGCGTCGTGGACCGCGTTGGCGAGCGCGGCCGGCGCCGGCACGATCGGGGGCTCGCCGACGCCTCGGGCGCCGAACGGCCCGGCCGGCGCCGGCACCTCCACGATGATCGTCTCGATGTTCGGCAGGTCGGCCGCGGTGAGCTTGCGGTAGTCGAGCAGGCTCGGGTTCATCAGGCGGCCGTCCTTGTCGTACATCATCGCCTCGGTCAGCGCGATGCCGATGCTCTGGACGGCGCCGCCCTGCATCTGGCCCTCGACGCCGAGGGGGTTGATCGCCTTGCCGGCGTCCTGCACGACCACGAAGTCGTGGATCGTGGTCTGGCCCGTGTCGGGATCCACCTCGATGCGGGCCAGCTCGGCGGCGAATGCCGGCGCCTGCACCGCGAAGGCGGGATGGCTCACGCCCAGCACCGGCGGCACCTTCGACATGTAGAGGTTGCCCTTCTTGCCGATCGAGGCCAGCGTCACGCCCTTGTCGGGCACGCCGCGGACGACCACGCGGCCGTCCTCGATCTCGAGGTCCTCGACGGCGGCCTCCATCTCCTTGGCGGCGATCTCGAGCGTCTGCTTGCGCGCGTCCTTGGCCGCCTCCAGCACGGCGGTGCCGACCGTGTAGATCGTCTTGCTGCCGGCGCTCAGGCCCGTCATCGGCGCCACGTCGGTGTCGCCGGTCGTGATGCGGATCTTGTCGATGTCGAGGCCGTAGGCGGTGGCGGCGATCTGGGCCAGCGCGATGTTGGTGCCGGCGATGTCCACCTGGCCCGTGAGCACGCTGAGCGAGCCGTCGGGATTGAGGCGGACGGTGGCGCCGGTGGGCTGCAGCCCGGGGATCCAGCCGCCGAGGGCCAGCCCGGTCCCGCACAGGCCGTGACCGTCCTTGCCGCTCTGGGCCGACCAGGCCGCGCGGTTTCTCCAGAGCGGGTGCTCGGCGATCCGCCGGAGCACCTCCTTGGCGCCGTTGCTCTGCCACTTCTGGCCGTTGGCCATCGCGTCGCCCTCGACGATGAGGTGACGGAGGCGGAACTCCACCGCGTCCACGCCCAGCTCGCGGGCGAGCAGCTCCATCTGCGAGTCGACGGCGAAGAACGTGTGCGGCGCGGTCGGCGCCCGGTAGGCCGCGATGCTGGGCTTGTGGGTCAGCACCTCGAAGCCGCGGACCTCGAAGTTGGGCCACTTGTAGACGCTGGCCAGGAAGACCGCGCTCATCGTGAGCACCGCGCCCGAGAACGCGCCCGACTCGACGATCGTGTCGGCGTCGAGCGCCATGAGCGTGCCGTCCCGCTTGACGCCCGTCTTGAGCTTGATGATGACCTGGGGCGCCGGGTTGCCGGCCTCCAGCTCCTCGCGCCGGGTCATGACGTAGCGCACCGGCCGGCCCGTGGCCTTGGCCAGCGCCGCCGTGATCGGCTCGCAGAGCGCCCGGATCTTGCCGCCGAAGCCGCCGCCGCACTCCACCGGGATCACGCGGACCTGGTTCTCCTCCAGGCCCAGGATGTCGGCCACCTCCGAGCGCGTGTTGAAGGAGCCCTGCGTGCTGGCCCAGAGCGTGAGCAGACCGTTCGTGTCCCACTGGGCGAGCACCGCGTGCGGCTCGAGATAGCCCTGGTGGACCATCGGTACCCGGTAGGTCTTCTCGATCACGACGTCCGACTCGCCGAACGCCTTGGCCACGTCACCCCGCTGCAGCTTCACCTGCTGGGAGATGTTGACCGCCCTGGGCGGCCCGGCCTCCGACTTCGCGGCCGCCACCCCCGAGTGGGCCAGCGCCTCGCTGGTGTCCGCCTCGGTGCCGGCCTCGGCGACCGGCGGCGCCCCGGGCTGCATCGAGGCGAGCGGATCGACGGCGGCCGGCAGCACCTCGTACTCGACGGCGATGAGGTCGAGCGCCTCCTCGGCGATCGCCGGCTCGTCGGCGGCCACCGCGGCCACCGGCTGGCCCACGAACACCACGCGATCGATCGCCAGCACGGCGTGCGCCCGCGTCGGCGCCTTGCGTTTGAGCGTCGGGATGTCCTTCGCGGTCAGGACGGCCCGCACCCCGGGCAGGGCCTTCGCCTTGCTCGTGTCGATCCGCTTGATCCGCGCGTGAGCGTGCGGGCTCCTCAGCAACTTGGCGTGCAGCATCCCCTTGGGCTTGAGGTCGGCGACGTACTCGGTGCCGCCGGTGACCTTCTCGGGCCCGTCCGGGCGGGGGATCGCGAGCCCGACGCCCTTCACCTCGCGCGTGGTCTTCATCACGGTCGCCATGCCCTCAGGCCCTCCCGGCGGGCGCGGCGGCGGCCGCCTCCGCGATCGCGGTGATCATCTTCGTGTAGCCGGTGCACCGGCAGAGGTTGCCGGCGATGCCGTACCGGATCTGCTCGTCGGTTGGGCGCGGGTGCTCGGCCAGCACGGCGACGGCCGCCATGAGCACGCCCGGGATGCAGAACCCGCACTGCGGCACGCCGAGGCGGACGAACGCGTCCTGCAGCGGGTGCAGCGCGCCGGAGTTCGCCAGCCCTTCGATCGTGAGCACCGCGCGGCCGCGCGCCTGCATGGCGAGCATGAGGCAGCTGGCGACCGGCTTGCCGTCCACGTGGACGGTGCAGGCGCCGCAGTCGCCGGTCCCGCAGCCTTCCTTGGGGCCGGTGAGCCGCAGCTCCTCGCGCAGGGCGTCGAGCAGCGTGTCGTAGGGCCGGACGAGCACCTCGACCGGCTCGTCGTTGACGGTGCAGGCGAGCGCGAGCTTGGCCACGATCAGGAACCTCCGGAAGCGCGCCGGAGCGCGCGGGTGAGCGTGCGCCGGGTCAGGACGCGCACCAGGTGGCGGCGGAAGTCGGCGGAGCCACGCTGGTCGTCGATCGGCCGCGCGGCCTGCACGGCCAGCTCGGCGGCCCGCTCGATCGCCGCCGGGGTCAGCGGCTGGCCCTCGAGCGCCCGTTCGGCGGCCGCCGCCCGCACCGGCGTGGGGGCGACGGCCGCGAGCGAGATCCGGGCCTTGCCGCAGATGCCGTCGGCGAGCGTCACCTGCGAGGCCACGCCCACGACCGCGATGTCCAGCTCGCGTCGCGGCGTGTGGCGCTGGTAGCTGCCGCCCCCGCGCGCCGCCGGCGGCGGCAGCACGAACTCCACCAGCAACTCGTCGGGGCCCAGCACCGTGCGGCGCACGCCGGCGAAGAAGTCGGCCATCGGCACCCGCCGCGGCCCGCGCGGCCCGGCAATGACCGCCTCGGCCTCCAGCGCGATGAGCGGCGGCGCCATGTCGGCCGACGGCGCGGCGTTGCACATGTTGCCGCCCAGAGTGGCCAGGTTGCGCACCTGGATGGAGCCGACCAGCGCCGCGCTCTCGGCGAGCGCGGGGTAGGCCGCGCGGATGCCGGGGTGCTGCTCCAGCTCCCGCGCGGTCACGGAGGCGCCGACGCGGAACCCGCGCCGGGCGTCACCCTCCAGCACTCGGAGATCCGGCACGCCGGAGACGTCGATCACGCAGGCGGGCTTGAGCAGGTGGTTCTTCAGCTGGGGCAGCAGGTCGGTCCCGCCGGCCAGCAGCTTGGCCTCGGCGCCTCGCTTGGCGAGCACACCCAGGCAAGCCTCGACAGTGTCAGGTACGGCCAGCTCGAAACGTCGCACGCAGGCTCCTCCCCGGGGTGGTCTGGTCCGACACGATAACATAAGGCCCGCAGTGAACCGGACACCGTCGCGCTACGACGCCATCATCGTGGGAGCCGGGCACAACGGCCTCGTGACGGCCTGCTATCTGGCGCGGGCGGGGCGGCGGGTGCTCGTGCTGGAGCGGCGCCACGTGGTCGGCGGCGCCTGCGTGACCGAGGAGACGTTCCCCGGGTTCAAGGTCTCCACGGCCGCCTACGTGAACAGCCTGTTCCACAAGGCCATCGTGCGGGACCTGCGGCTGGCCGACCACGGCTTCCACGTCCTGCCCCGCGCCCCGTCGTCCTTCACGCCGGTCCCCGACGGCCGCTCGCTGCTCATGGGCCCCGACGCCGATCTCACGCGCAAGGAGATCGCCAAGTTCAGCGTGCGCGACGCCGAGCGCTACCCGCGCTACGAGGCGATGCTGGAGCGAGTGGCCGGCGTCGTCGAGCCCACCCTGACGATGACCCCGCCCGACCTCCGGCGCCCGCGGCTGCGCGATCTTCGCAATCTCCTCGCGCTCGCGCGGTCCTTCCGGCAGCTG
>DASTOJ010000293.1:0-33627 GCA_035762565.1 Candidatus Methylomirabilota bacterium | reverse complement strand
AGGTCGACGTCATCCTGCAGTTCACGCCGCTGGAGACGCTGTCGATCACGCCGACGTTCGGCTACCGGCAGGACGACTACATCGCCTCGCGACTGGGCCTCCAGGAGGAGACCAGCTGGCTGGCCGGCATGGACGTCACCTGGAGCCCGGCCGAGCGCATGTCCTTCTCCACGGGCTACCTGCGCGAGGCGTTCTCCCGGCAGCTCCGCTCGCGCAGCCGGCCGGTCACCGGCGCCACGACCTTCGACTTCAAGGACTACGAGTGGGTCTCGAACCAGGCCGACACGATCCACACCCTGCACGCCGGCTTCCGCCTCGGCCTGATCCCGCGGGTGCTCGAGTGGACGGCGGGCGCGAACTACTCGATCGCGGTCGGGGACGACGACACCCACAACCCCGTGCCACCGGCGAGCGGCACGGCGGCGCAGCGCGCGTCGGCGCGCGCCAAGCCGATCCCGGCGACCCAGGACCAGCTGCTCCACGTGGACACCGCGCTCCGGTACCACTTCTGGAAGTCGTGGACGGCCAGCCTCGGCTACGCCTTCGAGTCGTTCCAGAAGAACGACTGGCGGACGGACCGGCTGACGCCGGTGCTGCCCGGCGTGACGTCGATCTGGCTCGGCGACGACGACCGCAACTACACCGCGCACATCATCGGCGTCACGCTGGCCTATCGATTCCGGTAGCGCGCCCCTCTCTTCGCGCGCCCCCTCAGTGTGGCGCCTCTGCCTCACCGAGGCACGGGCGGGCACCGTTCACGCGTCCACTCCTGCCTCCTCCGGCGACCGAGAGACCCCCGAACGCCCTACCGACGTAGTGCAATAGTCGAGACGCCGCGCCCGGGCACTCCGCTTGCACGCCGTGAGGCGTCCGAGGAGGGCCGCGCCATGGGTCACGATAGCCTCACGGTCCGCGACAACCGCAGCGGGAAGTCCTACGAGCTGCCGATCACTGACGGCGCCGTCCGGACGAGGGACCTCCGGCAGATGCGCACGGGGCCGGACGACTTCGGCCTCCTCGGCTACGACCCGGCCTTCACCAACACCGCCTCGACGCGCAGCGGCATCACGTTCATCGACGGCGACAAGGGGATCCTCTGGTACCGCGGCTATCCGATCGAGCAGCTGGCCGAGCAAGCGACGTTCCTCGAGGTCGCCTACCTGCTGATCTACGGCGAGCTGCCGACGGCCCGGGCGCTGGAGCAGTGGACCTGGCAGATCACCCACCACACGCGCGTCCACGAGAACGTCAAGAAGTTCATGGACGGCTTCCACCACGACGCCCACACGATGAGCATGCTGATCTCGGCGGTGGCGGCGCTGTCGACGTTCTACCCGGACGCTCGCGTGAACCACGATCCGGGCCACCGCGACCTGCAGATCTACCGGCTCATCGCCAAGATGCCCACGCTGGCCGCCTTCGCCTTCCGGCATCGCCTGGGCCAGCCCTACGTCTATCCCGACAACGAGCTGAGCTACACCGGCAACTTCCTCAGCATGCTGTTCCGCACCTCCGAGCTGAAGTACAAGCCGGATCCGGCGATCGAGCGCGCGCTGGAGGTGCTGTTCATCCTGCACGCCGACCACGAGCAGAACTGCTCGACCAACGCGATGCGCAGCGTCGCCTCGTCCGGGGTCGATCCCTACTCGGCGACGGCGGCGGCCGCCGCCGCACTCTACGGGCCGCTACATGGCGGCGCCAACGAGGCGGTGCTGCGGATGCTGCGCGAGGTGGCCACGCCGTCGCGGATCCCCGACTTCATCCGCAAGGTGAAGGCCGGCGAGGCCAAGCTGATGGGCTTCGGCCACCGGGTCTACAAGAACTACGACCCGCGGGCGCGGATCATCAAGCGCATGGCCGACGAGGTGTTCGGGGTGACGCGCCCGAGCCCGCTCCTGCCGATCGCGCTGGAGCTGGAGCGCATCGCCCTGCAGGACGACTACTTCGTCAGCCGCAAGCTCTACCCCAACGTGGACTTCTACTCCGGTCTCATCTACGAGGCCCTCGGGCTGCCGGCCGAGATGTTCACCGTGATGTTCGCCATCCCGAGGACGGCGGGCTGGCTGGCCCAGTGGGTGGAGATGCTCGGTGACCCCGAGCAGAAGATCGCCCGGCCCCGGCAGCTGTACGTCGGCCCCGGGCGGCGGGACGTCGTCCCGCTGGGACGCCGGGCGTGAGCGCCCGCGCTCCGCTGCGCGTCTACTGGGAGCTGACGCGCGCGTGCGACCTGGCCTGCCGGCACTGCCGGGCGGAGGCCCAGCCCGAGCGCGCCGCCGACGAGCTGACGACGAACGAGTGTCGCGCCGTCCTGGCGGACCTCGCGCTGGCCGGGCCTCCGCGCCCCCACGTCATCTTCACCGGCGGCGACCCGCTCAAGCGGCCGGACCTGCTCCTGCTCGTCCGCGCGGCCGTCGACCTCGGCCTCGGCGTGTCGGTGGCGCCGAGCGCGACGCTGGCGCTCGACGGCCCCACGGTCCGAGCGCTGCGCGATGCCGGCGTGTCCGCCATGTCGCTCAGCCTGGACGGCTCGACGCCGGCCCGGCACGACGCGGTCCGCGGCGTGCTCGGCTGCTACGGCTGGACGCTGGCCGCCGCCGCCCACGTCACGGCCGCCGGCGTCCCGCTGCAGATCAACACGCTCGTCACCCGCGAGACGCACCGTGACCTGGAGGACCTGGCCAAGGTGGTCGCGCGCCTGGGCGCCGCCCGCTGGAGCCTGTTTTTCCTCGTCCCGGTCGGCCGGGGCCGCGTGCTGATCCCGCTGGACGCGCGCCAGGCGGAGACGACCCTGGGCTGGGTCGCCCGCAACGCTGCCCGCTGGCCTTTCACGGTGACGACGACCGAGGCCCCCCACTTCCGGCGGGTGATGGTCCAGCAGATGCGGGCCGAGGGCCGGAGCGGGGAGGAGATCCGTTCCTCGGCCGTGGCCCGCGGCTTCGGCATCCGCGACGGCAACGGGATCATGTTCGTCGCCGCCAACGGCGACGTCAGCCCCTCGGGGTTCCTCCCGCTCGTCGCCGGCAACGTCCGCCGGACGAGCCCCAGGACCCTCTACCGCGACGACGCGGTGTTCGAGGCCCTCCGCAACCCAGAGGCGTTCCGCGGGCGCTGCGGCGTCTGCGACTATCGCGCCTTGTGTGGGGGCTCGCGCGCCCGCGCCTGGGCCGTGGCCGGCGACGTCCTCGGCTCCGACCCGCTCTGTGCCTGGGAGCCCACGGCCGCAATGTGATCTCGGAAGCGGCCCTTCTCCGCGAACTCGTCGCGTTGTGTCGTAAGTCCCCGTCATACCGGCCGAATTGCTTGACACGCTGTGGTGGCTTGGCTACACTCACGCCACTCTCGAAGCCCCCCATGATCGGGAGTCCTCGACCCGCAACGTAGCGCGGAGGCACACAGAGACGATGAGCAGGATCGGCCCGGCGCTCGACACCTTTCCCAAGCTGGCGCGCGCCAACGCCGAGCGGCTGGCCCACCGGGTCGCCATCCGCGAGAAGGACCTCGGTATCTGGCAGTCGTACACGTGGCGCGACTACTTCGAGCGCAGCCGCCGCATCGCCCTCGGCCTGGCCTCGCTCGGCTTCGCCCGCGGCGACAAGACCGCCATCGTCGGCGACAACCGGCCCGAGCTGTACTGGGCCGCCCTCGCCACCCAGGCGCTCGGCGGGGTACCGGTGCCGCTCTACCAGGACTCGATCGAGAAGGAGCTGACCTACATCGTCGACCACGCCGAGGCCCGCTTCGCCGTGGCCGAGGATCAGGAGCAGGTGGACAAGCTCCTGCAGGTGCGCGCGCACTGCCCCCGCCTGGAGTGCATCGTCTACGACGACCCGCGCGGCCTGCGCGGCTACTCCGAGCCCGGGCTGCTGAGCCTGGCCGAGCTGGAGGAGCGCGGCGAGAAGTTCGCGCTGGGCCACCCGAGGTACTTCGACGACGAGGTGGCCCGCGGGCGCGGCGAGGACACCGCGGTCATCTGCTACACGTCGGGGACCACCGGCGCCCCCAAGGGCGCCATGCTCTCGTACCGCAACCTCGTCGAGATGGCCCGCATCGCCGGCGAGCGGGAGGGGCTGCACCCCGACGACGAGGTGCTCGCCTACCTGCCCATGGCCTGGGTCGGCGATCACATGCTCTCCTACGCCCAGGCGATCGTCACCGGGTTCGCGATCAACTGTCCCGAGAGCGCGGACACGGTCCTGCACGACCTGAAGGAGATCGGCCCGACCTATTTCTTCGCGCCGCCGCGCATCTGGGAGAATCTCCTGACCAACGTGCTGATCCGCATCGAGGACGCGGCGCGGCCGAAGCGGGCGCTCGTCCACTTCTTCATGCGCCTGGCCCAGAGCCTCGAGCGCCGCCGCCTCTCCGGCCAGCCGCTGCCGCGGCTGCCACGCCTGCTGGCGCCGCTGGGCCGGCTGCTGGTCTACGGCCCGCTCCGCGACAACCTCGGCATGCGCCGCATCCGCGTCGCCTACACGGCCGGCGAGGCGATCGGACCCGACATCTTCGTCTTCTTCCGCGCGCTGGGCATCAACGTCAAGCAGCTGTACGGCATGACCGAGGCCAGCGTGTTCGTCGCCGTGCAGAAGGACGGCGACGTGCGCCTGGACACGGTCGGCACCCCGATGCCCCAGGTCGAGGTCAAGATCTCCGAGGCGGGGGAGGTGCTGTTCCGCAGTCCGGGCGTGTTCCAGGGGTACTTCAAGAACCCGGAGGCCACCCGGCAGACGGTGGAGGACGGCTGGATCCACTCGGGGGACGCGGGGTTCCTGGACGCCGGCGGGCACCTGAAGATCATCGACCGGGCCAAGGACTTGGGGCGGCTGGCCGACGGCACGATGTTCGCGCCCAAGTACCTCGAGAACAAGCTGAAGTTCTCGCCGTTCGTCAAGGAGGCCGTCACCCTGGGGCCGGACCGGCCCTACGTCACGGCGCTGATCAACATCGACCTGGCCGCGGTCGGGAACTGGGCCGAGCGCCGGGGGATTGCCTACACGAGCTATACCGACCTCAGCCAGAAGCCCGAGGTCTACGATCTGATCGCGCAGGAGGTCATGCGGGTGAACCGGAGCCTGGCCGCCGAGGACGAGGTGCTGCGCGGCGCCCGGATCCGCAAGTTCCTCATCCTGCACAAGGAGCTGGACCCGGACGACGAGGAGATCACCCGCACCCGCAAGGTGCGGCGGGGCCACATCGGCCAGAAGTATGCCACGCTCATCGAGGCCCTCTACGGCGCCCGCGAGCGCGTGGAGATCGAGGCCCGCGTCACGTACGAGGACGGCCGCACGGGCACCGTCCGTGCCGACGTCGCGATTCGCGAGGTCGTGTGAGAGGACCCGCCGGAGCTTCGGAGCCGCTTCTCGAAGTCGACGGCGTCAGCGTCCGCTTCGGCGCCCTCCTGGCCCTCAACCGCGTCAGCCTCTGCATCCCCCGCGGCGAGATCTGCGCGATCATC
Source organism: Candidatus Methylomirabilota bacterium (assembly GCA_035762565.1). Lineage (GTDB taxonomy): Bacteria > Methylomirabilota > Methylomirabilia > Rokubacteriales > CSP1-6 > AR5. The sequence continues at coordinate 28,175 of DASTOJ010000293.1, read as the reverse complement.
GGGCCCAACGGGGCCGGCAAGACCACGCTGCTGAACTGCATCAGCGGCTTCTATCATCCCTACGAGGGGCGCATCGCCTTCGCCGGCCGCGAGCGCACGCGCTGGCGCCCGCCCGACGTCGCCGAGCTCGGCATCGCCCGCACCTTCCAGAACGTGGCCCTGTTCCGCGGCATGACCGTGCTCGACAACATCATGACCGGGCGCGTGCTCAAGATGCGCGGGTCCTTCCTGCTCGACGCGCTCTGGTGGGGGCCGGCCCGCCGCCAGGAGCTGGCCCACCGGGCCTTCGTCGAGCGCATCATCGACTTCCTGGAGATCCAGGCCATTCGCAAGACGCCGGCCGGCCGGCTGCCCTACGGGCTGCAGAAGCGGGTGGAGCTGGCCCGGGCCCTGGCCGCCGAGCCCGAGCTGCTGCTGCTCGACGAGCCCATGGCCGGCATGAACGTCGAGGAGAAGGAGGACATGTGCCGCTTCATCCTCGACGTCAGCGGCGAGTTCGGGACGACCATCGCGCTGATCGAGCACGACATGGGCGTGGTGATGGACATTTCCAACCACGTGGTGGTGCTCGACTACGGGCGCAAGATCGCCGACGGCACCCCGGAGCACGTGCGCAAGGACGATACCGTCCGCGACGCCTATCTCGGAGTGGCGCATGACTAGCCGTCGACGGGAGTCGCGCTGATGGCCGAGGTCCTGTGGGGCATCTTCGTGGGGCCGTTCAAGGACATCGCGGGTTCGCCGACGTTCTTCGTCGAGGTGCTGATCGGGGGCGTGGCGGCCGGGCTCATGTACTCGCTGGTCGCGCTGGGCTTCGTGCTGATCTTCAAGGCCTCGGGCGTCTTCAACTTCGCCCAGGGCGTGATGGTGCTGTTCGCCGCCCTCACGCTGGTCGGCCTCCTCGAGCGCGGGGTGCCGGTGCCGGTGGCGCTCGGGCTCACCGCGCTGGTGATGATCGCGCTGGCCTTCGGCATCGAGCGGGTGGTGCTGCGCCCGCTGGTCAACCAGCCGGCCATCATCCTGTTCATGGCCACCATCGGCCTGAACTTCTTCCTGGAGGGGTTCGGCGAGATGGTGTGGGGGTCCAACGTCAAGCGGCTCGACATCGGCATCCCCGACGAGTCGTTCAAGGTGGCCGGCGTCCTCGTGAACAAGCTCGAGCTCACGGCCGCCCTCACCGCGGCCGTGCTGGTCGCCATCCTGGCCGTCTTCTTCCAGCGCACGCGCATCGGGCGGGCGCTGCGGGCGGTGGCCGACGACCACGAGGCCGCGCTGTCCATCGGCATCCCCCTCAAGACGATCTGGGTGGTGGTGTGGTCGGTGGCTGGAATCGTCGCCATCGTGGCCGGCGTCATGTGGGGCGCAAAGAGTGGTGTTCAATTCAGTCTTTCCCTCGTCGCCCTCAAGGCCCTGCCCGTCCTCATCCTGGGCGGCTTCGAGTCCGTCCCCGGCGCCATCGTGGGCGGCCTCATCATCGGCGTCGGCGAGAAGGTCGGCGAGGTCTACTGGGGCCCGCTGGTCGGCGGCGCCATCGAGAACTGGTTCGCCTACGTCCTGGCGCTGGCGTTCCTGCTGGTGCGCCCCCAGGGCCTGTTCGGCGAGAAGATCATCGAGCGGGTCTGACGCGTGATCTACCGGGAGGCGGGGCACTTCAAGTCGAGTTACGCGGCCGACCAGGCGATCTTTCCGATCGTCCAGGACCGCGTGTTCCTCGGCCTCGTCGCGGTGGTGGCGTTCGTGGCGGTGCCGCTGGCGGCCAACGAGTACTGGCTGCAGGCCATCCTCATCCCGTTCCTGATCTACGCGCTGGCCGCCATCGGGCTGAATCTCCTGACCGGCTACGCCGGCCAGCTCTCCCTCGGCACCGGCGGCTTCATGGCGGTGGGCGCCTACGCCGCCTTCAAGCTCACCACGGCGTTCCCCTGGCTCAACATGCTCGTCGTCTTCGTCCTGGCCGGCCTGGTGGCGGCGGGCGTCGGCCTGCTGTTCGGCATCCCGAGCCTGAGGATCAAGGGGTTCTACCTCGCGGTCGCCACCCTGGCCGCGCAGTTCTTCCTCATCTGGCTGTTCAACAAGGTGGGCTGGTTCGTGAACTACGCGCCCTCGGGCACCGCCACCGCGCCGCCCCGCACCATGCTCGGGGTCATGGTGACGGGGCCCCAGGCCACCGCCTCCGCCCGCTACCTGATGGCGCTGGGCATGGTGGTGCTCTTCGCGCTGGTCGCCAAGAACCTGGTGCGCGGGCGGGTGGGGCGGTCCTGGATGGCCATGCGCGACCGCGACATCGCCGCCGAGATCATCGGCATCAGGCCGCTCCAGACCAAGCTGCTGGCCTTCGCCATCTCCTCGTTCTACTGCGGGGTGGCGGGGGCCGAGCTGCTGTTCCTGTACCTGGGCAGCGTGGAGACGCTGGCCTTCGACATCAACCTCTCGTTCCTGGTGCTGTTCATGGTCATCATCGGCGGACTGGGCAGCGTGCTGGGCTCGTTCCTGGGCGCCGCCTTCATCGTGCTCGTGCCCATCTTCCTGACCAATGCACCGCACTGGCTGGGGCTCGCCATGCGGACCGACACCCAGAAGCACCTCGAGCTCATGATCTTCGGCGGGCTGATCGTCTTCTTTCTCATCGTCGAGCCGCGCGGGCTGGCGCGGCTGTGGCAGGTCACCAAGGAGAAGCTCCGGCTGTGGCCGTTCCCCCACTGAAGGACAAGGAGGACACCATGAAGCTGCGCGCGTTCCTGATCGGCGGCCTGATCGCCGCCGTCGTCGCCGGGCCGCTGGCCGGCGCCGTGCTCGCCCAGGGCAACACGATGTTCATCCCGCTGCTCGTCTACCGCACGGGGCCGTTCGCCCCGAACGGCATTCCCTCCGCCAACGGCTTCAACGACTACTTCAACCTGCTCAACGAGCGGGACGGCGGCATCAACGGTGTCAAGCTCGCCTGGGAGGAGTGCGAGACCCAGTACAAGACGGACCTGGGCGTGGAGTGCTACGAGCGCCTGAAGTCCAAGAACCCGGTGCTGGTGAACCCGTTCTCCACCGGCATCACCTACCAGCTCATCCCCAAGGCCCCGGTCGACAAGGTGGTCATCCACTCGGCCGGCTACGGCATGACGGCCTCGGCCGACGGCCGCTGGTTCCCGTGGGTGTTCAACTTCCCGATGACGTACTGGAGCCAGGCCTCCGCCTTCATCAAGTACGTCGGCGCCCAGGAGGGCGGGCTCGACAAGCTGAAGGGCAAGAAGATCATCCACGTCTTCCACAACAGCCCCTACGGCAAGGAGGCCAACCCCACGCTGGAGGAGCTGTCCAAGCGACATCAGTTCGAGCTGACGCTGCTGCCGGTCGACTCGCCCGGCCAGGAGCAGAAGGCCACCTGGCTGCAGGTGCGGCGCATCAACCCGGACTGGATCTACATCTCGGGCTGGGGCGTCATGAACCAGGTCGCGGTGAAGGAGGCGGCCGCCCACGGCATGAAGATGGATCACGTCGTCGGCAACTGGTGGACGGGCACCGAGACCGACGTGGTGCCGGCCGGTGACGCGGCCAGGGGTTACAAGTCGATGACGTTCCACGCCCCCGGCAGCAATTTCAAGATCCACCAGGACATCCTGAAGCTGGTCCACGGCAAGGGGAAGGGCAGCGGGCCCAAGGAAGGCGTGGGCGAGGTGCTCTACAACCGCACCATCATCAACGCCATGCTCGACACCGAGGCCATCCGCCTGGCCATGACGAGGTTCGGCAACAAGCCCCTCACCGGCGAGCAGGTGCGGTGGGGCATGGAGAACCTCAACGTCACCGAGCAGCGCCTCGAGCAGCTCGGCATGAAGGGGCTGATGCGGCCGCTGCGGGTCACCTGCGACAACCACGAGGGCAATGGCCTGGCGCTGGTCCAGCAGTGGGACGGCAAGAAGTGGACCATCGTCTCCGACTGGATCGAGCCGATGCGGGACGTCGTGCGGCCCAAGCTGGAGGCGGCGGCGGTGGAGGAAGGCAAGAAGCTGGGCTACACCCCGCGCGACTGCGCCAAGGAGAAGTAGGCCTGGCCTCCGTGAGCGGCAACGGGACGCCCACACCGCTGCTGGCGGTCAACAACATCGAGGTGATCTACGACCACGTGATCCTCGTGCTGAAGGGCGTCTCGCTGCGGGTCCCCGAGGGGGGCATCGTCGCCCTCCTCGGGGCCAACGGCGCTGGCAAGTCCACGACCCTGAAGGCCGTCTCGGGCCTGCTGCGGACCGAGCGCGGGGACGTGACCAAGGGCACCATCGAGCTGCGGGGCGCCCCGATCCACCACCGCAACGCCTCGGAGATCGTCAAGCAGGGCGTCGTGCAGGTCATGGAGGGGCGCCACGTCTTCGAGCACCTGACCGTCGAGGAAAATCTCATGACCGGGGGGTACACGCAGCGCGACGGCGATTCCCTCAAGCGGGACCTCGACGTGGTGTATACGTACTTCCCCCGGCTGACACAGCGGCGGGGTACCCGGGCCGGCTATATTTCCGGGGGCGAGCAGCAGATGCTGGCCATCGGCCGCGCCCTCATGGCCCGCCCGCGGCTGATGCTGCTGGACGAGCCCTCGATGGGGCTGGCTCCCATGCTGGTGGCCGAGATCTTCGAGATCGTGAGCCGCCTCAACCGCGAGGAGAAGGTGGCGGTGCTGCTGGCCGAGCAGAACGCCACGGTGGCGCTCAGATACGCTCAGCACGGGTACGTGATGGAGACGGGCCGGATCGTGCTCGACGGCGACGCCCGGACGATCGCCGACAACGAGGATATCAAGGAGTTCTACCTGGGACTGACGGGCGTGGGACAGCGCAAGTCGTACCGGGACGTCAAACACTATCGCCGCCGTAAACGCTGGCTCTCTTGACGGCTGGGGCTCTATGAGCGCGTTGCTGGAGATTCGCGAGGTGTCCAAGGCGTTCGGTGGCGTCCAGGCCGTCAGCCGCGTGACCTTCGACGTGGCCAAGGGCGAGATCGTGTCCGTGATCGGGCCGAACGGGGCGGGCAAGACGACCCTCCTGAACTGCGTCAGCGGGGTGTTCCATCCCGAGGTCGGCCACATCGTGCTGGACGGGGAGGACATCACGCGCCTGCGCTCGCCCCAGATCGCCGCCCGCGGCGTGGCCCGCACCTTCCAGAACATCGCCCTCTTCCGGGGCATGACCGTGGTCGACAACCTGATGCTCGGGCGCCACCTCCATATGCGGAACGGAGTCCTCCGCTCCATGCTCTACTGGGGCCCCGGCCGGCGCGAGGAGGTGGCGCACCGCAAGGTCGTCGAGGACATCGTCGACTTCCTGGAGATCGAGGCGATCCGCAAGCGGCCCGCGGGGTCGCTGCCGTACGGCTTGCAAAAGCGGGTCGAGCTCGGCCGGGCGCTGGCCCTGCATCCCAAGGTGCTCCTCCTCGACGAGCCGATGGGCGGCATGAACATCGAGGAGAAGGAGGACATGGCCCGCTTCATCCTCGACGTCAACGACGAGTGGGAGACGACCATCATCCTGATCGAGCACGACATGGGCGTGGTCATGGACATCTCGCGCCGGGTGGTGGTGCTCGATCTCGGCCAGAAGATCGCCGAGGGCTCGCCGGCCGAGGTGAAGGCGAACCCCCTGGTGGTCAAGGCGTACCTGGGCACCAAAGCGATGGCATAGGAGGCGCCCCCATGGTCGAGACGACGCTGCCCCAGTACCTGCTCCGCAACGCCCGGACCTTCCCGCGGCGACCCGCCCTCCGCGAGAAGGAGAAGGGTATCTGGCAGGAGTGGACGTGGGCCGACTACCTGGCTCATGTGAGGGCCATCGCCCTCGGCCTGGTGAGCCTTGGGTTCCAGCGCGGCGACAAGCTGGCCCTGCTCAGCGACAACCGCCCCCAGCTGTACGCGGCGATGGTCGCCGCCCAGGCGGTCGGCGGCGTGCCCGTCCCGCTCTACCAGGACTCGATCGCGCGCGAGCTGCAGTACGTCATCGACCACGCCGACGCCCGCTTCGTGTACGCCGAGGACCAGGAGCAGGTGGACAAGGTCCTCGACCTCAAGGCCAACCTCCCCAAGGTCGAGCGGGTGATCTACGACGATCCGAAGGGAATGCGGCACTACACGGACCCCTTTCTGATGAGCCTGGAGCGGCTCGAGGCGCAGGGACGGGACCTGGACCGCGAGCAGCCCGGCCGCTTCGAAACCCTGGTGGCGGCGGGGAGGGCCGAGGACCTCGCGCTCGTCTGCTACACGTCGGGGACGACGGGCGCCCCCAAGGGGGCGATGATCTCCCAGAGCAATCTGGTCCACGCCATCCAGGGGATCCTGGAAGTGGAGCACTACGCGCCGACCGACGAGGTGCTCGCCTATCTGCCGGCCGCCTGGGTGGGAGACACCTTCTGGTCGCTGGCCGCCTCGCTGATGGTGGGCTTCGCGGTGAACTGCCCCGAGCGGCCGGAGACGGTCCTCGAAAATCTCCGGGAGATCGGCCCCCATCACATCGTGGCTCCCCCGCGGATCTGGGAGAACCTCGTGTCGACCGTGCAGGTCAAGCTGGGCGACGCGTCCTGGGTGAAGCGCCGCCTCGCCGGCTGGCTGATGCCCATCGGAGAAGAGGTGGCCCGCTGCCGGATGGACAAGCAGCCGCTGTCGCTGCGGCTCCGGCTGCTGAACGCGGTCGGGGAGCACCTCGTCTTCGGGCCCCTGCGCGACCACCTGGGCTTCCGGCGCACGCGCTACGCCTACACGGGCGGAGCGCCCCTCGGCCCCGAGATCTTCCTGTTCTTCCGGGCCATCGGGATCAATCTGAAGCAGGTCTACGGCCAGACCGAGATCGCCGTCTCCTGTGTCCAGCGTGACGGCGACGTGAAGCTCGGCACGGTTGGCCGGCCATTCCCCAACGTCGAGGTGCGGCTCACCGAGGCCGGGGAGCTGATCGCCCGAGGCCCGGCGATGTTTCTCGGCTACTACAAGAACCCCGAGGCGACCGCGGCCACGATCAAGGACGGCTGGCTCCACTCCGGCGACGCCGCCATGTTCGATGCCAACGGTCACCTCGTGGTCATCGACCGGGTCAAGGACGTGACGGCGCTCGCCAATGGAACCAAGTTCGCGCCCCAGTTCATCGAGACGAAGCTGAAGTTCAGCCCGTACATCAAGGAGGCGGTGGCCTTCGGCCTCGGTCAGGACTACGTGGCGGTGATGATCAACATCGACATGGAGAACGTCGGCAAGTGGGCGGAACGCCGTCAGATCGCCTACACCACCTACGCCGACCTCGCCCAGAAGCCGCAGGTGTACGACCTGATCCACGGCGAGGTCCGGCGGGTCAACCGTGACCTGCCGGAGACGACGCGGATCCGCAAGTACGTGCTCCTCCACAAGGAGCTGGACCCGGACGACGACGAGATCACGCGGACGCGGAAGGTGCGGCGCGCCCTCGTCGCCAGGAAGTACGCAGAGATCGTCGACACGCTGTTCTCGGACGCCGGGACGGCGGCGGTGACCACCGTGGTCACCTACCAGGACGGGCGCCAGGCCACACTGAAGACCGAGATCCGGATCGAGACGGTCGAGACCGCCCGGGACCTGGTACCGGCCTAGGAGGCGCCATGGCGTTCTTCTTCGACCTCTTCGTCAACGGGCTCATGACCGGCATGATGTACGCGCTGGTCGCGCTGGGCTTCGTCCTGATCTACAAGGCCACCAGCGTGGTCAACTTCGCCCAGGGCGAGCTGGTCATGTTCGGCGGCTACGTGGCGGCCGCGCTGCTCAGCCTCTATCACCTGCCGCTGCCGGTCGCGCTCCCCGTCCTGATGGGCACGATGGTGCTCCTCGGGTTCCTGCTCGAGCGCGGGGTCCTGCGACCGCTCGTCGGGCAGCAGGTGATCTCGGTCGTCATGGTCACCATCGGCCTGGCCCAGGTCCTCCAGGGCTCGGCGGCCATGGTGTGGGGCGCCCAGACCAAGAACATCGCCCTGCCGATCCCGCTCGAACCCTACGTGATCTGGGAGATCTTCATCTCGCCGATCAACATCGTGGCGGCCGCGGTGTCGGGCGCGTTCCTGGTGGCCTTCGCCTGGTTCTTCCGCAAGAGCCGGATGGGGATCGCCATGCGCGCAGTGGCCAACGACCAGCAGGCGTCGATGGCGGTCGGCATCAACGTCCGCATGGTCTTCGCGATCTCGTGGGCCATCGCGGGACTGGCCGCAGCCATCGGCGGCGTCGTGTGGGGCAGCATCGTGGGGGTGGACACCCAGCTCGCCCTGGTCGGCCTCAAGGTCTTCCCCGCCGTGATCCTGGGCGGCCTCGACAGCGTGCCCGGGGCCATCGTGGGCGGCCTCATCATCGGGGCCGTCGAGAGCGTGGCCGCCGGCTACGTCGATCCCTACGTGGGAGGCGGCACCAAGGACTTCCTGCCCTACGTCCTCATGATCCTGGCCCTGATGATCCGGCCGTACGGCTTCTTCGGCCGCGAGATCATCGAGCGGGTGTGAGCACGCGATGATCAGTCGGGAATGCGGGGTCTACCAGACGACCTACGAGGGCGACATGGCCCTCTATCCACTGCCGCTGGCGCGGTACGCGAGCGTGGCCGCGGTGGTCGTGCTGGCGCTGCTCCCGCTCGTGCTCGACAGCCATCAGATGTCGCTCGTCAACCTGATGACGCTGGCCGCCATCGGGGCCATCGGGCTCAACATCCTCGTCGGCTACACGGGGCAGGTCTCGCTCGGGCACGGGGCCTTCATGATGGTGGGCTCGTACACGGCGGCCCTGGTCACCCTGCGCCTGGGGCTGCCGTTCTGGGTGGGACTGCCGGCGGGCGGCATCGTGGCCGCCCTCGTGGGCACCTTCTTCGGGATCCCGTCGCTGCGGATCAAGGGACTCTACCTGGCCATCGCCACGCTCGCCGGCCAGTTCATCATCGAGTGGACGATCAACCACAGCACCTGGATCAGCGGCGGTGTGCAGTCGACCGTCTACGTGCCGACGCCGGATTTCTTCGGGTGGCCGATCAACAGCGAGTACCGTCGCTACTACATGGTGCTTCCGGTCGCCATCATCGCCTACGTGGCGGCGATGAACCTGGTCCGCAGCCGGGTGGGCCGGGCTTTCATCGCCGTCCGCGACCGCGATGTCGCGGCCGAGATCATCGGCGTCGACATCTTCCGCTACAAGCTGCTGGCCTTCGCGTTGAGCTCGTTCTACGCCGGCGTGGCCGGCGCCCTCTGGACCTACTACCTCAAGATCGCGAACTACGAGCATTTCACCCTGGCCACCTCGGTCTCGTACCTCGCGATGATCATCATCGGCGGACTCGGCAGCGTGCTGGGCTCGGTCTTCGGCGCCGTCTTCATCACCATGCTGCCGATTGCGCTCGTGTACGTGGTGGAAGGCGGGGCCGCGCTTTTCGGCTTCGAGTACGCGTCGATCGCGAATATCCTGGCCAACCTCAGGCTGATCATCTTCGGCGGGCTGATCATCCTGTTCCTGGCCATCGAACCGGAGGGGCTGTACCGGATGTGGGGCAACGTCCGCCGGTATTTCCGTCTGTGGCCCTTTTCATACTGAGGGGGTTACCCCCTCAGGGCGAGCGAACCGATCAGGCGAGTCCTGACAAGGAGGACGACATGAGACTCAGAACTTGGAGTGCGCTGGGCGTGGCGCTGGCCCTGGTCACCGTCATGGTCACGCCGGCGGCGGCGGATCATGTGATCAAGGTCGGGGGCCAGTGCGACCGCACCGGGCCGACGAAGAACGTCGGCGTGGAGATCTGCCCCGGACTGACCGACTACATCGCCCTCGTCAACAAGAAGGGCGGCGTGATGGGGCACAAGCTGGAGTACACGGAGATCGAGCACGGCTACACGGTGGACCGGGGCGTGGAGGCCTATGAGCGGCTCAAGCGCGACGGGGCGGTGGCCACGCTCGACTACGGGACGCCCATCGTCTACGCCCTCACGCCGCGGCACATGGACGACAAGATCCCGGCCATCACGCCCGGCTTCGGCCGCGCGGACTCCATCGACGGCGAGGCTTGGCCGTATATCTTCCCGATGGCCGCCTCCTACTGGTCGCAGGCGGGCGCGGCCATGAAGTTCATCAAGGACAACGGCGCCAAGAAGGGCGCGAAGGTCGCGTACCTCTACTACGACAACCCCGCCGGCCGCGAGGGTATCCCGATCGTGGAGGCCGTCGCCAAGAAGGAGGGCTACCAGATCCGGCTGTTCGCGGTGCCGCCGCCGGGTGTCGAGATGGGGCCGCAGGTCATCGACATCACGCGGCGCTTCAAGGCCGACTGGGTCGTCGGTCACCTGTTCGGGCAATCCCCCTCGGTGTCGATCAAGGAGCTGCGCCGCGCCGGGTTCCCCCTCAACCGGGTCGTGAGCTTCGTGTGGGGGGCCGGTGAGGCCAACGTCGAGGCGGCGGGCTGGGAGAACTCCCAGGGCTACATCGGCATGCAGTTCAGCGCGATCGGGCGCAACCTGCCCGTGATCCAGGAGATCATGCAGAGGATCTACAAGGAGGAAGGCAAGGAGGTCCCGAAGTACGTCGGCGGCGTCTATTACAGCCGGGGCGTGCTGAACGGGGCGATCCTGGCCGAGGGCGTCCGTCTGGCGGTCCAGCACCACGGCCTGCCGGTGACGGGCGAGAAGGTGAAGAAGGGGTACGAGCAGATCAAGAACTTCGAGCTTCAGGGCTTCCTGCCGCCCATGACGGTGACACCGCAGGACCACGAGGGCGGCGGCTGGGTGCGGATGTACCAGGTCAAGGGCACCGAGTGGGTGGCCATCAGCGACTGGATCCGGGGGTATCGCGAGGAAGTCATGGCCATGGTGAAGCAGGCCAACAAGAAGTAGCGGCGGCGCATGCTCCGGCTCAACAACGTCGAGGTCGTCTACGACCGGACCATCCTGGTCCTGAGGGGGATCTCGCTCGAGGTGCCGGAGCAACGGATCGTCACCCTGCTCGGGTCGAACGGGGCTGGCAAGAGCACCACACTCAAAGCCATCTCCGGCCTCCTCCGACCCGAGCGGGGTGAGATCACCACGGGCTCGGTCGAGTTCAACGGCGCGCGCATCGATCACCGGGGTCCGGAGGAAATCGTCAGGCTCGGCATCACGCAGGTGATGGAGGGCCGCCGGGTGTTCGACGACCTCACGACGGAGGAAAACCTCCTGGCGGGGGCCCACACCCGGCGCGGGTTCGCCAAGATCCGCACGGATCTCGCGGCCGTCTACGAGTACTTTCCGCGGCTGGCCGAGCGGAGGACGCTCAAGTCGGGATACCTTTCGGGAGGCGAGCAGCAGATGCTGGCCATCGGTCGGGCCCTCATGGCCCGGCCGAAGCTCATCCTCCTCGACGAGCCGTCGCTCGGTCTGGCACCGCTGCTGGTCGAGGAAATCTTCCAGATCATCCAGCGGCTCAAGCGCGAGGAGAAGCTCACCGTGCTGCTGGTCGAGCAGAACGCGGCGATGGCGCTCTCCATCGCCGAGCACGGGTACATCATGGAGAACGGACGGATCGTGCTGGACGGCCCGGTGGCGGCGCTGCGCGAGAACCCGGACGTGAAGGAGTTCTATCTGGGGCTGACCGAGGTCGGGGCGCGCAAGTCGTACCGCGACGTCAAGCACTACAAGCGGCGCAAACGATGGCTCAGCTAGGGAGGGCTGCGTCCATGCGATCGAATACGAGGGGGAGGGGTGCATTGGTGGCGCTGGCGGTGATGGGCCTGGCGGCGTGCGCGACGATGCAGCAGCCGGCGCCGACGCTCTACGAGCGGCTCCGGGCCGTCGACGGCGCCGGCATCCCGCGGCAGGGCCGGGACGCGATCTCGGTCGTCGTCGACCGCTTCGCGGCCAACATGGTCGCCGACACCCGTGTCAACGCGCGCTTCAAGGCGATGAAGCCGCTGGAGGTCGAGAAGTTCAAGTCGAGCCTGGCCGACCAGCTCTGCGAGGCGACCGGCGGGCCGTGCGGCTACTACGGCAAGGACATGAAGAAGGCGCACGAGGGGATGAAGATCACGGAGGCCGAGTGGAACGCCACCGTCGAGAATCTGTCCAAGGCGCTCGACCAGGCGAAGATCGGCGCGCCGGAGAAGAAGGATCTCCTCGGCGCGCTCGGCCCCATGAAGAAGGACATCGTCGGGCAGTAGGCCCGGCGGGACGCCGTCGTGACCCCGCACGCGTTCACGGTCTACGACATGATCGCGCGCGGCGCGGCCGTCCACGGGGACGCGCCCGCCGTCATCCACGGCGAGCGGGCGCGCTCGTTCCGCGAGCTCCTGGCTCGGATCGATGCGTTGGCCGGCGGGCTGGCCGGCCTTGGCCTCGCCCGCGGCGACCGCGTCTGCATCCTCGCCCAGAACGATCCGGCCTACCTCGAGCTGTACGGCGCCTGCGCGCGTCAGGGCATCGTCGCCTATCCCATCAACTGGCGGCTCACCGCCGGGGAGGTGGAGCGGGTGATCGAGCGCGCTGGGCCGAAGATGTTCGTGGCCGACGCCTCCACGCTCGGAGTGGCGGGCGAGTGGCCACAGCGCAAGGCCGCGGTCCGCTACTGGTACCAGTTCGGCGAGCCGGCGGGCCCTGGCTTCACGCCGCTCACGTCGCTCTACCGGCAAGGCGCGGCGCTCCCGCCACCGGAGGTCGGGGCGGACGACGTCTTCGCCGTGATCTCCACCGCCGCCGTCGACGTCATCCCGCGCGGCGCCGCGCTGACCCACGCCAACGTCCTCGCCGCAAATCTGGTATCGGCGGCGGCCCTCGGCTACACGCCGGCCGACCGCTATCTCGTCGCGCTGCCGCTGTTCCACATCACGGCCCTCGGCACGGCGCTGGCCCACCTGCACGCCGGCGCCGCCTGCGTGATCGTCTCCCGCTTCGACCCCGAGGAGGCCGTGCGGCTCATCGACCGTCATCGCGTCACCCACGTGTCCGACTTCCCGCCGGTCCTGAGCAGCCTGCTCGACGCGGCCGAGAAGCTCGGCAGCCGGCTGCCGAGCCTGCGGGACGTCGTCGGCCTCGACGCGCCGCCCACGATCCAGCGCCTGCACGAGCAGACCGGGGCCGCGTTCTGGACGGGCTTCGGGCAGTCGGAGACCACCGGGTTCGTCACCATCCAGCGCGTCAAGGACCGGCCCGGAAGCGCCGGCCGCCCGGTGGCGGCGGCCCAGGTGCGGCTGGTGGACGACTACGACCGCGAGGTGCCGGTGGGCACGCCGGGCGAGATCGTCGTGCGTGGCCCCCTGGTGTTCCAGGGCTACTTCGGGCAGCCCGACGTCACGGCGTACACCTTCCGCAACGGCTGGCACCACACCGGCGACGTCGGGCGCTTCGACGCCGACGGCCATCTCTCCTACGTCAAGCGCAAGCCCGAGAAGGAGCTGATCAAGCCCGGCGGCGAGAACGTCTACCCGGCCGAGGTCGAGACCGTCATCATGCAGCTGGACGGCGTGACCGGCGTGTGCGTCTATGGCGTTCCCGACGTCAAGTGGGGCGAGGCGGTCAAGGCCGTGGTCGAAGTGAAGGCCGCCGGCCGCTACACCCCCCAGCAGGTGACCGACTTCGTCGGCGGCCGGATCGCCCGTTTCAAGCGCCCGCAGGTCGTCGTCTTCACCGAGGCCCTGCCGCGCGCCGCCGACGGCGGTGTGGATCGTGACGCCGTCAAGGCGAGATGGGGTGCGCTGGGGTAGAGCCGGCGTTCGGTGGCACCAACCGTGCACCACCGAATGCTGTCCCGTCCGATGCGTACCCGCACGATCGACCCGGAAGCCGCAGCGAGCGCCGTCTCCGTGGCCGCAGACGCCGTGCCGGCCCTGGCACGGCCTACGGTAAATGGGAAGTTTCTTTCCGTGGCTGGCGACACGCTCTGGGTGCGCGGGGTCACGTACGGCACCTTCCGCCGGCGCGCCACGGGGCTGGACTATCCCGACCCTCCCGTCGTCGACGGCGACTTCGCGGCCATGGCGGGGGCCGGGTTCAACGCTGTGCGAACCTATACCGTGCCGCCGCGGTGGTTGCTCGACCTGGCCGCGCGGCACGGGCTCCGGGTGATGGTGGGTGTGCCGTGGGAGCAGCACATCGCGTTCCTGGACGACGGGCGCCGACAGCCGACCATCGATGCGCGGATCCGGCTTGGCGTGCATGCGTGCGCCGGTCACCCCGCAGTCTTGTGCTACGCGCTGGGCAACGAGATCCCGGCTCCGGTCGTGCGCTGGCACGGGCGCCGTCGCGTCGAGCGATTCCTGGCGGGGCTCGCCGAGGCCGCCCGCGCCCAGGACCCGACCGCCCTGTTGACGTATGTGAACTATCCCACCACCGAATACCTCGCGGTTCCCTGGGCGGACATCTCGACCTTCAACGTCTACTTGGAAGCGCCCGCGCAGCTCGACGCCTACATCGCCCGCCTGCACAACCTCGCCGGCCCGCGGCCGCTGCTCCTTGCCGAGATCGGCCTCGACAGTCGTCGCCACGGGGAGACCGCGCAGGCCCGGATGGTGGCGCAGCAAGTCCGCGTCGCGTTCGCCGCCGGCTGCGCCGGTGCGTTCGTCTTCGCGTGGACCGACGAGTGGCACCGCGGCGGCCACGAGGTCCTGGAATGGAACTTCGGGCTCACCGACCGCGCCCGCCGCCCCAAGCCCGCGCTTGGCGCAGTTCGCCGGGTGCTGGAGAACGTCCCGTTCCCGCGGGCGACGCCGTGGCCGCGCGTCTCGGTCGTCGTCTGCAGCTACAACGGCGCCCGGACGATCGGGGAGTGCCTGGAAAGTCTCGCTGCCCTCCGGTATCCCGACTACGAGGTCGTCGTCGTCGACGACGGCTCCACCGACGACACCGCCACGATCGCGAAGCGGCACGACGTGCGGCTGGTGAGAACGCCGAACCACGGGCTGAGCGCGGCCCGTAATACCGGGCTCGCGCTGGCGACGGGCGAGATCGTGGCGTACATCGACGACGACGCGTACGCCGACCCGCACTGGCTCACCTACCTGGCGGCGACGTTCCTCTCGACGGACCACGTGGGCGTGGGAGGGCCCAACGTGCCGCCGCCGGGCGACGGCGAAGTCGCGCACGCCGTCGCCGCCTCGCCGGGGGGGCCGGTGCACGTGCTCCTCTCCGACCGTGAGGCCGAACACCTGCCCGGCTGCAACATGGCGTTCCGGACCTCCGCCCTGCGGGCGATCGGCGGGTTCGATCCGCGCTTCCGCACGGCCGGCGACGACGTGGACGTGTGCTGGCGCCTGCGCGACGCCGGCGGGACGCTGGGATTCAGCGCCGCGGCGCTCGTCTGGCATCATCGCCGCGACTCCGTGCGCGCCTACTGGCGCCAGCAGGCCGGCTACGGCCGCGCGGAGGCGCTCCTCGAGCGCAAGTGGCCGGAGCGCTACAACGCCGCCGGCCACGCGCGCTGGGCCGGCCGGCTCTACGGGGCCGCCCTCGGCTCCCTCGGCTGGGGACGTCCGCGGATCTACCACGGGACCTGGGGCCTGGCGCCCTTTCAGTCGGTCTACCCGCCCGCTCCCGGCCTTCTCGGCTCCGTCATGGCGATGCCGGAGTGGTACCTCATCGTCGGAGCACTCGCCGCGCTGTCGGTGCTCGGCGCGCTGTGGGCGCCCCTGATCATCGCCTGGCCGCTGCTGGCCGTCGCCGTCGGCGGTCCGATCGTGGCCGCTGTGCGGGCGGCGATCGCGACGCGTCCTCCGACGATGCTCGCCGGCTGCCTCACGTGCCTGCGGTTCCGGGTGCTCGTGGCGGCCCTGCACCTGCTCCAGCCCGCCGCCCGCCTGCGCGGCCGCTTGCGGGCGGGCCTCACGCCGTGGCGACGGCGCGCAGGGTCCCGGGTGCCGCGGTCACGTCGGACGCTTTCGATCTGGACCGAGCGGTGGGAGGCGCCGGACGAGAGGCTCCTCGACCTCGAGCGGCGCCTGCGCGAGACCGGACTGCCCGTTCGCCGCGGGGGCGACTTCGACGCGTGGGACCTCGAGGTCCCCGGTGGCCTGCTCGGAGGGGCGCGGCTGGTGATGCTCGTGGAGGAGCACGGCGTGGGGCGGCAACTGGCGCGCTTCCGGGCGTGGTCGCGGTGCTCTCCGGTGGGGGTGGCGCTCGCCGCCGTCCTCGGCGCGCTGGCTCTCGCCGCCCTCCTGGATGGAGCGCCCGGAGTCGGCGCCGCGCTCGCCGTCGCCGCCGTCGGGCTGGGCGCCCGCTTGCTGGCGGAGTGCGGTGGCGCCCTCGGCGCCGTGGCCGAGACGTGGCACGGGCTCTCGCGCGCGACGCCGGGCGCGGTCGTCGTGGTCCCGGAGGCCGGCCGGCACGCCACATGAGGGCGCTCTGGCGCCTCCTGCGTTACGCGGGCCCCTACTGGCGCCACATGGTGATGGTCCTGGCGGCCATGGCGGCCGCGGTCTTGCTGGAGGTGCTCCGCCCCTGGCCGATGAAGGTTCTCGTGGACCAGGTGATCGGCGGCCAGCCGCTCTCGCGGGGCGGATTGCTGGCGGCGCTTCCCGGCGCGGACCGCCCGGAAGGACTGCTCACCTGGGTCGCCGTGGCCACGGTGGCGATCTTCCTGGCGGGCACGCTTGTCGCCACCATCCAGGCCGTGGTCGGCGTGCGCTTCGGCCAGCGCATGGTCTACGACCTGGCCGGCGATCTGTTCCTGCACCTTCAGCGCCTCTCGCTCCTGTTCCACAGCCACCGCCCGGTCGGGGACAGCATCGCCCGGGTCACCGCCGATCCCTACGGGGCCCACCTGCTCGTCAACGGCGCCCTCCTGCCGCTGCTCCAGTCGGGCGTCTCGCTGGCCGCGATGTTCGGGGTCATGTGGGCGCTCGACCCGACTCTGACGCTGCTGTCGCTGGCGGTGACGCCGTTCCTGGTGCTCGCCATCGCGGTCTTCGGGGGCCCGATGAAGACGCGCACGCGCAGGCGTCTCGATCTCGAGGGCCGCATGATCGCCTCGGTCCAGCAGGCGCTCGCCGCCATCCCGGTCGTGCAGGCCTTCACCCGTGAGGAGCTGGAGCACGCGCGGTTCCGGCGGTACGCGCAGGAGACGGCGGTCGCCTACACGCGCGCCACCGTGGCCGACATGTGGTTCAAGCTGGCCGTGGGCCTCGTGACGACGGCCGGCACCGCGGCCGTGATGTGGGTCGGGGGACTCTACGTGCTCGAGGGGCGCATCAGTGTCGGCACCGTGCTCGTCTTCCTGTCGTACCTGGCCTCCCTCTACACGCCGCTCAACGCGCTGACCTACACCGCCTCCACCCTGCAGCACGCCCGCGCCAACGCCGAGCGGGTGATCGAGATCCTCGACACGCCACCCGATGTCCGCGACGGTCCCGACGCCCGCGACGTCCGCCTGCGGGGCCACGTGGTCTACGAGGACGTCACGTTCGGCTACGCCGCCGACCGGCCGGTCCTCCGAGGCGTCTCGCTGGAGGCGCGCCCGGGCGAGGTGGTCGCCGTCGTCGGCCCGACGGGCGCCGGGAAGACCACGCTCGTGAACCTGCTGCTGCGCTTCTTCGATCCCTGGTCGGGACGGGTGACGATCGACGGCCACGACGTCAGGGCGCTGCGCGTCCGGACGCTGCGGGAGCAGGTGGCGGTCGTGCTCCAGGAGCCGTTCATCTTCCCGCTCACGATCGCCGAGAACATCGGCTACGGTCGCCCGGCGGCGAGCCGCGCGGACATCGCGGCCGCCGCGGCCGCCGCCCACGCCGCCGGATTCATCGAGGCGCTGCCCGAGGGCCACGACACGCTCGTCGGCGAGCGGGGGATGACGCTGTCGGGCGGCGAGAAGCAGCGCCTGGCGATCGCGCGGGCCTTTCTCAAGAACGCGCCCGTCCTCATCCTCGACGAGCCCACGTCCGCCCTCGACGCCCGCACCGAGCGCCTCCTGCTCGAGGCGCTGGCCCGCCTGATGGCCGGCCGGACGACGTTCATCATCGCCCACCGGCTGTCGACGATCCAGGCGGCCGACCGGATCCTCGTGCTGACGGAGGGCGCGATCGTCCAGCAGGGTCGGCACGCCGACCTGGTCGGGCGCGGTGGCCTCTACGCCACGCTCTACCGCACGCAGTTCGGCGGGAGCGCCGCCGGCGTTGCCGCGCCGTGAGACCGCGCGTCCTCGTGCTGGGGATCGTCGGGCGCACGCCGTTCGCCGGTGTCGCCTGGCAGGCGTTGCACTACGTCGAGGGGCTGCGGCGGCTGGGCTGCGACGCCTTCTACGTGGAGGACACCGGCGCCTGGGCGTACGACCCCGAGCGCGCGACGCTGACGGACGACGGCGCCTACGCGGTACGCTATCTCGCCCGGCTGATGGCGTGGGCGGGGCTTCCCGACCGGTGGGCCTACCGCGCCGGTGGCGAGGGCGGGCGCGTGTTCGGGCTGTCCGCCGCCGCCTTCGCCGACCTCTTCGCGCACGCCGACGCGCTCCTCAACGTCACCGCCGCCACGGTGCCGCGCGAGGAGCACCTGAAGGTGCCTGTCCGCGTCTATGTCGAGACCGACCCCATCCTGGCCCAGGTCGAGGTCGCCCAGGGCCGGGCGTTCACGATCGACTTCCTCGCCGCCCACACCCACCACTTCACGTTCGGCGAGAACGTCGGAACTCGGCGGTGCCCGATCCCCACCGAGCGCTTCACGTACCGGCCGACCCGCCAGCCCGTCGTGCTCGACTGGTGGCCGGCCGGCGGGCGGCCGGCCGCCGCCCCTCCGCGCTTCACGACGGTTGCCAGCTGGCAGCAAGCCGGCAAGGACGTGGAGTGGCAGGGCCGGGTGTATGCGTGGAGCAAGCACCGGCAGTTCCTGCGGTTCGTCGACCTGCCGCGGCGCACCGGCGTCACGCTGGAGCTGATGCTCGCGGGGGGCGACGCGGCCACGCGGGCGATGCTGACCGCGCGCGGCTGGCGGGTGGGGGACGCGGTCCCGCTGTCACGCGACGTCCTGCCGTACCGGGAGTACGTGCTCGGATCGGACGCCGAGTTCACCGTCGCGAAGGACCAGTACGTGCTGCCGCGCAGCGGCTGGTTCAGCGATCGCAGCGCCTGCTACCTGGCGGCGGGCAAGCCGGTGGTGACCCAGGACACGGGGTTCGGCGACCTGTTGCCGACCGGGCGCGGGCTGTTCGCGTTCGAGTCCATGGATGACATCCTGGCCGCGCTCGAGGCCATCGCCGGCGACCCCGCCGGTCACGCCCGGGCGGCCGTGGAGATCGCCGCGGAATTCTTCGACGCCAGGCGTGTCCTCGGGCGGCTGCTCGCGGAGACGGGGTTGTGACCCGGCTGCGGATCGCCCTCGGCGGAGGCTTCCTCGCCGCCTACCCTGAAGGCGGCGGTCACTGGATGGCCTTGCTCCAGTACCTGCTGGGTCTTCGCGCTCTGGGCCACGACGTCCTCTGGCTCGAGGTGCTCCCCTCGAGTGGCGACGCCGGGCGTGACGCTCGCCGGCTCGCGGCGTTCTTCGGCCGGATGGCCGAGTACGGTCTCGGAGAACGGTGCGCGGTGCTGCTCCAGCCGGCCGGCGTCGCGGAGCCGGACCTGGACGCCGCCCAGACGCACGGCCTGACCCGCCGTCGCGTCGAGGAGTTTGCGCGAAGCGCCGATCTCGTCTGGAACTTCGCGGCGGCCCTGCGCCGGCCGCTGCTGTCGCTCTTCCGCCGCCGCGTGCTCGTCGATCTCGATCCCGGGCACCTGCAGGTCTCGGCGCTGACCTGGGACCTGGCGCTGGGCGCCCACGACGTCTTCCTCACGGTCGGCGTCAACGTGCACGGGGCCGACTGCGGCGTGCCCACGCTCGGCGTCGGCTGGCAGCCCTTCCTGCCGTTCGTCCATCTGCCCATGTGGACGGTCACTCCCGATCCCGGACCGGCGGCGCCGTTCACGTCGGTCACGCAGTGGACCTGGGAGGAGGTGTGGCTCGGCGCGCGCGTCCTCAGCGTGTCGAAGCGCGATGGCTACCTGGCCTACCTTGGGCTCCCCCGCCGCGCCGGCCGTTCGTTCGAGCTGGCCGTCAACCTGGCTCCGGACGACCGGACGGGCGACCGCGAGCGGCTGCTCGCCGGCGGCTGGCGGCTCGTCGATCCGCACCGCGTGGCGGGCTCGCCGTCCCAGTATCAGCGCTACCTGGCCGCGAGCCGGGCCGAGATCGCCTGCCCCAAGCCGATCCACCGCGAGCTGCGCACGGGCTGGTTCAGCGACCGGAGCGCCTGCTACCTGGCCAGCGGCCGGCCGGTGCTCTTCGAGGACACCGGCACCGGCGCCTGGCTCCCCGCCGGGCGCGGGCTGATCCTCGTCCGCGGCGTCGAGGAAGCGGCGGCGGCCGTCGCCGCGATCGACGCCGACTGGGCGGATCACAGCCGGGCGGCGCGGGGGCTGGCCGAGGAGTTCCTCGACGCGCGCCGATGCCTGCCCGCCATGCTCGACGCCTCGCTGGCGTCGCCGGCGGCGACACGCGGCGCGTGATCCTGGCCTGCCGCCTGTCACGTCGCCGGCCGTAGACAAGCGGCGCCCGACGGGCGCACACTCTGGCGTGCGCCGATGAGGATCTTCAACGAGCAACACGAGATGTTCCGGGCGACGGTGCGGGCGTTCGTCGACAAGGAGATCGCCCCCCATGTCGAGGAGTGGGAGCAGGCGGGCCGGATGCCGCGCTGGATCTGGCCGCGCATGGGCGAGCTGGGCCTGCTCGGCGTCGAGTACGACGAGAGGTACGGCGGGGCCGGCGCCGACGTCCTGACCTCGGCGGTGCTGCACGAGGAGTGCGCGCGCTCGCGGTCGGGTTCTTTTGCGATGGCCGTCGGCGTGCACTGCGACATGGCCTCGCCCCACCTCTACTGGACGGGGAGCGAGGCTCTCAAGGAGCAGTACCTGCCGGGGATCTGCCGCGGCGAGGTCCTGACCGCGGTCGCGGTGACCGAGCCGGGCGGCGGCAGCGACGTGGCGGCCATCCGGACCCGCGCCGTGCGCGACGGCGGCCACTACGTGCTCGACGGCGCCAAGATGTTCATCACCAACGGCGCCACCGCCGACCTCTTCTTCGTGGCCGCGCGGGTCGCCGCCGGCGGCGAGGGCAAGCGGCACCGCGGCATCTCGATGTTCGTAGTCGAGCGGCAGACGCCGGGCTTCACGGTCGGCCGGACGCTCGACAAGATGGGGATGCGGGCCTCGGACACCGCCGAGCTGTCGTTCCAGGGCATGCGGGTGCCCGCCGCCAACCTCCTGGGCCGGGAGGGCGTGGGCTTCTACGAGGTGATGCGCGTGTTCCAGCGCGAGCGGCTGGTGGCCGGTCTCCACGCGGTGGCCATGGCCGGGCGCGCGCTCGAGGACACCATCGCCTACGTGCGCGAGCGGCACGCGTTCGGCGGCCCGCTCGGCGACAAGCAGGCGATCCGCCACAGGCTGGCCGACCTCGCCACCCGGATCGAGGCCGGCCGCTGGCTCACCTACGCGGCCTGCGCGAAGTTCGCGGCCGGCGAGGACTGCGTGCGCGAGATCTCCATGGTGAAGCTCTTCACCGCCGAGATGGTCAACCGGGTGGCCTACGACTGCGTGCAGCTGCACGGCGGCTACGGCTACATGCGCGAGTACGCGATCGAGCGCTTCGCCCGCGACGCCCGGCTGATGACGATCGGCGGGGGCACCAGCGAGATCATGCGCGACATCATCGCCAAGGCCCTGCTGCCGTGAGGCTGCGCGACCGGGTCGCCGTCGTCACCGGCGGCGCCAGCGGCATCGGCCGCGCGATCGCCCGCGCCCTCGGCCGCGAGGGCGCGCGGGTGGCGGTGCTCGACCTCGACGAGCCCGGGGCCGCGGCGGCGGCCGCGGAGATCGCCGCCGCCGGCGGCGAGGCCCGTCCGTGGCGGGTGGACATCAGCGACCCCGTTCGGGTGCAGGCCGTCGTCGCCGACGTGATCGCGCGCTGGTCCACCGTCCACGTGCTGGTCAACTGCGCCGGCTGGGACCAGCCGAAGCCGTTCGTCGAGACCACGCCCGACTTCTGGGACAGGATCCTGGCCGTCAACCTCAAGGGCCCGATCGCCTGCACGCACGCGGTGCTGCCGGCGATGATCGAGCAGACCTACGGCAAGATCGTCACGATCGCCTCCGACGCCGGCCGGGTCGGCTCCACCGGCGAGGCCGTCTACTCGGCCGCCAAGGGCGGGCTCATCGCGTTCACGAAGACGATCGCGCGGGAGACCGCCCGGCATCGTATCAACGTCAACTGCATCTGCCCCGGCCCGTCGGACACGCCGCTGTTCCAGCGTGAGTTCGCCGCCGTGAGCCCCAAGCTCGCCGAGAGCCTCACGCGCGTGATCCCGTGGGGCCGGCTGGGCGTGCCCGAGGACGTCGCGCCCGCCGTCGTCTTTCTCGCGTCGGATGAGGCTGGCTTCATCACCGGCCAGACGCTGAGCGTCTCCGGCGGCCTCACCATGGTCTAGGCGGAGCCGACGATAACGCCGCATCTGCTTCGTTGCCTCGCATCTGCAGCGTTCTCGTCGCTCCGTTGACCGCGTGAGTGCGCCGGACTTCGTGGCGGTGGGGCACGTGACGCTGGATCACTTCGGTGGGGTGACCCGGCCGGGGGGGGCGGCGCTGTATGCGGCGGTGACGGCGCAGCGGCTGGGGCTGTCGGCGGCGATCCTCACCAGTCACGCGGCGGACTTTTTGCTGGACGACGTTCCCACGCAGATCGAGGTGGTGACGCTGGAGGCGGGGGAGACGACGGCGTTCGAGCACCGGGCAGAGGGCGGAGAGCGGGTGTTGCGGGCGCGGAGCACCGCGCGTCCGCTGGCGGCGGTGGATCTGCCCGAGGACTGGCGGGCGGCGCCGCTGGTCATGCTGGCGCCGGTGCTGCAGGAGGTCGATCCGACGCTGGCGGCCGCGTTCGCCGACGCCGCGATCGGCGCCGAGGTACAGGGCTGGCTGCGCGTGGTGGATCGCGGGGGCGCGGTCGGCGCCGGCCGGTGGGCGTCGCCGAACGCCGTCCTCGATCGGCTGCAGGCGGTGTTCGTGAGCGCCCACGACACCCGTGGCCAGGAATCCCAGGTCGCCGAGTGGGTGCAGCGCGTGCCGCTGGCCGTGGTGACGGCCGGCGCCGCCGGCGCGCTGCTCTACGTCAACGGCGACCGCTACGAGGTCCGCCCACGCCGCACCCGCGAGGTCGACCCGACCGGCGCCGGCGACGTCTTTGCGGCCACGTTCCTGATCCACTACGACCGCCACGGGGACCCCTGGGAGGCGGCCGAGGCGGCCACGTGCGCGGCGTCGCTCTCGATCGAGGGGGAAGGCTGGTCGGCGGTGCCCGACGCCGCCACGCTCGGCGCGACGCTCGAGGCCTACCGCGCCCGCCGATGAAGCAGTGTTGATTTCACGGGGGCGACTTGCCAGACTAGCCCCCTCGATTCCCAGCGGGAGGGTAGCATGCCGAATCCTCTGAAAGAGCTTCACCGCTACGGCCAGTCCGTGTGGCTCGACTACATCCGGCGGAACCTCATCACGGGCGGCGAGCTGCGGCGGCTCCTCGACGAGGACGGGCTGCGCGGGGTCACTTCCAACCCGGCCATCTTCGAGAAGGCGATCGCCGGCTCCAGTGACTACGAGCTGCAGCTCAAGGAGCTGACGCGGCGGCGCGACCTCGACGCCAAGGCCGCCTACGAGATCCTGGCCATCCACGACATCCAGGACGTCGCCGACATCCTCAAGCCGATCTACGAGTCGAGCGGCCGGCGCGACGGCTACGTGAGCCTGGAGGTCTCGCCCGACCTTGCCTACGATACGCAGGGCACCCTCGACGAGGCCCGGCGGCTCTGGAAGGCCGTCGGCCGCGACAACGTCATGATCAAGGTCCCGGCCACACCGCCCGGCATCCCGGCCGTCAAGGCGCTGATCGGCGACGGCATCAACGTCAACGTCACGCTGCTCTTCGCGGTGGAGGCCTACGAGGCGGTGGCCGAGGCCTACATCAGCGGGCTGGAGGCGTTCGCGGCCAAGGGCGGCGACCCCGGCCGCGTGGAGAGCGTGGCCAGCTTCTTCATCAGCCGCATCGACGCCGCGCTGGACGCGCTGATCGACGCGAAGCTCAAGAGCTCGGACAACAGCTTCGAGCAGGGGCTGCTCAAGGGTCTGGTGGGGCGGGTGGCGATCGCCAACGCCAAGCTCACCTACCAGCGCTACAAGGAGCTGTACATCGGGCCCCGGTGGGCGGCGCTGGCCCACCGCGGCGCCCGCTCGCAGCGCCTGCTGTGGGCGAGCACCAGCACCAAGAACCCGAACTACCGCGACGTCGTCTACGTCGAGGAGCTGATCGGCCCCGATACCGTCAACACGATCCCGCCGGCCACTTACGACGCCTTCCGCGACCACGGGCGCCTGCGCCAGAGCCTCGAAGAGGACCTCGAGGATGCCCACGACACCATGGACTCGCTGGCCGAGAGCGGGATCCCCCTGAAGCAGGTCACCGACCAGCTCCTCGTCGATGGCTGCAAGATCTTCGTCGACGCCTTCGCGAAGCTGCTGGGGGCCGTGGGCAAGGCGCTGCGGACGCCCACCGAGGTGGGCAAGCGGCAGACGTGGACGCTGCCGGCCGACCTGACGGCCGAAGTCCGGACCACGCTCAAGGAATGGACGGACGGCGGCAAGGTGCGCCGGCTGTGGGCCCGCGACGCCGCCCTGTGGACGAACGCCGACGAGGGCCGCCGCCTGGGCTGGCTGGGGACCACCGACGACCAGCTCGCCCACGTCGATCACCTGCGCCAGGCGGCCGAGAACGTGCGCAGCGGCAACTTCACCCACGCGGTGCTGCTCGGCATGGGCGGCACCGTGCTCGGCGCCGGCGCGCTGGCCCGCACGTTCGGGCGGATCGCGGGCTTCCCCGAGCTGCGCGTGCTCGACTCGACCGACCCCGCCCAGATCCGGGCGGTCGAGCGCGGCGTCGATCTCGCGCGCAC
Organism: Candidatus Methylomirabilota bacterium; assembly: GCA_035762565.1. Lineage (GTDB taxonomy): Bacteria > Methylomirabilota > Methylomirabilia > Rokubacteriales > CSP1-6 > AR5. The sequence goes on along the minus strand of DASTOJ010000293.1, from coordinate 3,253 downwards.
GCTGTTCATCGTGTCGAGCAAGTCGGGCAGCACGCTGGAGCCGAACATCCTCAAGCGGCACTTCTTCGAGGCGGTGAAGGCGGCGGTGGGGCCGGCCGAGGCGGGCCGCCGCTTCGTGGCCATCACCGATCCCGACTCGAAGCTGCAGTACGTGGCGGAGGCCGACCGCTTCCGGCGCATCTTCTTCGGCCTGCCGTCGCTGGGCGGGCGCTACTCGGCGCTCAGCGACTTCGGCGTCGTCCCCGCCGCCATCATGGGGCTGGACATCGCCCGGCTGCTCGGACAGGCCGACGAGATGGTGCACGCCTGCGCGGCCAGCGTGCCGGTCGAGGAGAACCCCGGCGCCGTGCTCGGCATCGTGCTGGGCGTGCTCGCCCGGCGGGGCCGGGACAAGGTCACGCTGGTGGTCTCACCGGCCATCCACGGGCTCGGGACCTGGGTCGAGCAGCTGCTCACCGCCTCGCTCGGCAAGGGGGGCCGCGGCCTGCTGGTGGTGGAGGGCGAGCCCGCCGGCGCGCCCGCCGTCTACGGGGGCGACCGCCTGTTCGTCCACCTGCGCCTGGAGTCGGCCCCCGACGCCGGCCAGGACGCCGCGGTGGCCGCGCTCGAGGGCGCGGGGCAGCCGGTTGTCCGCATCGCCATCAACGATCCCTACGACCTCGGCGGCGAGTTCTTCCGCTGGCAGTTCGCGGCGGCGGTGGCGGGCGCGGTGCTCGGGGTGAACCCGTTCGATCAGCCCGACATCGAGGGCGCGAAGATCGCCAGCCGGAAGCTCACCGCGGAGTACGAGAAGACCGGCATGCTGGCGCCCGAGCGGGCCTTGCGCCAGGGCGACGGGCTCGCGCTCTTCGCCGACACCCGCAACGCCGCCGAGCTGGATGCCGCCGGCGCCGACGGCACGGTGGCGGCCACGCTGAAGGCGCACCTGCGGCGGGCGAAGGCGGGCGATTACGTCGGCCTGCTGGCCTTCCTCGAGATGAGTCCGGCCGCCGAGGCCGAGCTGCAGGCCCTCCGCGTGGCCATCCGCGACCGCTTGCGAGTGGCCACCTCGGTGGCCTTCGGCCCGCGCTACTTGCACTCGAGCGGCCAGGCCTACAAGGGCGGCGCCAACTCGGGCGTGTTCATCCAGCTCACCGCCGACGACGCCGGCGATTTCCCGGTGCCCGGCCACAAGTACTCGTTCGGCGTCGTCAAGGCCGCGCAGGCGCGCGGCGACCTGGCGGTCCTCGGCGAACGCGGGCGCCGGGCGCTGCGCGTGCACCTGGGCCGCGACGTCAAGGCGGGCCTCGCCGCCCTCCGCCGCGCCGTCGAGCAGGCGCTCGGGTAGCCGGCGGGTGCCGCGCGCGATCCGGATCACCGCCGGCGCCGTCTCGGTCGAGGCGGAGCTGAACGACTCGAAGACCGCCGCCGCGATCGGCGCGGCGCTGCCGGTCACCGCCGCCGGCGCCACCTGGGGCGACGAGATCTACCTCGACATCGGCCTGACGCTGCCCGGCGAGTCTCCCCACGAGACCGTCGCGCTCGGTGATCTCGGGTACTGGCCGCCGGGCAAGGCATTCTGCATTTTCTTCGGCCCCACGCCGATGAGCCGGGGTGACGAGATCCGGCCGGCCAGCGCCGTCAACGTGGTCGGCCGCGTGGTCGGCGATCCCCGCGTGTTCAAGCGCGTGCGCTCCGGCAGCAGGGTTACCATAGAGGCGAGCTGAGACGTTGGAACCGAGTTGAGGCTTCGGACAGGGGGGTCGACCATGAAGATCTTTCTCGATACCGCGAGCGTCGCCGAGATCCGCGAGGGCGTGGCGTTGGGCGTGGTCGACGGCGTCACCACGAACCCATCGCTCATCGCCAAGGAGAAGCGTCCGTTCCGGCCGCTCGTGGAGGAGATCTGCTCCCTCGTGCCCGGCGACGTGAGCCTGGAGGTCGTGGCCACCGACTTCGAGGGGATGGTGAAGGAGGGCGAGGAGCTGGCCCAGGTGGCGCCCAACGTGGTGGTGAAGGTGCCGCTCACGCAGGACGGCCTCAAGGCCGTGAAGTACCTCTCCGGCAAGGGCATCCGGATGAACCAGACGCTGTGCTTCTCGGCGCCCCAGGCCCTGCTCTCGGCCAAGGCCGGCTCCACCTACATCAGCCCGTTCCTCGGCCGCCTGGACGACATCGGCCACGTGGGCATGGACCTCATCCGCGACATCTGCGAGATCTACCGCAACTACGGCTACAAGACCCAGGTGCTGGCCGCGTCCATCCGCAACCCGCTGCACGTCGTCGACGCCGCCAAGGCGGGCGCGCACGTGGCGACGATGCCGTTCGCGGTGCTCCAGCAGCTGATGAGGCACCCGCTCACCGACGTCGGGCTCAAGAAGTTCCTCGACGACTGGCAGAAGTCGGGCGCGAAGCTCTAAGATATGCCCTGGATCGGCAACGACGAGCTTGACTCGCTGCGGGCGGAATTAACGCCTGTCAGGTGTCCGGGTACAGTTTCGTGGCCTGTAACTGGCCACGAGCTCAGGTGGATCGAGCACCGGGATCGCACCCGGAGGTTGGGGGTTCGAGTCCCCCCGTGGGATGTTCGACTGAGGGGCTTTCGGGTACCTCAGATCGTGAGACAGGCGGGGCGCCGGCCGCACCAGGCTTGGGGCCGCTACATGGAGGCCGCGGTTCGGTCGGTGGCTCTGCGATGTATCGGACTCCCGCCCACAAGACCATCGAGGGGTCTGGCATGCCACTGCCGCCAATGCGACCATCCGGCAGCCTGTAGTAGTGAGCGTAGGCGACTTTGATTCCGAGGGTATCATCCCAATACTCAACAAAGTAGCTCACGGTTCCCGGTTCCTGATTGCTACACGGACTTGGGTCATGCTTGCTCTTTACTTCTTCCCGTAGTTGTTTGGCAAGGGCCCGTGCGAGATAATGCGCGTTGAAGAGATCGCGTACCGTCTTCTTGGGGACAAGCACATCGGGGGAGGCCGCCATGATTAAAGAGCGCGAGATTCGCGAGCGGCTCGTCGCTTACCTGGATGGTGCGGACTCCGTACGCGAGTTCTCGCGATGGCTCCATAGCACGAGCTGGAACATGGAAGCCGACAGCCCTCCGAGTGCACAGGCACTCGCCTCTGACATCCTTGCGCGACTAGCGGAGCATTCGAGCGTCGGCTTCAGCGAGGATGACCTTCGCGCCGCACTGCTTCCGATCGCCAGCAAGATCACTACTGTTTGGGATGATCAGCCGGTGGTGCGGACGGCTTCGAGTTCTCAG
>DASTOJ010000292.1:0-9643 GCA_035762565.1 Candidatus Methylomirabilota bacterium | reverse complement strand
CGGGCGCTGATCCAGCGCCTGGAGGCCGAGCGCTACGAGATCGGCCTGCTCACCAATCCCAGCTGGAACGCCGTCGACTTCCTGCGCGAGACGCTGTACCAGCTCGGCCACGAGACGCCGGAGAAGAGCAAGCCCGAGCTGCTGCACCAGCTGTACGACGTGTTCTTCCGCAACTTCCGGGAGGGCCGCGACACCGTGGTGATCGTGGACGAGGCGCAGCTGATCGACGACGACGCGGTCTTCGAGGAGCTGCGCCTGCTCATGAACTTCCAGACCGACGATCGCTTCCTGGTCACCCTGCTGCTGATCGGCTCGCCGGAGCTGGGTCCCAAGGTCCGCCGGCTCAAGCACCTCGACCAGCGCATCACCATCCGCTACCACCTGAACACGCTCGACTACACGCACACCGCCAACTACGTCGCCCACCGGCTGAAGATGGCCGGCCGCACGGCGCCCATCTTCACCGAGGAGGCCATCAGGCTGATCTTCGACTTCACGCGCGGCACGCCCCGCGAGATCAACAACATCTGCGACGTGGCGCTGCTGGTGGGCTACACCAAGCGGGCCCGGGACATCGGCGAGCGGATCATCGCCGAGGTCATCAAGGACATGGCGGGCGTGTCCTGATGGTCCGCATGAGCGATCTCGTTCGCGGCCTCGCGCGGGAGGCGGCACCCGTGGTGGAGGCGCCGCGGGTCGAGCCGCCGCCCCGCGAGACGCCGCGGCCGTCGCCGCCACCCGCGCAGGAGCGGACGAGCTACGGCCAGCTGCTGGACGCGGACACCGCCGCGGCCGTCGAGCCGCGGCCGCCGGCGGCGTCCGACGAGCCCTCGGTGCTGCTGGGCGAGCTGCAGGAGCTGCTGCTCGAGGTCCGCGGCCTGGTGCGCGGGACCGGCGAGTTCCCGTGGGCCCGCCTGTCGGCGCTGATGGAGCGCGCCGTCACCTCCCTGGAGCGTTCGCCCGACCTGTTCTGGGCGGCCAACAATCCGGCGGCGCCGCCCGGCCTCGACTACGTCGCCTTTCACCAGGCCCGGGTGGCGGTCACGGCCCTGCGCGTCGGGGCCAACGTCGGGTACGACCGTCGCCGCCTGGTCTCCCTCGGCATGGCCGGCTGCCTCATCGACGTCGGCCTCTGGCAGCTGCCCGACACGCTCCCGCGCCGGCTGGACGCGCTCACCGGCGACGAGCAGGCCGCCTACCGCTCGCATCCGCGGCTGTCGGCCGAGCTGATCCGGCGCTGGGGCCCGCCCGACGAGGCGATCGCCCAGGCCGTCCTCGAGCACCACGAGCGTGAGCAGGGCCAGGGCTTCCCCCAGGGGCTGACGGGCACTGCCGTGGAGCCCGACGCCAAGGTCCTGGGGCTGGCCGACACCTACACCGGGCTCACCCTGCCGCCCACGGCGCGGCCGCGCCTGCGACCGCACGAGGCCGTGCGCGAGATCGTCAAGTCGCGCAACGAGGCGTTTCCCGCGCCGCTCATCAAGGCGCTGCTGTCGGAGATCTCGGTCTTTCCGCCCGGCACCGTCGTGCGGCTCAACACCGAGGAGATCGGCCGGGTGGTGGCGGTCAACCGCCACCACCCGCTGCGTCCGCGCGTGGAGATCATGGCGGACTCCAAGGGGCAGCGGCTGTCGGCCGCCAAGACCGTCGATCTGTCGGAGTCGCCGTTCATCTACATCACCGGACCGGTGACGGAGGGACCCCGCTAGATGGCGCAGTACGAGGCGAACCTCCGCGACTACTGGCTGGTCGCGCGCCGCCGGCGGATGATCATCCTGGCCTCCACCGTCCTGGTCGCGCTGCTCAGCTTCTGGCTGGGCAAGAACAAGGTGCCGGTCTACCAGGCGACGGCGGCCGTGAAGTTCGAGCAGTCGACGGCGCTGTCGGGCCTGCTCGTCGAGGTGCTGTCCTACTCCACCGCGGACAACATCGAGACCCAGGCCACCCTCATCAAGAGCTCCCCGATCCTCGAGGAGGTCGCCCGCCGGATGGGCCGGCTGCCCCAGGTCAGCGGGACCGAGGCGCTCCGCGAATCGCGCGCCTACGCGGCCACCCTCGAGAGCCTCTCCGCCAAGCTCCGGACCAGCCGCGTGGGCGGCACCAGCATCCTCGAGATCACCGCGACCTCCACCATCCCGCTGGAGGCGCGCGACCTCGCCAACACCGTGGCCGAGGTCTACCGCGACTACAGCCGCAACAACCGCAACGCCCGCATCGTCGAGGCCCGCAAGTTCATCGAGGGGCAGCTCCGGGACGTCGAGGCCCGCGTGCGCCGGGCCGAGGAGGAGGTGTGGGCGTTCCGCGACGCCAACCGCATCATCTCCCCGGGCGCCGAGTCCACGATGCTGCTGTCGCTGTTCACCCAGGTGCGGGGCGACATCGAGAAGGCGCGGCAGCAGCGCATCGAGCTGGAGCAGGTCGGCTCGCGCCTCGAGCGCAGCGATCCCGCCAGCGTCACCGATCGCGTGTACATCGACACCCAGAACCCGGCCATCCAGCGGCTGGTCGCCACCCAGACCGACCTGATCCTGGAGCGCAACAACCTGGCCCTGGAGGTGACCGAGCGTCACCCCCGGCTGCAGGCGATCGACGACCGGCTGCGCGAGGTGCGCCGCGAGATGCGGCGGGAGGTCGCCGCCCAGATCGCGCTCCTGCGCAACCGGGAGGAGATCCTCGGCCGCCAGATGGGCGAGCTGTTCCAGCGCAACCGCGAGGTGCCGGCCGTCGAGCTGAATCTCCAGCGCCTGCAGCGCGACGCCAAGGTCAACGACGACCTCCTCACGCTGCTCAAGACGCGGCACCAGGAAGCGCTCATCAAGGAGTCGGAGGGCGTCGAAGAGGTCACCATCGTCCGCCCGGCCAGCGAGCCGACGGCGCCCATCGGCAGCGAGGGCGCCAACATGCTGCTGCTCGGCGCCGTGCTGGGCCTCGTGCTGGGCGTCGTGCTCGCGTTCATCCAGGAGACGCTCGACACGTCCATCGGGACCATCGAGGACGTCGAGTCCTACCTCGAGGTCCCCGTGCTCGGCATCGTGCCGCACATCGACCCCCGGGAGACGATGCAGCGCCTCGTCGAGCACCGGCCCGCCCTGGCCGAGATGGACCCCGAGGCGCTCCAGAGCCACGCGCTGCTCATCACGCACTTCGATCCGAAGTCGCCGGTGGCCGAGGCCTATCGGACGCTGCGGACCAACGTCCAGTTCGCGCGGCTGGAGCGCGGCGGCAAGGTGCTGGTCGTCACCAGCCCCACCCTGCAGGAAGGCAAGACGACCACGATCGTCAACCTCGCGCTCACCATGGCCCAGAGCGGCCAGAAGACGCTCCTGGTCGGCGCCAACATGCGCCGGCCCAGCATCCATCGATTCTTCGGCATCGAGCGCGAGCCGGGCCTGAGCGACATCCTCACCGGCAACGCCCAGTGGCGGGACTGCATCCGCACCGTCGCCGACATCCTGATGGGCCGGTTCGAGATGGAAGACATCATGGCCGCGCCGGGCCTCGACAACCTGCACATCATCGAGGCCGGCCCGATCCCGGCCAACCCGTCGGAGCTCTTGTCGACGAGCGCCCTGGCGGAGTTCCTGCGGGCGGTGGCCGCCGAGTACGACATCGTCCTCATCGACACGCCGCCCGTGCTGCCCGTGACCGACTCGGCGATCGTGGCCGGCCAGGCCGACGGCGTGCTGCTCGTCTACCAGGCCGGCAAGGTCGGCCGCCTCGTCCTCAAGCGCGCCAAGGCCCATCTGGAATCCACCCGCGCCAAGGTGTGGGGGGTCGTGCTCAACGACGTGCAGACCGAGGTCTCGGGCTACACCTACACGCACTACTACACGCACTACTACGGCGAGGAGACGCCCTCGCCGCGCGAAGGGGGCGCGTTCGCGCGTGCCTGGGAGCGCGTGCGCTCGCGGGTGGGACGGTCGCACGGCCCCGCCCGGGCCAGCGCCGCCGGGGCCGCGCCCTCCGAAGGCGCGGCGAGGCCGCCCGCCGGCGTCCCACGCGGCCTGCGGTCGTCGGGGCGGGCGCGATACCGGAACCCGTGGATCGGGCTGGGCGTGCTGGGAGGGCTGCTCGGCGTGCTGGCGGCGGTGGGCGCCTGGCAGGCGGGCGTGTTCGGCCCCGACGGCCGGCCGCTGGCGCAGCTGCGGCAGCGGCTCGGGATCGGGCCGGCGGCGGCGCCCGCTTCGCGCCCTGCGGCGCCGGCCGGCCCCGCTGCTCCGGCGGCCCCGACCCGACCGCCTGCGGCGTCTACGCCCCCCGCGGTGACCCCGCCTGCGGTCCCCCCCGCCGGCACCTCCCCGTCGTCGTCGGCCGCCACGCCGTCTCGCCCGGTCGCGTCCGTCACGACGCCAGCGCCTCCTGCACCGGCCAAGGCGCCGACGGCGCCGAGCGGGCGCTTCGCGGTCGAGTTCGGGCCGTTCCTCACGACCGCCGACGCCGAGCGCGTCGAGCGCCAGCTGACCCAGGCCGGCTACCAGACCGCGCGCTTCCGCCAGAGCCAGACGGGCGCCGGGCTGTACGCCGTCCTGCTCGAGCGCGTCCCCGCCGGTCGCGATCCCCAGGGCGTCGTCGCCGTCCTGCGCGAGCAGGGGTTCACCGACCCGGCCGTGGTCCAGCCGGATCCGCCGGTGATCAGGCTCGGCGACCCGCTGCCGCTGCGCGGCGCCGTGGACCTCGCCGAGCGGGCGCGCGCCCTCGGTCATCCGGTGCGGGTGGCTGCGCAGCCCGGGGAGGCCGTCGCGTACATGATCCGCCACGGTAACTTCGCCTCACTCCCGGAGGCGGCGGCGAAGGCCGAGGAGCTCGGGCGCCTCGGCCTCGCCTACCAGGTGATCCAGGTCCGGTAGCCCGGCCGATGCGAGCGGGATCGACGGGCCCCGCCGGGGCACCGGTGCTCGGCAACCTGCTGCTGATCGGCGTCCTGGTGGTGGCGGCGTACGCGCTGTCCCAGGGCCTCGCGCGCGCCTCGTTCGGCTACGCCCTGGGCGCGCTGGCCGCGGTCACCCTGTTCGGCCTCGTCTTCATCCGCACCGACTTCGGCCTCTACGTCGTCACGTTCTCCATGCTCCTGTCGCCGGAGTTCGCCGCGGGCGGCGGCGGGATCGCCGAGGGCCGCACCATCATGGTGCGCAGCGAGGACTTCGTCCTCATCGTCATCGGCCTGGCGTGGCTGGCCAAGACGGCGGTCAACAAGGAGCTCGGGCTCGTCGCCAAGACCCCGCTCAACGGGCCGATCCTCGTCTACGTCGTCGCCAACGTCGTGGCCACGCTGATCGGCTATCTGTGGGGCAGTGTGTCCGGCTTCAGCGGCTTCTTCTACGTGCTGAAGTACGTCGAGTACTTCGTCGTCTACTACATGGTCGTCAACAACGTGCGCAACCGCGACCACGCCCGGCGCCTGGTGATCGCCGCCTTCCTCACCGCCGCCATCGTCAGCCTGGTCGGCATCGGCCAGATCCCCTCCGGCGAGCGGGTGTCGGCGCCGTTCGAGGGCGAGGTCGGCGAGCCGAACACCTTCGGGGGTTACCTGCTCTTCATGATCGCGATCGCGGCCGGCGTCGCGCTGGAGACCCGCCGGATCCGGGTGCGGGCGATCGCCCTGGGCCTGGTCGGGCTCATGGGCTTGCCGTTCGTCTTCACGCTGTCGCGCGCCTCGTACCTGGGTGTCGTCCCGGCGCTCCTGGTCCTGGCCTGGTTCACGCGGCAGCGGCGGTTCATGGTGGGGCTCGTGCTGGTGCTGGCCGTCTGCTCGCCGCTGCTCGCCGCCACGCTGCCGTCGGCGGTGAGCAAGCGCGTCCTGTACACGTTCGAGCCGGAGAAGGGCCAGGCCACCGTTCGGGTGGGCAGGGTCGCCTTCGATCCGTCGACCTCGGCCCGGCTGATCAGCTTCCGCACGGCGATCGAGGGGTGGCTGAAGCGGCCGATCCTCGGCTACGGCGTGACGGGCTTCGGCTTCATGGACGCGCAGTACGCGCGCGTGCTCGTGGAGACCGGCGCCGTCGGGCTCGCCGCCTTCGGCTGGCTGGTGTGGACGCTCCTGCGCTCGTCCGGCGACGCGTTCCGCCACCTCACGGAGCCCGAGGACCGCGGGCTCGCCCTCGGCTTCCTGGCCGGCACGATCAGCCTGCTCGTGCACGCCATCGGCTCCAACACCTTCATCATCGTGCGGATCATGGAGCCGTTCTGGTTCTTTGCGGGCATCGTGCTGATGCTGCCGCAGCTCGAGCGGGAGGAACTGACCCCGGGCGCCGCGCCGGCCGTCACGCCGGCCCGGCTGCCCCGGGTGGCCGTGCGGTTCGCACGGTGATCGGCGCACCGGTGTCCCCGTCTCATGCCGGGTGACCGGGGTCGGTTGCTCGCGCGGTGACCGCCAGCGCCCTGCGCTCGGGCGAAAGCCGTACGCGCCGGCTCGGCGCCGACCTCGCGGTGCTGACGGGCGGGTGGGCGGCGCGGGCGGCGCTCGGCGTGCTGATCTCCGCGCTGACCGCGCGCTACCTGGCGCCGGACGCCATGGGCCGTTACGCGTTCCTGGTGTGGCTGGCCGGACTGACGGCGGTCGTGCTGAGTCTCGGCCTGCCGACCACCCTCACCCGCTACACCGCCGAGGCCATGGGCAGCGACCGGCCGCGGACGGCCGGCGCGCTGCTCGCCCTGGTCGTGCGCTGGCAGGCGCTGCTCGCCCTGGCGGCGGCGGCGGCCGTGGCCGCGGCCGGGCTGTTCGCCCCCGGCGAGTGGCGACTGCCGCTCGCGCTCACCGCGCTCAGCGTGCCGCTGCTCGTCCTGCACGGGAGCTTCGCCGGTTTCCTCTCGGGCCTGCAGGTGTTCCGCTGGCAGGCGGTGCTGGGGGCGACGATGCTGGCGCTGCAGGCCGCGCTGCTGGTCTTCGTCGTCGCGCTCGACGGGGGTGTCTCGGGCCTGCTCGTGGCGCACGCGGCGGTGAACACGCTGGGGCTGGGCGTCGTGGCCTGGCTGGCACGCAACGAGGGCCGGCGGCGCGCCGCCCTGCCGGCCCCGGCGCCGCTCGATCGCGCGGCGCGCGCCGACGTCCTGCGCTACGCCCGCAGCGTCAGCGCGCTCGTCGTGCTCGATGCCGTGGTCTGGCAGCGCACCGAGGTGGCGTTCCTCCAGGTGCTGGCGCCGCCCGCGGAGGTCGCCTTCTACGCGCTCGCCTTCGGCGTGGCCGCCCAGGCCGGTCGTATTCCCTCCCAGCTCTCCGTCGTGCTGTTTCCGAGCTTCCCCGCGCTGGTGGGCGGCGGCCGCGTCGCCGAGCTGGGCGCGTTGCACACGACCGCGATGCGGTACCTCGTGCTGCTCGCCGCGCCGCTCGCCGTCGGGCTGGCGGTCACCGCGCCCGCGGTGATCGGGCTGCTGTACGGACCGGCCTACGGTCCGGCCGCCCCCGTGCTGGCCACGCTGGCCCTCGGCGGCCTGGTGACGTGCGCGGCCGGCGCCAGCCCGGCCGTCCTCCATGCGACCAAGCAGCAGAACCGGCTGCTGCGCCAGGGGCTGCTCGCCGCCGCCGCCGACCTGGCGCTGGCGCTGCTCCTGGTTCCCGCGGCCGGCGCCCTCGGCGCCGCGCTGGCCGCCGTCCTGGCCCAGAGCCTCGCCAGCGTGCTCGCGATCCGGGCGGCGCTTCGCGTCGCCGCGGCCCGCGTCCCGGTCGCCGCCCTCGCGCGCAGCACCGCGGCGGCGGTCGTCATGGGCGCGGTGGCCGCGCTGCCGGTCCTCACCGTCGGTGGGCCCGCCGGATTGCTCGCCGCCGTCCTGCTCGGCGCCGGCGCGTACCCGCTGGCGCTGCGCGCGCTCCGCGCGCTGTCCGCCGAGGATCTCGACCGCGTGCGCGTCCTCGTCGATCGCCTGCCGGCGCCCGCCCGCGGCGGCTGCCTCGCGCTCGCCCGCTTCCTCTGCCGCGGCCCGGTGCCGGCGACGTCATGATCGCCGTCTCGGTGATCATCCCCACCTACCGGCGCGAGGCGCCGCTGCGTCGGTGCCTGGCCGACGTTCTCGCCCAGCGCCACCCGGCCTTCGAGGTGTTGGTCGTGGATCAGAGTCCCGAGCACGAGCCGGAGACGTGGGCCGCGCTGCGGGCGCTGCCGCCCCACGCGCGTCACGTGCGGCTGACGCGCCCGAGCGTGACCGCCGCGGCGAATGCCGGCACCAGGCTGGCCGCGGCCCCGCTGCTGCTCTTTCTCGACGACGACGTCGAGATCGGCGACCGCGAGCTGCTGGCGCGCCACGCGCGGCACTACGACGACCCGGGGATCGCCGGCGTCGTCGGGCGCATCGTGCACGCCGGGCGGCGCGCCGACCTGCCCCGGCCGGCCGCCTCCGGCCCGCTCGGCTTCCTGGCGATGAACTTCGACCATCCGCACGCGATGGACGTGCCCACCGCGGCCGGCGCCAACATGTCGTTCCGGCGCGCGGTCGTCCAGCGGCTGGGCGGCTTCGACGAGCGGTACACCGCCAACGCGTTCCGGTGGGAGACCGACTTCAGCCTGCGGGTCATCCGCGAGGGACTTCGCATCCGCTACGATCCCGAGGCGCGGGTCGTCCATCACTACGGCACGGCGGGCGGCTGCGACAACGAGCACCTGCTGGCGCGCACCGACGCCTCGCACGCCTGGTACCGGGCGTTCTTCCGCAACAACGTCTACTTCGCGCTCAAGCTCCTGGCCGGCGGCGATCGCGCGCGCTTCCTCGGGCGGCTCTATCGCGAGCACGCGCTGAACCGCGCCTTCGCCACCTCCGGCCCCATCTTCCTGGCCCGCCGCCACGCCGCCCTGGCGCGCGGCGCCCTCGACGGCTGGCGCACCTGGCGCCGGACGCAGACGGCCTCGGAGCGGACCCGATGACCCCCATGGAACGTGGTGACGCCGGGGGTCGGTTGCGCGGGGCCGCGGGCGCGCCGGCATGGCTCGCCTGTCGCCGTAACTCGCTCCGGGCCCGGCTCGCTCGGCCCCCCATCCCCCCGAGGGGGCTCGGTCGCGGACCACGTCGAATCGCCGGCGGCTCGCTCGCCGGGCCCTGCGCTCGAACGGCGACCACGGCTCGCCATGATGGCGCGCCCGCGGCCCCGCGCAACCGACCCCCGGCGTCACCACGTTCCATGGGGGTCACTCGCCCGTGCGCATCGCGTTGACGACGCACGTCATGCCGTACCCGGCCGACTCCGGCACGCGCATCCGCGTGGCGCGCATCGTGAGCGCGCTCCGCGGGCGCCACGACGTGACCGTGCTGTCGCTGGAGGCGGGCGACGCGGACGGCGCGGCGCGGGCCCTCGGCGTGCCGGTGGCCGTTCACCCGGCGCGGCCGCGCCGCGGCCTGGCGCCAGTGGCCGTCGCGCCGGAGACGACGGCGGCGATCTGGGAAGCCGCCCGCGCCTGGCGCGCCGACGCGGTGCACCTGCAGGGCACGTTCAGCGCGGCGGCGGCGGCGCTGCACCGCGAGCGCCCCGGCGTGCCGGCGGTCGCGGACGAGGCCTGTGTCCATCACCTGAGCTATCGGCGGGCCGCCGCGCTGGCGCCGTCGGCGCTCGCCCGCGCGCGAGGGCGGATGCGCAGCTGGCGCCTGCGCCGGTTCGAGGCCGGGCTGGCACGGCGGGCGACCGCGGTGGTGGCGGTTTCCGAGGACGAGGCGGCCCTGG
>DASTOJ010000291.1:0-3975 GCA_035762565.1 Candidatus Methylomirabilota bacterium | reverse complement strand
CAACTCGGACGCACGGCGAGGGCCGGGGTCACCCGGCCCTCGTGATGTCTACGCCGCTGAGCGTCGATCGAGGGCGCGCGCGGCGCGACTCAGGAGGCGGCGGCGCGCGTGGCGGGACGGGCGGGGCAGGTCTTGTGATACCAGACCGAGCCCAGCTTGATGTGGTTGCCGTTCTTGCGGATGCGCAGCTTGCACTTCGGACACGTGCCCATCGACACTCCCTTTCGAATCGACGATTCGGCGAGCGCCGTAGTCTCGCACGAGTCGCGCGGGGTCGGCAACCCGATGGGGGCGGGCGACCCGGGCGCGCTCCGCCCCGGGGCCGCGTTATCATACCGGCGGATCCGGAGACCTCCTGTGACCGACTGCCAGTTCTGCCGAATCATCGCGCGCCAGAGCCCGGCCGACATCACCTACGAGGACGACGCCGTGGTGGCCTTCAAGGACATCTATCCGAAGGCGCCCGTTCATCACCTGATCGTTCCCAAGCGCCACATCGCCACCCTGGCCGACGTCACCGCGGACGACGCCCTCGTGCTCGGGCGGTGCGTGGTGGCCGCGCGCCACCTGGCCGAGGCCACCGGCTATGCCGAGAAAGGCTTCCGCCTCGGCGTCAACACGGGGCCGGAGGGCGGGCAGGTCGTTTACCACGTGCACTTCCACTTCACCGCCGGCCGGAGGCCACGCGCCGATGCCTAGCCACCTCATCGACTACCAGCTCTTCGGCGACCAGTTCTCGACCGCCGAGATGCGCGCGATCTTCGACGAGCGCGCGATGCTGCAGCGCTGGCTCGACGTGGAGGCGGCGCTGGCCGCCGCCCAGGCCGAGCTGGGCCTGATCCCGGCGAAGGCGGCCGAGGCGATCGGGCGCGCCGCCCGCGTCGAGCTGCTCGACCTGGACGCGATGACGCGCGACCTCGCTACGACCGCCCATCCGATCGTGCCGGTGGTGCGCGAGCTGGAGCGGGTGGCTGGCCTGGACGGTCGCTGGGTGCACTGGGGCGCGACGACGCAGGACATCATGGATACGGGCATGATCCTCCAGTGCAAGGCGGCGCTGGCGATCCTGCGCCGCGACCTCGTCCTCCTGACGCAGGCGTACGCCGACCTCGCCGAGCGGCACCGCGACACGGTGATGGCGGGCCGCACGCACGCCCAGCAGGCGCTGCCGATCACCTTCGGCTTCAAGGCCGCCGTCTGGGTGGCCGAGGCGCTGCGCCAGGTCGAGCGCCTCGATCAGGCCGCGCCCCGGTTGCTGGTGGGGGAGCTGGCGGGCGCCGTCGGCACGCTGGCGGGCTTCGGGGAGCGAGGCATCGAGGTGCAGCGGCTGGCCCTGGAGCGGCTCCAACTCGGGGTGCCGTTGATCGCCTGGCACGCCGCGCGCGACAGCGTGAGCGAGTTGGTGGCGCTGCTCGCGCTGCTGGGCGGGACCCTGGCCCGCGTGGCCAACGAGATCATCCAGCTCTCGCGTTCCGAGATCATGGAGCTGGAGGAGCCGTTCGCCCACGGCAAGGTTGGCAGCTCGACGATGCCGCACAAGCGCAATCCGGCGCACGCCGAGCGCATCGTCGGGATCGGCCGCATGCTGCGCGGCCTGGCCACGACCGGGCTGGAGACGATGGTCGCCGCCCACGAGCGGGACATGAGCGTGGGACGGGCGGAGTGGGCGCTGGTGCCGGAGGCGGCCTGCCTGGCGTCGGCGGCGCTGCACTGGTCGCTGGTAATCGCGCGCGGGCTCCGTGTGGACGTCGCGCGGATGACGGAGAATCTCGACCGCCTCGGCGGGTTGCTGCTCTCCGAGCCCGTCATGCTTCGCCTGGGGAGGGCCCTGGGCCGCAACGCCGCCCATGACCTGGTCTACGAGGCGGCGATGGCGGCGTTCGAGGGCCGCGGGCGGTTCCGCGACCTGCTCCTGGCGGACACGCGCGCGGCCGCGGCGCTGACGCCGGCCGAGCTGGATGCGCTCCTCGATCCGGCCGCGTACACGGGCCTGGCCGGCGAGTTCGTCGATCGGGTGGTGAAGGAGGCCCGCGGCCGGCTGCGCTAGAACTAGGCCTTGGATTCCAGCGGCAGGCCCGCGTTCACCCACGAGGCCAGGCCGCCCTTGAGCACGCGGACCTTGCCGTACCCGAGGCTCTTCAGCTGTTGCGCCACCCGGGCGCTGGTCAGCTCATCCGGTCAGGTGCAGTAGGCGACGACGAGCCGGCCACGGGCGACGTCCGGCCGCTTGCCGCCCGCGTCAAGGTCCTGGACGGTCACGCGCACGGAGCGGGGGATGCGGACGGGGCTGCGCTCGTAGGCCGTGGGCTCACGCACGTCGAGGATGGCCGGTGGCTCGTTGCCCTCGAGCAGGCGCGCGACCTCCGAGGGGCTGATGCGGAAGCGGTTGCGCCGCCAGCGGATCCCGAGCAGCAGGCCGTAACCGGCGAGGCTTCCGGCCACCAGCGCCCCCCCGACTCGCCCCCACGGCAGCAGGGGCTGCGTCTTCGCGCGCGCGGCGTTCTCGGCGCTGATGCGGAGCACGTCCGGCAGCTCGGGCAGCAGCCGGTTGGCCTCGGTGAGATGGCGCGTGGCGCGCGAGTAGTGGCCGGCGAAGTATTCCCCGAGCCCGGCCTGCCAGGCGGCATTGAAGCGGCTCGGCTCGTCGAGCTCGACGGTGGTCCCGCTCAGGAACTCCCGCACGACCGCCGCCGGAATGACGAAGTTGAACCCCTGCACCGCCCCGCCCTCGCCCTGGGTCACGGAGGTCATCACGCCCACGACCCGGCCGGCCCCGTCGACCACCGGACCGCCGCTCGTGCCGGACTCGGCGGCGGCGTCCGTCTGGATGAACGGCTGGTTGGCACGGTCCAGCTTGAACCCTGACACCGCTCCATGCGTGACCGAGGCCAGTACCTTGGCTGATGCGCTCAGCAGCTCGTGGCTCATGACCACGCCGGGGAACCCGATCACCGAGAGCCTGTCGCCGATCTTGAGCCGTTCCGAGTCGCCGAGCGACAGCGCGGGCATGTCGACGGCGCCGACCCGCAGCAGGGCGAGGTCACGGCCGGACATCGCTTCGCCAGCGGGGGGAGGGCTGTACTTGGCGATCTTGGCCTCCAGCCGCCGGCCGTTCTGGAGCACCACGGAGACCGCGGGCTCCAGGATCACACGCTCGGCGGGCGTGGCCGCCACCGCCTCGCGCGCGAGGGTGCCCTCGAGCTCGGGGCGGTCGCCTGGCGAGAGGCCCCGGGCAGCGAGCAGGGCCGGGAGACAGCCGGCGCGGAAGGCCTTCTCCACGAGGTGCGCGGTCAGCCAGCGGCGCGGCGGCTCCTGGGCGACGTAGACGACGTGAGCGTTGGTGATGAGCCAGCCGCGAGGGCTCACGAGAAAGCCGCTGCCGCTCTCTCGATAGGGCGCCGGGGTGATCGTCTTGTCGGACCGGGCGCACCGCAGGGTGACCCGGCCGCCGACCTCGGCGACCACGACCGCCACGGCCGGATTGACGCGGAGGACCATCTCCTGGAGGGTGCGCTCCTGCGCGGAGGCGGCGCCGGACAGGAATACGAGCGCCGCGGCTGGTAGCAGCAATCGTGAGCGCATCGGCGCGATTCTAGCCCCGAAATGCACGAGGCTCCAGGGGTCATCCCCTGGAGCCTCGTGGTGCTACGCGGCGGTGGTGCTTACCGCAGCTCGGCGATCGCGGCCTCGGCCTTCGCCTTCGCCGTGGCCATGTCACCGGCCTTGCACGCCGCCTCGGCCTCACGAATCAGCGCGGTAGCCTTGCTGGCGCCACCGGGCTTCGACGCCGTCATGCGCGTCGCCTGACCCTCGCTGCTACGCGGGGCCTGGGTGTCCTGACCGCGCGGAGCCTGAACATCCTGACCACGCGGGGCCTGCGTGTCCTGACCGCGCGGGGCCTGGATGTCCTGGCCACGCGGAGCCTGGGTCGATTCCTTGCCACGCGGAGCCTGCGTGTCCTGACCGCGCGGGGCC
>DASTOJ010000290.1:0-4212 GCA_035762565.1 Candidatus Methylomirabilota bacterium | reverse complement strand
TCTGCGGCAGCCAGGCAGCCGGCATCATCGAGTACCTGACCGACGGCTCGTGGACCAAGCGGCTGCACCCCGGCTGGGGCGCTCACGCGGGCGTGATCGCGGCCCAGCTGGCGGGCGCCGGGTTCACGGGCCCCGAGACTGTGCTCGAGGGCGGCCACGGGCTCTACGCCGCGTTCGCCGGCGGCCACGACGCCGCCCGGCTCGATGCGCTGCTCGCGAGCCTCGGCCGGACATGGGAGCTGGAGGAGCTGACGCTCAAGCCGTATCCGTGCGGCTCTATCGCGCAGCCCTACATGGACTGCGCCGCGCGACTGCGCGACCGCGTCCGCCCGACCGAGATCGCCGCCATCCGGTGCCGCACGGCGGCCGGACCCGTGCCCCGGCTGTGGGAGCCGCTGGCGGCCAAGCACGCGCCGCCCAACGGGTACGCGGCGAAGTTCAGCCTGCCGTACCTGGTCGCGACCATCCTGGTCCGCGGCCGGGCCGGACTCGCTGAGTTTTCCGACGAGGCCGTGCGCGACGCCGGCGTGCTGGCGGTCGCCCGGCGCGTGACGTACGAGCTGGACCCGGCGATCGACTACCCGCGCCAGTTCGTCGGCGACGTCGAGATCACCCTGGCCGACGGCCGCGTGCTGCGCGAGCGCCAGGACCGCCCCCGCGGCGGCCCCGACGCGCCGCTCACGCGCGCCGAGATCGAGGCGAAGTTCCGTGGCAACGCGGCCCTGGCGCTTCCGACCCGCCGGCTCGATGACGCCATTCGTGCGATCGACGGGCTGGCCACAGGCGCACCGCTGACCGAGCTGCTCGCATCCGTCACCGTGGAGAGGACATGACCGTCATGCCGATCGTGATCCGAGTGCTGGCCCTCGTCGCCGCCCTCCTGTTCGCCACCGTTGCTTACGCGCAGGACGCGCGCCTCGAGGCGGCGAAGAAGGAGGGCAAGGTCGTCTGGTACACGTCGCTGGCGCTGCCCAGCGCGGAGAAGGTGGCCAAGCTGTTCGAGGCGGCCTACCCGGGCATCAAGGTGGAAGTCCACCGGACCGGCTCCGAGCGCATCCTGGGCCGCGTCATGCAAGAGCTGAAGGCCAACATCAAGAACGTCGACGTCGTGCACACCTCCGACGCCGGCCACTTCGTGATGTTCAAGGACAAGGGGCTGCTGATGAAGTACACGCCGGCCGGCGTGGAGGGGTTTCCGGCCGGCTTCAAGGACAAGGACGGCTACTACTACGGCCTGCGGGCCACCGTGAACGCGATTGCCTACAACACCCGGGTGATCCCGGCCGCCGAGGCGCCCAAGACCTGGAAGGACCTGCTCGACCCGAAGTGGAAGGGCAAGCTGGTCACCGCCCACCCCGGCTACAGCGGTGTCATCACGACGCACGTGGCGGCGCTCGTGAACCTGCACGGCTGGGACTATTTCAAGCAGCTCGCCCAGAACCGCCCCATGCTCGTGCAGTCGGCCGTCGATCCCTCGGGGGTGGTGGCCTCAGGCGAGCGGCCGGTCGCAGTCAACGGCGGCGACTACACCTTCTACCAGACCAAGAAGAAGGGCAACCCGCTCGAGATCGTCTACCCGAAGGAAGGCGTGCCGCTCGTCGTCTCGCCCACCGCCATCATGAGCTTCGCCCCGCATCCGAACGCCTCCAGGCTCTTCACCGACTTCACGTTCAGCCGGGAGGTCCAGCAGGTGATGGCCGACAGCGAGGGGCTCTACACCGGCCACCCCGAGGTGAAGTACCCGGCCGACAAGCCCAAGCTCTCGGAGCTGAAGCTCCTGACCACCGACCCCGAGGAGCTGGAGAAGCGGGGCGAGGAGATCCGCAAGCGCTTCGTCGAGATCTTCGGAGCCTGACCGCCGCGTGAAGCTCGGCTTCCTGGCGTCGCACCAGGGCACCGACTTGCAGGCCGTCATCGCGGCCTGCGCGGCCGACCGCCTGCCGGCGACACCGGCCGTCGTCATCAGCAACAACGCCGAATCGGAGGCCCTGGCCCGGGCCCGGCGCCACGGGATTCCGCACTACCACCTGAGCCGGCGCACGCATCCGGACCCGGAGCAGCTCGACGGCGCCATCCTCGAGGCGCTGGTCCGTCACGATGCCGAGCTGGTCGTCCTGGCCGGGTACATGCGCAAGCTGGGCCCCCGGACCCTGGCGCGCTACGATCGCCGCACGATCAACATCCATCCCGCGCTGCTGCCGAAGTTCGGCGGGCAGGGGATGTACGGCGCGCGCGTGCACGAGGCGGTGCTGGGCACGGGCGAGCGGGAGACCGGGGTCACCATCCACCTGGTGGACGGCGAGTACGATCACGGGCGCATCCTCGCGCAGTGCCGCGTGCCCGTGCTTGCCGGCGACACCGTGGAGGCGCTCACGCAGCGCGTCCAGGCCCGCGAGCGCGAGTTCCTGGTCGAGACGCTCGAGCGCATCGTGGCCGGCACGCTGGCGCTGTCGTGAGCCGCGTCCTCTCCGGCGAGGCCGCGAGGGTGCGGGCGCCGGCCCGACTGCGAGGCCTCGACCGTGCGCTGCCGGTGTGGGCGGCGGTAGTGCTCGCGCTCGTCTTCCTGATGGCGCTGCCGCTCGGCTGGCTGGTGTGGATGAGCGTGAGCACCGAGACGGCGGGGCCCACGCTCGGCCACTACACGGCCGTGCTGCAGAGTCCGGCGATGCTCAAAGCGCTCTGGAACACGGTCGTGCTGGCGTTCTGGGTGGGCCTGGCCTCGCTCGCCGTCGGCGCGCCGCTGGCGTGGCTGACGGCACGCACCGACCTGCCGGCCAAGGGCCTGATCCGCAGCCTCGTGCTGGCCTCGTTCGTGACGCCGCCGTTCCTGGGCGCCTTCGCCTGGGTGATGCTGGCGGGCCCCAACGCCGGGCTGCTCAACGTGCTCTGGCGCGACGTGACCGGCGCCACCGAGCCGCTGTTCAACGTCTTCGGCATGCCCGGCCTGGTCTTCGTCGTGACGACCTACACGTTTCCCTACGTCTACATCATGGTGGCCAACACGCTGGCGCTCATCGCCTCCGACCTCGAGGAGGCCGCGGCCATCCTGGGGGCCGCGCGATTCACGGTGGCGCGCACGGTGACGCTGCCGATGGTGGCGCCGGCGCTGGTGAGCGGCTTCATCCTCTCCGTGCTGCAGGCACTCGCGCTCTTCGGCTCGCCGGCCATCCTGGCGCTGCCGGCCGGCTTCCACACCATCACGACGCAGATCTGGTCGCTGTTCCAGTACCCGCCCAAGATCGAGCAGGCGGCGGCGATCTCGATGCCGCTGCTGCTGGCCACCGCCCTGCTGCTGCTGGTGCAGAAGCGGCTGCTCGGCCGGCGCGGCTACGCGGCCGTCGGCGGCAAGGGCGGCCAGCGGCGCACGGTCCCGCTCGGTATCTGGCGCTGGCCCGCACTGCTCGGCTGCATGCTGGTCATGGCGTGTGCGATCTTCCTACCGTACGGCATCCTGGCCAAGGCGGCCTTCTCGCGCGCGTGGGCCCAGCCGCTGACCTGGAGCAACGTCACGCTTGGCAACTTCACGTTCACCTTCTTCGAGTACAGCGCCACCCAGTCGGCGATCGTCAACACGCTGGAGCTGGGGATCGCGACCGCTTCCATCGGGGCCGTGATGGTCGCCCTGCTGTCCTACGTGACCAACCGGCGGCTGATCTTCGGCCACCAGGTGGTGGCGTTCCTGGCGCTGGCGCCGATCGTCATCCCGGGCGTCGTGCTGGCCGTCGCGCTGTTCATCGCCTACACGCGTCCGCCGCTGGTCCTCTACGGCACGCTGGCGATCCTGTTCGTCGCCTACCTGACCAAGGAGATGCCCGTCGGCTACGCGCAGTCGGACGCGACGTTCCGCGGAATCCCGCCCGAGCTGGAGGAGGCCGGGCGGATCCTGGGCGCGGGCCGGCTGCGCATCCTGCGCGACGTCACCGCGCCTTTGGCCCGCAGCGGGATCATCGCCGCGTGGTGCTTCATCTTCATCGGGGTCATCCGCGAGCTCTCGGCCTCGATCATCCTGTTCACCCCGGCCACCAAGGTGATGTCGGTCGTGATCTTCGATCTCAAGGAAGAAGGCCAGTTCGGCGCCATCGCCGTGCTGGGCCTCTTCATGCTGGTGATGACCTTCGCCACCGTGCTCCTGATGCAGGCCGTCCTCGGCCGCGACTTCATGGGCACCAGGGAGTGAGCGAGGCCCGATGCCCGGCGTGAGCCTCCGCGACC
>DASTOJ010000289.1:0-24637 GCA_035762565.1 Candidatus Methylomirabilota bacterium | reverse complement strand
GCGCCGGGCGGCGGCGCATGGGCCCGATCCCCTCGCGTTGGACACTCGCCCGCTCGACCGCGAGATCATCCCGAGCCGAGCGGTGCTCGACCAGCAGACGATCAACATCCCGGACCTCGCGGTGGCGGCGGAGGCGCAGTTCCCGGCGCACAGGGACTCGCAGGTTCGCACCGGCACGCGAAGCGTCCTGGCCGTGCCGCTGGTGCGGGAGAGGGTCGGCATCGGTGTCATCGTGGTGCGGCGCACGGAGGTGCGTCCCTTCACCGACAAGCAGGTCGCGCTGCTGCAGACCTTCGCCGACCAGGCGGTGATCGCCATCGAGAACGTGCGGCTGTTCAAGGAGCTGGAGGAGAAGAACCGGGTCGTCACCGGGGCGCTCGACCGGCAGACGGCGACCGGCGACATCCTGCGCGTCATCTCGTCGTCGCCGACCGACGTCCAGCCCGTGTTCCAGGCCATCGTGGAGAGCGCCGGCCGCCTGTGCAACGGGACGTTCACCGGCCTCGGCCGGTTCGACGGCGAGCTGATCCACCTGGAGGCGCAGCACAACTTCACGCCGGACGCCCTTGCCACCGCCCAGCGCGTCTTCCCGCTGGCGCCGACGCGCAGCCTCGGGGTGGGACGGGCCATTCTCGACGGCACGGTCGTCCACATTCCCGACGTCACGCAAGACGCGCAGTACGGCTATGCGCGGTTCTCGAGCACGCTCGGCTTCCGCAGCGGGCTGTTCGTGCCCATGCGGCGGGAGGGCCAGAGCATCGGAGTGATCGGGGTCGTCCGCGCGGAGCCCGGCCCCTTCACCGACGAGCAGGTCGCGCTGGTGAAGGCCTTCGCCGACCAGGCGGTCATCGCCATCGAGAACGTGCGCCTGTTCCAGGAGCTGCAGGCGCGCACGGCCGAGCTGACGCGCTCGGTCGGCGAGCTGGAGGCGCTGGGCGAGGTGGGCCGGGCGATCTCCTCCACGCTCGATCTCGAGACCGTGCTGGCCACGGTCGTATCACGCGCCAACGAGCTGGCCGAGACCGACGGCGGGGCGATCTACGAGTTCGACGAGGCCACGCGGGCGTTTCGCCTCCGGGCCACCGACCGGTTCCCCGAGGAGTTCGTGGCGGTGCTCCGGACGACGACGATGGTCTACGGCGAGGGCGCGATCGGCCGGGCCGCGGCCACGCGCGCCCCGATCCAGGTGCCCGATGTCACGGACACCGACGCCTACACCAGCCGCGTCCGCGACGCGCTGTTGCGCTTCGGCTATCGCTCGCTGCTGGCGGTGCCGCTCGTCAGCGAGGACGAGGTCGTCGGCGCCCTCGTGGTCAACCGGCGGGCGGCCGGCGAGTTCCCGGCCCGCACGGTGGAGCTGCTGCGCACGTTCGGCGCCCAGTCGGCCCTGGCCATCCAGAACGCGCGGCTGTTCCAGGAGATCGAGGACAAGAGCCACGAGCTGGAGGTGGCCAACCAGCACAAGAGCGAGTTCCTGGCCAGCGTCTCGCACGAGCTGCGCACGCCGCTGAACGCGATCATCGGGTTCTCGGAGGTCATGCTGGAGCGGATGTTCGGCGAGGTGAACGCCAAGCAGGAGGAGTACCTCAACGACATCCTGTCCTCGGGCCGCCACCTGCTGTCGCTCATCAACGACATCCTGGACCTGGCCAAGATCGAGGCCGGCCGCATGGAGCTGGAGCCGGGCGATTTCCACCTGCCGCAGGCCATCGACAACGCGCTGATCCTGGTCCGGGAGCGCGCGGTCCGGCGCGGCATCGCGCTCGAGCAATGGATCGACCCGCGGCTGGGGGAGATCAAGGGCGACGAGCGCAAGATCAAGCAGGTGCTGGTCAACCTCTTGTCGAACGCCGTGAAGTTCACGCCGGAGGGCGGGCGCGTCGACGTGCGGGCGGTGCTGGCCGACGGCACCGCCGAGATCTCCGTGGCTGATACCGGTGTCGGCATCGCGCCCGAGGACCAGGAGGCCGTGTTCGAGGAGTTCCGCCAGGTCGGCACCGACTACGCCCGCAAGCACGAGGGGACGGGGCTGGGCCTGGCGTTGGCCCGCAAGTTCGTGGAACTGCACGGCGGGAAGATCTGGGTCAAGAGCCAGGTGGGGCAGGGGTCCACCTTCACCTTCACAATCCCGGTGATCCCATGGCAGGCGAGCTGATCCTGGTCGTCGAGGACAACGACAAGAACCGCAAGCTGGTCCGCGACGTGCTGACGGCGAAGGGCTACCGTCTGGCGGAGGCGGAGACCGGGGAGGACGGCGTGCGGCTGGCGCAGGAGCAGCGCCCCGACCTGGTGCTGATGGATATCCAGCTGCCCGGCATCAACGGCATCGAGGCGCTGCGCCGGCTTCGCGGCGATCCGTCGACGTCGGCGATCCCCGTCGTGGCCGTCACGGCCTCGGCCATGACGCAGGACCGCCAGAATATCCTGGCGGCCGGCTTCGACGGCTACCAGTCCAAGCCGATCAGCGTCCGGCCGTTCCTGGAGCTGGTGCGGCAGACGCTCGACCGGCACGCGGCAGGCGGGGCATGAGCGCGCCGGCCCGCATCCTGGTCGTGGACGACACGCCGGTCAACCTCAAGCTGCTGGCCGACCTGCTGAGCGCCAAGGGGTACGTGGCAGTCACCGCGACCTCCGGCCCAGAGGCGCTCGACAAGATCGGGGCGGAGCCACCCGACCTCGTCCTGCTCGACGTGATGATGCCCGGCATGAGCGGCTACGAGGTCTGCCGCAAGCTCCGCGACAACGCGGCCACCACCATGCTGCCGGTGGTGATGGTCACCGCCCTCGATCCCGCCCAGGAGCGCGTGAAGGGCATCGAGGCCGGCGCCGACGACTTCCTCAGCAAGCCCATCCACCAGGCCGAGCTGCTGGCGCGCGTGCGCTCGCTCCTGCGAGTGAAGACCCTGTGGGACCAGCTCGGCGAGCTGAACCGCACGCTGGAGACCCGCGTGGCGGAGCAGGTGGCCCAGCTCGAGCGGCTGGGGCGCCTCAAGCGCTTCTTCTCGCCCCAGCTGGCCGAGGCGATCGTCAGCGGGGGCGCCGAGGATCCGCTCAAGAGCCACCGGCGCGAGATCACCGTGGTGTTCCTCGACCTGCGCGGCTTCACCGCGTTCGCCGAGACGGTGGAGCCCGAAGAGGTCATGGGCGTGCTCCGCGAGTACCACGCGGCGATGGGCCAGTTGATCCTCGAGCACGAGGGCACGCTGGAGCGGTTCACCGGCGACGGCATGATGATCTTCTTCAACGACCCGAGCCCGGTGCCCAACCCGGCCGAGCGCGCCGTGCGGATGGCGCTGGCCATGCGGGCGCGCGTCGACGAGCTGATGCGCAGGTGGAAGAAGCTCGGCTACGAGCTGGACTTCGGCGTCGGCATCGCCCAGGGGTACGCGACGCTCGGCGCCATCGGCTTCGAAGGGCGCTGGGACTACGGCGCCATCGGCACGGTCACCAACCTGGCCGCCCGCCTGTGCGGCGAGGCCCAGCCCGGCCAGATCCTCATCTCCCGCCGTCTCTACGGCCACCTGGAGGAACTGATCGAGGCCGAGCCGGTCGGCGAGCTGTCGCTCAAGGGCTTCTTGCGCCCCGTCACTGCGTTCAACGTCACCGGTGTGAGGCGCGCCTGAGGGCCAGCCGGACCTCCGCCAGCACCCCGTAGTGGTCGGACGGCCACAGCACCCCGCCCTCCGCGTTCCGCCCCGGGGTGTTGAGGACGACGCGGCTGGCGACGACGTCCGCCCCCAGCCCGTCGCCCACCCGCAGCAGGACGTAGTCGACCCGCCGGAACACCGTCGGCGCCGGCTCGCGGATGCGCTGCCAGACCGTGGACCCGGACCCCCCGGGATTGGCGGCGCGGAAGAGATCGACGAAGCCGTGATCGAGGAACGTCCCCAGCCCGGGCGCGCCTTCTCCCGTGTTGAGGTCGCCCATCACGACCGCCGGGCGCCCGTCGATCGCCCGGGCCAGCTCGGCCACGTGGCGCGTCTGGCAGTCGTCGCGGGAGGTGTGCGTCGAGAAGACCGCGACGAGGCCGGCCGGCGTCAGGACGTCGGCGCGCAGGGCCACCCGGGGGTCGAGCCATCTCCGGCAGCGGGGCAGGTCATGGATCCCGGTCGCGACGATCGGAAAGCGGCTGAGGACGGCCGGCCCCTCGACGAAGCCCAGCACGCCGGTGACGAGCCGGCCGAGGAAGCGGAGGGGAAACACGCGCTCGGTGGCCCGCGCGTGGACGTGGTGGAAGCCGAGGGCCGCGGCGATGCGGGCGGCCACGTCGCCCCGCCGGCGGGTCACCGGCGACTCCTGCAGGGCGACCACGTCGGGATCGAGCGCCCGCAGCTCTGCGATGATCATCGCCAGCCGGGCCTCGAGGTGGTCGTCGTCGCCCGTGAAGCCTGACCAGGGGCCGCCGTGCAGCACGTTGAAGGTGACGAACCGGAGCGGGCGGTCCTCGGCGCTTACCGCGGCGGGGACCGCCGCGATCAGCAGGGCCAGCAGGAGAATCGGCCGGAGCATCGGGCCGGCCGGCGCCTGGGCGCCGGGACTACCGAAGCGGGTAGCGGAACGGCGGCCAGCCGTCGCCCTTGAGGGGCGCCGGCGTGTAGGGCGTGGCCTTCGGGGTCGTCGTCACCGCCGTCTTCGCTGCGGGCTTCTTCGCCGTCCTGCTGCGTGCCGTCTTCGCCGCGGCTGGCTTCGCCGCGCGCTTCGCCTTCGCTGCGCGCTTTTTCATGGTCGCGAATGGTACCCCACGCCTCCGGACACGGTCAATCCCACATGGGGGCCCCGACATGGCCCCCAAACCCCCCGACGCTCGTCGCGCCCCGGCGCAGCCGTGGCGCGCCTCGAGCATCCGCGAGGGCCTCGCGGTGGCCCCATGGCCACACCCAACGCCCGCTGCTCGCTTGTCGCTCCGCTTGCCCTGTTCCTTGACTCGCGGCGGGGCGGACACCTAGAGTGGGTTGCGAGTCGACTTCGCCCGCGTGGAGGCGCGAATGGGGTTTCTTGACTTCGTCAAGAAGCAGTTCATCGACATCATCCAGTGGACGGAGGACGGCGACGAGGTCCTCGCCTGGCGCTTTCCCATGCGCGACATGGAGATCCAGCAGGGCGCGCAGCTCACGGTGCGGGAGACGCAGGCCGCGCTGTTCGTGCACCAGGGCAGGCCGGCCGACCTCTTCGGGCCCGGCCAGCACACGATCAAGACCCAGAACATCCCGCTGCTGACCGACCTCGCGAACTGGGACAAGCTGTTCGAGTCGCCGTTCAAGAGCGACGTCTATTTCTATTCCACGCGCCTGCGGCTCAACCAGAAGTGGGGGACGTCCAACCCGATCACGATTCGCGACCGCGAGTTCGGTGCCGTTCGCCTGCGCGCGTTCGGGATCTACGCCTTCCGCGTCGCCGCCCCCCGTGTGTTCTACCAGAGGGTGTCGGGCAGCCGCGAGACCTACGTCGTGGGCGACGTCGAGGGCCAGCTGCGCAATTCGGTGGTCGCCGTGCTCACCGACCACTTCGCCGAGAGCGACATCGCGTTCCTCGACCTGGCGGCCAGCCAGGTCGAGCTGGGGGCGGCCGTCGGCGACAGGTTACGCCCCATGTTCGCCGACCTCGGCCTGTCGCTGGAGAACTTCCAGGTCCAGAACATCTCGCTGCCCGAGGAGCTGCAGAAGCGCCTGGACGAGCGTATCGGCATGGGCGTGGTGGGTGACATGGGGCGCTACACCCGGTTCCAGACCGCGCAGTCGATACCGGTGGCGGCGGCGAACGAGGGCGGCGTCGCGGGCGCCGGGGCCGGCCTCGGCGCCGGCATCGCCATGGGTCAGGCGATGGGGCAGGCGATGAGCCAGGCCGCGCAGCCCGCCGGCCCCGCGGCGGGAAGCTGCGTGCGCTGCGCCAAGCCCGTGCCCGCCGGGGCGCGCTTCTGCCCCGACTGCGGCGCCGCCCAGGCGCTGACCTGCCCCCGCTGCAACGCACGCCTGGACAAGCCCAGCAAATTCTGCCCCGAGTGCGGAGCCCCCCAAGCCTGACCAGACCGCTGCTGGCGCCACCCGCTGTCCAAGCGCGCCACGTCTCCGCCCGGGCGCGACGAGCATTGGGGGTTCGGGGGCCATGTCGGGGCCCCCATGTCTGACAATCCCATCTGCCCATCCTGCGGGGCGCCCATCACGTTCGCGTCCGCCCAGTCCCTGCTGGCCGTCTGCGGCCACTGCCGCACCACGCTGATCCGCCGCGACCTCGCCGTCGAGCAGGTCGGCGTCATGGCCGCGCTGCTGGAGGACGCCACGCCGCTGCGGCTGGGCACCGAGGGCGTCTGGCGCGGCTCCCACTTCGCCGTGGTCGGCCGCGTGCAAGTGCGCTGGGACGGCGGATGCTGGAACGAGTGGTACTGCGTCTTCGACGACGGCCGGACCGGGTGGCTCGGCGAGGCGGCCGGCGAGTACGCCGTGTCGTTTCCCGCCACCGTCCCCGAGCCGCTGCCGGCCTGGGAGAGCCTGCAGCCGGGAGGGCGAGTGACACTCGGGGGGACCGCCTACGAGGTGACCGACGTGCGCGAGGCGGAGGTCGTGGGCGGGGAGGGAGAGCTGCCCTTTCGCGTCGGCGCCGGCTGGAAGACCGCGGCCGCCGACCTGCGCACCGCCGGCGCGGGCTTCGCCACGCTCGACTACAGCGACGACGCGCCGCAACTGTACATCGGCGAGATCGTGGATCTCGCGACGCTGTGCCTGTCCGGCCTGCGCGAGCCCGAGGGGCGGCGCTGAAGCCGCCGGCGCCGCCGGCCGTCGCCTCGCTCGCCTGCCACGGCTGCGGCGCCCCCCTCGAGATCCGCGCCCCCGGCCGCTCGCTGGCGGTGGCGTGCGGCGCCTGCGGGGCCGTGCTCGACGCCCGGGATCCCGACTATCGCCTGATCGCGAAGTTCGAGGCGCAGCGCTCCGTGGTGCCGAGGATCCCGCTCGGCACGCGCGGCCGTCTCAAGGGCGAGACGTGGGAGGTGATCGGCTACCTGGCTCGGCGCACGACGATCGAGGGCGCCGCTTACACCTGGTTCGAGCACCTGCTGCACGACCCGACCGGCGGATTCCGGTGGCTCGTGGAGTACGGCGGCCACTGGACCCTCGCGAAGACGGCGGCGGGCGCGCCGGTCGTCGTCGACGACGGCGCCGTGTACCTGGGCGAGCGCTACCACCACTTCCAGACCGCCACGGCCGAGGTGACGTACGTCGTGGGCGAGTTCCCCTGGCGGGTGCGGGCGGGGGAGACCGCGACGGTCGACGATTACGTGCTGCCCCCGGCGAGCCTCTCCCGCGAGCGCACGCAGCAGGAGACGACGTGGTCGGTCGGCGAGTACCTCGAGGGCGAGGCGGTGTGGAAAGCCTTCGGCCTGCCCGGGACGCCGCCCGAGCGCGTGGGCGTCGGCGCCGCCCAGCCCTCGCCGTTCCGCCCCCGGTCCAGGACGATGGCGCTCCTGCTCGCGTCGTTCGCCGCCGCCGTCGTGCTGATCCACCTGCTGTTCGCCGCGTTCGCCCAGCAGAAGCTGGTGCTCGACGCGGCGTGGGAATACGACCCGCGCGCGCCGGCCACGGCCAGCGTGCAGAGCGAGCCCTTCGCGATCGGCGGGCGCACGTCCAACCTCGTGGTCGAGGTCTCCTCGACGCTGGCCCAGGGCTGGGCCTACTTCACGCTGACCCTGGTCAACGAGGACACGGGAGCGGCCCGCACGTTCGGCCGCGAGGTCGCGTACTACTTCGGCCGCGACAGCGACGGCAGCTGGACGGAGGGCGCGCCATGGGACCGGGCCTGGCTGCCCTCGGTGCCGGCCGGGCATTACACGCTGGTGGTGGAGCCGGAGAGCCCGCGCCCGGTCAACTACCGCGTACGCCTGACCCGCGACGTGCCGCGCGCGCTGTGGATGTGGGTGGCGATGGGCCTCCTGGCGGTGCCGCCGCTGATCTTCTGGTGGCGCCAGTGGACCTTCGAGCACCGCCGCTGGCAGGAGAGCGACCACCCGCTGTCGGGCGGGAGCGACGACGAAGGAGACGACGAGTGACGACCGCCTACGCCGTTTTTGCCGGTCTCGTGCTGGCAGGGCTGACCTGGATCCACTTCACCGGGTGGAGTCCCATCGGCGTCAGCGAGGCCAAGCTCGTCCCCACCTCGGTCCGCGACAACCCGGGGTCGTACCGGTCGACCTACGGGCGGCGGCCCTACACGGGAGCGAAATGATGACGATCCCCGAGATCCACTGGATGCAGATGGTCGCCGCGCTGGTCTACGCCGTGATCGGCCTGGCCATCTTCGGCGTCGCGTTCGTCCTCGTCGACCGGCTCACCCCCTACAGCCTCTGGCGGGAGCTGATCGACGAGCACAACACGGCGCTCGCCATCGTGGTGGGCGCGGTCGCCATCGGCATCTCGATCATCGTCTCCGCCGCCATCCGCTGAGGCGGAGACCGAACACGATGTCGTACGCGGTCTACGCCACCGTGGTCGTGGTCGCCACCGCCGGGCTCGTCTACGAGCTGGTGGCGGCGGCCGCCGCCTCCTATCTGCTCGGCGACTCGCTCACCCAGTTCTCCACCGTCATCGGCGGCTACCTGTTCGCGATGGGCGTCGGCTCCTTCCTCTCGCGCTACGTGCAGCGCGGGGTGGCCGCGCGCTTCGTGCAGACGGAGATCCTGGTCGGGCTGGCCGGCGGCTGGGCGGCCGCGCTGCTGTTCGTCGCCTTCGGCCACACCGCCCACTTCCGGGTGATCCTCTACGGGCTCGTCGGCGTGGTCGGCCTGCTGGTGGGCCTGGAGATCCCGCTGCTGCTGCGCCTGCTCCGGGACCGCCTCGTGTTCCGGGAGCTGGTCGCGCAGGTGCTCTCGCTCGACTACATCGGGGCCCTGGCCGCCTCGCTCCTGTTCCCGCTCCTGCTCGTCCCCCACCTGGGGCTCATCCGCACCTCGCTGCTGGTCGGACTCGCCAACGCCGCCGTGGGACTGTGGTCGACCTGGATCTTCCGCCGCGAGCTGGCCGCCCCCGGCCTCCTCCGCGCCTTCGCGGCGGCGGCGGTGCTGTGCCTGGGCGGGGGGGCGCTGGCCGCCGAGCGCATCACCGAGTGGTCTGAGGACCGCCTGTACGCCGACGAGATCATCCTGGCCCGCACCTCGGCCTACCAGCGCATCGTCCTCACGCGCTGGAACGACGACCTGCGCCTGTTCCTGAACGGCCACCTCCAGTTCTCCTCGCGCGACGAGTACCGCTACCACGAGGCGCTCGTGCACCCGGCGCTCGCCTCGCACCCGGCGCCCCGGCGCGTGCTGGTCCTCGGCGGCGGCGACGGCCTCGCCGTGCGGGAAGTCTTGAAGCACGGCGCCGTCGAGCGCGTCACCCTGGTCGATCTCGACCCCGAGATGACCCGTCTGTTCAGCGAGAATCCGCTCCTGACGTCCGTGAACGCGGGCGCGCTCGGCGACGCCCGGGTGCGCGTCGTGAACGCCGACGCCTTCGTGTGGCTGGCCGCCACCCGCGAGCGCTTCGACGTGGTGATCGCCGACTTCCCCGACCCCCACAACTTCTCGCTCGGCAAGCTGTACTCGCGCACGTTCTACCGCGTGCTGCGGGCCCGGCTGGCGCCGGGCGGCGTCACGGCCGTGCAGGCCACGTCGCCGATGTTCGCCCGCCGGGCGTTCTGGTGCATCGTCGAGACGGTGCGGAGCGCCGGCCTGGAGGCGCGCCCCTATCACGTCTACGTGCCGTCCTTCGGCGAGTGGGGCTTCGTGCTGGCCACCGAAGACGGCTGGCAGGCGCCTTCGGCCTATCCGCCGGGCCTGCGGTTCCTGACCGTCGAGGCCACGGCCGGGTTGTTCGTCTTCCCGCCCGACATGGCGCCGGTGCCGGTCGAGGTCAACCGCCTCGACAACCAGGTCCTCGTCCACTACTACGGCGCCGAGTGGCAAAAAATCTGAGTACCGGGCTGACGCGTCGCGATCTGCTGGCCGGGGGCGCCCTGCTGGCCGCCGGCGGCTGCCGGGTCAGCGGAGCGGCACCCATCGAGGGAGGGTTCGTCGGCGCGGGCCACCACCTCGGTCATCTGCTGCGCGAGCCGGGCCGCCTGCCGCCACCGGTCTCGCGCGAGCGCGTGGACGTCGCCATCGTGGGCGGGGGCGTGGCCGGGCTGGCCGCCGCCTGGCACCTTGCTCGGGGTGGCGTACGCGATCTCGTCCTGGTCGACCTGGAGGACGCGCCCGGCGGTAACGCGCGGTCCGGCGCCTCCGCCGCCACCGGCTATCCCTGGGGCGCGCACTACCTGCCGCTGCCGGGGCCCGTGGCGCGCGGCGTCCGCGCGCTGCTGCGGGAGCTGGGCGTCATCGAGGCGTTCGACGGTGCCGGCCGGCCTCGCTACGACGAGCGGCACCTCTGCCACGCCCCGCAGGAGCGCCTGTTCATCCACGGACGGTGGCACGAGGGTGTCTTCCCGTGGTCCGGTGCCACCGCCGAGGATCGCGCCCAGCACGCGGCGTTCCAGCAGGAGATGGAGCGCTCCCGGCGCTGGCGCGACGCCGCCGGCCGTCGCGCCTTCGCCACGCCTCGCGTGGCGGGTGCGCCCGGCGCGTTCCGCGAGCTGGACCGGCTCTCGATGGCCGAGCTGCTCGCGGCGCGTGGCTTCACGTCGCCGCGCCTTCGCTGGTGGGTCGAGTACGCGTGCCGCGACGACTACGGCACCGATCTGGCCTCGACCTCCGCCTGGGCCGGCGTGCACTACTACGCCGCCCGCGATCCCGACCCCGAGTACGGCGACGTCGTGCTCACGTGGCCGGAGGGCAACGGATGGCTGACGCGCCGGCTGGCCGAGCCCGTGGCCGAGCGCTTGCGCCTGGGCCGGCTCGTGGTCAACGTCGAGCCCGCGGGCGACCGTCTCGCGGTCGACGCCTACGACCCGCGGCCCGGGCGCACGGAGCGGCTGCTGGCCCGCGAGGTCGTGCTCGCCTGCCCGGTGTTCGTCGCCGCGCGGCTCTACCGGCCGTGGCGCGAACGACCACCCGCGTTCCTGCGCGCCTTCCGGTACGCGCCGTGGCTCGTCGCCAACCTCCACCTGGATCGGCGGCCCGACGGGGCGGCCGGCGCCGCCCCGGCCTGGGACAACGTCCTCTACGGCGGCGAGGGGCTGGGCTATGTCGTCGCCACGCACCAGTCGCTGCGCACGCACGAGGGGCCCACGGTCTGGACGTACTACCGTTCGTTTCCCGGCCTCGATCCCACCGCGGCCCGGCGCGCGCTCCTGGAGGCCTCGTGGCGCGCGCTCCGCGACGACGTCGTGCGCGACCTGGCGCGGCCGCATCCCGGGCTGGCGCGTGAGGTGCGCCGGCTCGACGTCATGCGCTACGGCCACGCGATGGTCCGGCCCGAACCGGGCTTCGTGTGCGGCGCGGCACTGGCCGCGGCGGGCGTGGCGCTCAACGGCCCCGTGCATCTGGCCCACTCGGATCTCTCGGGCCTGTCGCTGTTCGAGGAGGCCTTCGAGTGGGGCAGCCGCGCCGCCGGCCGCGTGCTCGCCCGGTTGGGCCGTTGAGCTGAATACGGTCGCGAGGGGCGCCGTCAAAGAGCCCGTTGGACGCCGGCATGATCCTGGCGACTCAATCACCTTGCATGGAGGTCACACCGTGAGGAGTTTCCTGCGCTCGATGATCGGTCTTGCCCTGACGCTGGCTCTGGGCCTCGGCACCGGGGCCCTGAGTCTGAGCGTGGCAGATTCGGCCGCCGTACCTGCCGCACCGCTCGCCAGCCCGCCGACGACCGGGAGCTTTGCGGCCCTGGCCGAGGCGGTGAAGCCGGCCGTGATCAACGTCAGCACCGAGGGCGGCCGGCGCGGCCGGCCGCGGGCGGAGGAGTTCTTCGGGGGCGAGGGTCCGCAGCGGCGCCCGCGGCGCGGTGTCGGCTCCGGGGTCGTCATCGATCCAAGTGGTGTGGCGCTGACCAACGCCCATGTCGTCGACAGCGGCGGCCGGATCGAGGTGACCCTGCTCGACGGGACCACGTATCCCGCCAAGGTCGTGGGCACCGACAAG
Organism: Candidatus Methylomirabilota bacterium; assembly: GCA_035762565.1. Taxonomy (GTDB): domain Bacteria; phylum Methylomirabilota; class Methylomirabilia; order Rokubacteriales; family CSP1-6; genus AR5. Next base: position 12,597 of record DASTOJ010000289.1, on the reverse strand, counting down.
AAGACGGACCTGGCCGTGATCCGGCTGCAGGCCACGGGCAAGACGTTCCCGTACCTGCCTCTGGGTGACTCGGACGCCGTGAAGGTGGGCGACTGGGTGCTCGCCGTGGGCTCGCCGTTCGGCCTGAACGCCACCGTCACCTCCGGCATCGTCAGCGCGAAGGCGCGCCAGATCGGCGCCGGCCCCTACGACGATTTCCTGCAGACCGACGCCGCCATCAACCCCGGCAACTCCGGAGGACCCCTCGTGAACATGCGGGGTGAGGTCATCGGCATCAACACGGCGATCGTCCGCGGCGGCTCCGGCATCGGGTTCGCCATCCCGGCCAACCTGGCCAAGCGCATCTCCGCGGACCTCGTCGCCAACGGCAGCGTCGCCCGCGGCTGGCTCGGCGTGACCCTGCAGCCGCTGACGCCCGACCTGGCGGCGTCCTTCGGCGTGAAGGACCGCAAGGGCGTGCTCATCAGCGAGGTGACGCCGGAGAGCCCGGCGGCGCGGGGCGGCCTCAAGGCCGGCGACGTCGTGCTGCAGATGAACGCCACGAAGGTGGAGAGCCCCGGCGACCTCGCCCGCGCGGTCGGCCTCGCGAAGCCCGGCACGGAGACCACGTTGCGTGTGTGGCGCAACGGCGCGGAGCACACGGTCAAGGTCACCCTTGCGCACGGGCCCGGTGAGGCCGCGCGCGCGGCCCGAGGGTGATCTTCTCTTGACGGGTCGACCCGGGCTCCCCTAGGGTCGAGGAATGCCGCGCGCACCAGACGACGACGCGCCGCGGTGGGAGCCGCCGGTGCCGCCGAGGGAGGTTCCCCGCTGGGAGCCAACGCCCTCCGAAGAGACCCTGCGCTGGAGAGCCAAGCGCAAGATCCCTCGCCGTCCGGTTCCGGGACGACCGGTCTCGGTGCTCGCCCGACCGTTCGTCTGGTGGGGCTCCCATCCCTGGATCGTCGTGTGGGGGCTCGTGCTCCTCCTGCCCGGCGTCGTGGTGCTGCTGCGTCTCGTCGACGAGTCGCGGCATGAAGCCTTTGTCTCGCCGCTGGCGTGGGCGTTCGGCCTGCTTTCCGTGGCGGCGCTGGCGCTCGGGGCGCTGACGAGCGCCCGCCGCTCGGCCGTCCGCACGGCGCTCGGGCTCGGCAGCGCGCTGGCCGCCGCCGCCTTCCTGCTGTGGCCGGTCACGCAGGTCACGCTCGGGCGCACCGCGTGTCCGGCGCGCGCCGGACGCGACCTCGGCGCCTCGATGGCCATGGCGGCGCTCCAGGCGTGGAGGGAGCGCGGCACGGGCGATGCCGCCTGGCAGGGCGGCCGGGCCGACACCGGCTGGACGGAGCGCGCGCGGAGGCACGCGCTGCTCGACTATCAGCTGGTGGAGAGCGGGTGCTGGGAACGCGTGGCGCCCGTCGACGGCACCCGGACCTGGCACGAGTTCCGCGTGACGGTCCGGCGGCGCGAGGACGACACCCCGCTGTCGAAGGTCGTCTTGATCCACGCCGCGGCCGGCGCCGCGGGATGGAAGCTCACGGGGATCGACGGCCCGCTCCCGTAAGGTAGCGGCGACGGGCGCCACGATGAGCGACTTCGCCGACGTCGAGCGGTTCGCGCGCGAGCACACCGGTTGCGGCGGGCTCACGCCGAGCGCCACACCGCGGCCCGGCGGCGGCTACCTCCTCACGATCCGCTGCGCGTGCGGCGCCAGTTTCGATCGCTGGGTGTCGCCGGAGGAAGCGCGCTCCCCGCTCCCGATTCCGGCTCGCGCCGCGCCGCCGGCCGCGCGCGTGACCGGCGCCTCGAAGCCCAAGCCCCGCCCCAGCGAGGATCTGCAAACGTTGTTGCGCGAGGCCCTGGCGGCCGAGGGCGGCGGCGCGGCCCCACCGGCGGCGCCGCCGGCGCGAACGCGCCCGGCCCCCGAGCGGCTGAACCTCGACACGACGATCCGCACCGCGCTGCAGCAGCAGGCCGAGTTCCGCCCGCCGCGCCCGCGGCGCGCCTCGCGCGGACGTGCCGTCTGGCTGGCGCTGTTCGTCATCGTCGGCCTCGTCGGCGCCGGCGCGATCTATCTGATCGGAGATCCGGGCACGCCCGAGCCGATCGTGCCGGGCGGGACCCCGACACCGCGGACCGCCGATCCGCAACGCGCCGCGCTTGAAAGCGTGGTGAAGGCGCTGCGCGAGCTGCACGCGGTGGCGACGTCGACGGCCTCGGTGAGCGTATACGCGGACCGCGTGGCGACCGCCAAGACGGAGGCCGAGCGGTTCCTCGCCGCCGGCCCGCCCGGCTCCAACCGCACGCGGGTGCGCGAGGCGCTGGACATCCACCTGCTCGCGGCGACCGCGTGGCGCGCCAAGTCGCTCGATCGGAAGGAGGCGTGGGAAGCGGTCGGGCTGGATCCGTCCATCGATCTGTGTCCGCCGCTCAGGCTCGTCGCCGACTTCGCCGGGCAGGCCGAGAAGGTGTCGCGCGCGCAGGCCCGCGGCGCCGCCGTCGCCTCGGCGATGCCGCTCCTGTGGGAGTGCGCGAGCGAGCGGATCGCCGCGCTCGAGCAGGGCCTGGCGACCCGCTGAGCGCGGCCAGGCGGGCCAGCGGCTCGCCGGCCAGCCGCGTCAGGATCCACTGCTTCATGAGCCCGGCGCCGAGCTGCCGGTAGAAGCGGATCGCCGGGCGGTTCCAGTCGAGCACCGTCCACTCCATGCGCCCGCAGCCGCGTCGCACCGCGATGCGGGCGAGCGCCCGCAGCAGCGCCAGGCCCGCCCCGCGGCCGCGCGCCGCGGGCAGGACGAACAGATCCTCGAGCCAGAGCGTCGGTCGGGCCAGGAACGTGGAGTACGTGAAGGTGTAGAGCGCCAGGCCGACCGGCCGGCCGCCGAGACGGCAGATCAGCGTCTCGAACCGCCGGCGGCGCCCGAAGCCGTGACGGCGGATGGCGCCGGTGGTGGTCCACCGCGGCAGGCGCTCGTAGTCGGCGAGGCCGTGGACGAGCGCGGTGATGGTGCCGGCGTCGCGCTCCGTTCCCGGCCGGATGGTCAGTACGAGGCGCGCCACTCGGTCGGATTCCCTCCCTGAAGGCGGGCCGACGGCTCGCCGATGTGCACGTGCGCCCCCGTCGCGACTCCCGGGCTGGCGGCCCGGAAGGCGAGGAAGGGAATGCCGTTGGCGCGCAGGCCGAGGGCGCTCACCGGCAGCGGCTGGCCGAAACGGCCGGTGTAGAACCGCTCGAGGGCGGGCATCACGGCCAGCGACCACCGGCCACGACCGGCGTGGCGGATGAGCGTCGGGCCCTCGTGGGTCTGGCCGAGCGCCGGCGGCGGCTGGGCGGCCATCTCTCGCGCGGCGTCGGCTTCGGCCACGAGCGCGTCGGCCGCGCTGATCGCCGCCCGGGTGTGCTCGGCCATCTCCCGCGCACCGGCCAGCGCGCGCTCGGCGACGTCGACGTCGAGGGTGGCGACGAAACCCCGGGAGTGCAGCGCGCGCTGCTGCTCGACCTCCGCGGCCGCTCGCTGCAGCGCCGCCACTTGCAGCGGCAGCAGCGTGTCGAGGCTCTCGCGATAGCGCCGCGCCGCCTCGGCCTGGGCGGCGTGGGCGGCCTCCAGCTCACGGGTGGGCGGCGGCGCCGGCGCGAGCGGCGCCGCCCGCCCCGTCCCCGACAGCGCGCCGACCACCAGGGCCAGGGCGGCGAGCACGCGCCGCGCGCTCACGCGGCCGCCTCCACACGCAGCGTCGCCGTCATGACGTGCCGGCCGCCGGCCGGCAGCGTCACCGCGTCGTCGGCGGCATTGGCGGTCTCCACGCACACCATGCGGCGCCAGTCGTCGGGCTCGAGGTCGGCGATCCCGGCCGCCTTCGTCGCCCACGGGTTCCACACCACGGTGGTCGCCGAGCCGGTCTTGTCCACGCTCAGCCGGCGGTCGAGCGCGCGGTCGTCCACGAGGCAGCGGGCGCGGGTGCCGAGAAAGACCCGGTCGGTCTCGCCGGTGATGCGCAGCGGCTCGGCGCCGTGCCGCTTTCGCGCCATCCCGTCCACCTTGTCGATGTACGTCGTGTGCTCCAGCCCCGTGATGCCGACCGCGCGGATGTCTCCCACCGCCAGGTAGGTGTGGAGCGCGGCCTCGAACGTGAAGGGCCCCGGCGAGGTGTTGACGACCTCCAGCGCCAGCTCGAGCGCGTCGCCCGCGCGCACACGGTAGCGCAGGCTGAAGGCCGACGGCCACAGCGCGCGGGTGGCGGCGTCGTCCTCCAGCGCCAGCTCCAGGGCCACCGAGCCGGTGGACTCCGGGCCGCCGGCCACCAGGCGCCAGGGCCGCGCACGGGCGAAGCCGTGCATGGGCGCCCGGCGGTCGGTCGGGTGAGGGCCGAACCACGGAAAGATGACTGGCACGCCGCCGCGAATGGCCTTGCCGGGGGCGTAGGTCGCGCGCGTGGAGAGGAAGAGCACGGGCGCGGCGCCCCGGGGCTGCCAGCGGGTCACGTGCCCGCCGTGCAGGTACACCTCGCCCTCGGCGCGCGCCCCGGTCAGGCGCGCGCGGGGCAGGCCCCCGGCTCCACTCTCCACGACGACCGACTCGGCGCCCATTCCTTGACCTCCACGGCAGTGTACGCGCAGAGTACCCCAGATGACGGCCGGCGCCGACCGTCCGCTCCTGCTGCCCGACGGTGTCGTCTTCACCTGCCAGCAGTCGGGCGCCTGCTGCCGCAGCGACTGGCTGATCGGGGTCGACGATGCCTCGCATGCCCGGCTCCGCGACGTGCCATGGGACCGCCACGGCGTCGCCCTCGACGGCGGCCGGGCATTCGTGCCGCTGCCGTTCCCGCTGCCGGGCGGCGAGCGGCTCACCTTCGCGCGGCGCCCGGACGGTGCGTGCGTGTTCCTCACCGCCGACACGCGCTGCGGGATCCACCGCGAGCTCGGCGCCGGCGTCAAGCCCCAGGTCTGCCGCGAGTTCCCCTATCACTTCGTGCAGACGCCCGACGGCGTCGCCGTCGGCGTCTCGTTCGCCTGCACGGCCGTGCGTGCCCGTCAGGGAGCGCCGCTGGCGGAGCAGCGGGACGACGTGCGCGCGGTCCTGGCCGGCAGCACACGCGTCGAGCAGTTGCCGGAGCGGCTCACGCTCTACGGCTCGAACGAGCTCGCCTGGGAGGAGTATCGGCCGATCGAGGCCGCGCTCCTCGAGCTGCTGGCGCCGGATCAGGCGCCGCTCCCGGTGGCGCTGCTGGCCGGCAGTGCGCTGGTGAGCCTGTGCATCGGGCTCACGCAGCTCGAGGCGCGCGCCCGCCGGGCAGGCCGTTCCCCGGGGGCGACGCTGGCCGGAGGCCTGGCCGAGCTGTCCGCCGGCGGCTATCGCAAGCTGCTCGACATCGCCGCCGGGGCCCGCTACCCGCGACGGCCGTCGCTCACCTACCTGGCGCCACCGTTCACGTGGCTGGAGTTCTCGCGGCGCCGGATGTCGCGCGCGGCCTTGCTGGTGAGCCTCTATCGCAACTACTTCCGGTTTCGCCGGGCCCGCGGCCGTCTGCCCGACCCCATCACCGGCGGCGCGCCGTTCGAGCTCCCGGCGGTGCTGGCCACCGGCTTCGACACCGCGGCGCCGGGCGTGGACGCGTTCCTGCGCGAGTACTGGCGGCACGTGATCTTCCGCAAGACGCTCACACCGATGCACGGGATCTTCCGTGGATACCAGACGCTGCTCGCCCTTCACTCGTTCATGAAGCTCGCGGCCCGGCTGCGCGCCTGGCGGGCGGGACGGCCGGCCGCGATCCTGGCGGACGTCAAGGAGGCGGTGCGCCTTGTCGAGCGGGCCTTCGTCCTGCACGCCCGGTACACCGACCTGTTCCGGCTGACCCCGATCGCCACGGTCCTCGCCGACCGGCTGTACCAGCAGCCGGCATTCGTCCGGACCGCCACACTGGAGCCGGAGCCGGCCGACGCCTGACCAGGCCGCGGCGAGCGCCCCCGACGTCGGGACGCCGGGGCCGGGGGCCCCGCGTTTCTTGACTTGTCGCGAACCGAACCGCTAGGCTCGGAGGGTACATCCGCAAGCCCTCGGCGAGCTCCGCCGATCGTCCAACGGCGCCAGCAGGGGCGCGTTCCCCGGATAGGGAGTCCGACGCATGGCCAAGCTCGACGCGTTCTTCAAGCTCATGTTCGACACCGGGGCGTCGGACCTGCACATCGTCTCGGGCCAGCCGCCGATCCTGCGGGTCCACGGCGAGCTGGAGCGGATCAAATACGACCCCCTCGCCGACGAGAACCTCCGGGCGATGCTCTACGAGATCGCACCCGAGCAGAAGATCAAGACGTTCGAGGAGACGGGCGACGTCGACTTCGGCTACGAGATCCCCAACGTGGCCCGGTTCCGGGCCAACTATTTCATGCAGAAATACGGCTGCGGCGCCGTGTTCCGCCAGATCCCGACCAAGATCCTGACCGCCGACGAGCTGGGGCTGCCGCCCATCCTCAAGAAGTCGGCCATGCTCCACAAGGGCCTGGTGCTGGTGACGGGGCCGACGGGCTCCGGCAAGTCCACGACGCTGGCCGCCGTCATCGACCACGCCAACAAGCACCGCAAGGACCACATCATCACCATCGAGGATCCGATCGAGTTCGTGCACGAGGCCCAGGGCTGCCTGATCAACCATCGCGAGGTCGGCATCCACACCCGCTCGTTCTCGGCCGCCCTGCGCGGCGCCCTCCGCGAGGACCCCGACATCATCCTGGTCGGTGAGATGCGCGATCTGGAGACCATCCGGCTGGCGCTGGAGGCCGCCAACACCGGTCACCTCGTGTTCGGCACCCTGCACACCACCAGCGCGGCCAAGACGATCGACCGCGTCATCGAGGTCTTCCCCGCCGAGGAGCAGGCCCAGGTGCGTAACGGCCTGTCCACCGGCCTCAAGGTCGTGGTGGCCCAGAACCTCTTCAAGCGCGTGGACAAGAAAGGCCGCTGCGCGGCGCTGGAGATCCTGGTCTGCACCGCCGCCGTCGGCAACCTGATCCGCGAGGGCAAGACCGTGCAGATCCCCTCGGCCATCCAGACCGGCAAGCAGTTCGGCATGCAGACGCTCGACGACGCCATCATGGGCGTGCTCCAGAAGGGCTGGATCAGCCCCGACGAGGCCTACGACAAGTGCATCGACAAGTCCAAGTTCCGGCCGCTGCTCAAGACCCCGCCGGACGAGTTGAACCAGTAAGGGAGCCGTCGCGATGAGAAAGCCCGAGATCGACGACCTGCTCGCCGCCATGCTGGAATCGCACGACAACGTGTCCGACCTCAACATCACCGTCGACCGCCCGCTGCAGGTGGAATCGTCCGGCGAGCTGGTGGCGGTGCCGGTCGACCCGCCCATCGACAACCTCACGCCCTTCCAGACCGAGATCTTCGCGCTGAACCTCATCAACGGCGACCGCCGGCTGACCGAGCACCTGATCCAGACGGGCTCGTGCGACACGTCGTACTACCTGCCGGGCAAGGCCCGCTTCCGCGTCAACATCTTCTCGCAGCGCAGCAACATCTCGATGGTCCTCCGCAAGCTGGAGACCGACATCCCGACCATCGACGGGCTCAAGCTGCCCGACGCCTTCAAGAAGATGCCGGCCGAGAAGAACGGCCTGATCCTCATCACCGGTGCCACCGGCTCCGGTAAGACGACCTCGCTGGCCGCGCTGCTCAACGAGATCAACGCGACCCGGGCCCTGCACGTCGTCACGCTGGAGGATCCGGTCGAGTACGTGCATCCCAACCGCAAGGCCACGTTCAACCAGCGCGAGCTGGGGCTCGACTACGACACGTTCGCCAACGGCCTGCGGGCCGCCCTGCGCCAGGCCCCCAAGATCATCCTGGTCGGCGAGATGCGCGACCGGGAGACCGCCGAGCTGGCCCTCAAGGCCTCGGAGACCGGCCACCTGGTGCTCTCCACGCTGCACACGGTCAACGCCGGCCAGGCCATCAACCGCGTCATCGGCATGTTCGACAAGGACGAGGAGAAGCAGATCCGCCAGCGCCTGGCCGACACCGTGCGATGGGTGGTGGGGCAGCGCCTGGTGCCCAAGGTGGGCGGCGGCCGCTGGGCCGTGCACGACATCCTGGCCAACACCATCCGCTCCAACGAGCTCATCCTGCAGGGCGAGCAGGAGGGCAAGACCTACTACGAGATCCAGGAGGTTGGCGAGCCGTTCGGGATGATGACGTTCGACCAGTCGTTGCTCAAGGCCTACCTGCTGGGGCTCGTCACCGAGGACACCGCCGTGAACTACTCGACCCGCAGGGCGGTGGTCCAGCGCGGCATCGACACCATCAAGCAGACGCGCGGCGAGAAGACCACCGACGTCGAAGGGCTCAAGCTCGACACCGACTACAATCGCTCGGTGTTCGGCGCCGGGAGAAGGAAGTGAGCCCCGAGGCCCAGGCCAGCGAGGCGTTCGAGGCACGGCTGGCGCTCGTCTGCGAGGATGCCCCCGAGCGTCAGGCGGTCATCAGAGCGGCGCTGGAGCAGGTCGACTTCGCCATGCTGCCCGTGAAGAACGCCGAGGAGGCGATCGGGCGGATGCGGCGCGACGTCTACGAGCTGGTGGTCATCGACGAGCAGTACCAGGGCGCCACCCCGCTCGACCATCCCATCCTGTCCGTCCTGCGCACGATGCCGATGTCGCAGCGCCGCTGGATGTTCGTCGTGCTGGTCGGCCGCGAGTTCAAGACGTTCGACAACGCCATGGCCTTCGCCCGCAGCGTCAATGTCGTGGTCAACGTGAACGACTTGCCCCACCTGCCGGCCATCCTCAAGAAGGGCATCACCGACCACGTCGAGTTCTACCGGACATTCCGCCAGGTTCTGACCGACGCGGGCAAGCGCTGAACGCGGAGGGGGACTTCGTCCCCGTCCGGCAGTCGTCGCGCGCCCGGCGGCGCGCTCCGTGCGCCGACGTGGTCAGCGCTTGCGGCCGAAGAACTTGGAGCTGGCGGGCGGTGCGGATTTGGCGGCGGCAGGGGCCTGCGGGGGCTTGCGGCGGAGGGTGATGGAGAGGTCGTAGCGGTGGTCGGCGGCGGGGTCGGGGTTGAAGACGGCGAGCCAGAGGTCGGTGAACTCCTTGCCCAGCTCGGGGAGCGTGGTGCCGCCGGTGCGGTGCCGGCGGGGCGCCGAAGGTCGGGCCTTGCCGGAAGCCGGCAGCGTGATCAGCCAGGCGCGGTCGGAGGGGGCGTCGTTGTCCCTGAGTTTGATCTCGACGTCGGGCGGATCGGTCAGCGTGGCGGCGGCCGCCCGCAGGGTGAAGAAGCGGGTGGTCAGCGGCCCCACCGCCACCGTGAGGACGTGGGGGCCGAGCCGGTCCTTGCCGTCCCTCACGGTGCGCGTCTGTTCCTCGGTGCTGCCGGGCGGCGCCGCCCGCATGAACACGCGCGTCTCGTCGTCGGACTCCACGATGCCGCCTTGCACCCACGGGCCCGGCTCGGGGATCGCGTGCTGGATGACCTCGCGCACGAAGTCCGGGTAGGTCTTGTACAGGCGCCCCTCGGCCACGACATAAAGATACAGCTCCTGGCCGAGCGGAAAGGACTGGTCCGTGGCCCCCGTCGTGAACTGCGGATTCAGGCGCGTGAGGCCCTCCTGCACGAAGCCCGGCTCCTGCTTCTCGATGTGGGCGAGCAGGAGGGCGTAGCCCTCGGCTAGCCGGCCGCCGCCGCTGTCGGCGCTCTTCTGCAGCGGCACGCTCAGCAGATAGGGAAACTGCGCGAGGTAGTCGCGGGCGGCGTCGGCCACGCCGAGGCCCCGCTCGCGCATCCCGGTCCAGCCCTGCCGGGCCGCGATCCACCAGTGCGCCGTGTCCTGCGCCAGCCGCTCGAGCAGCTCCTCGCGCTCGCGCCGCGCCGCGGGCGTCTCGGTCGCGATCTTGTCGCCGCTCAGCCGGATCTCGACGACAGGGGAATCGGCGGGGGCGCCGGTCACTGGATCGCCGACGAGCCCGCCGCCGGCGCCGACACCGCCGGCCGACACGCTGGGCGTAGGCGTACGGGCGTCGCTCGCCTCGACCGGCGCGGGGGCGGCGGGCGCCACCGGCTGGATCACCGTGACAGGCTCGTCCTGAAGCCGTGGGGTTGGAGGGGGGGCGGGCGCAGCGAGTCGGGGCATCGGCCGCGGCGGCGCCGGCCGCGGGGCTGGTGGCGGCGTCTCGCCCGTGCGGCCGAGCTTGCCGCGCAGCGCCGCCAGTCCCAGCGCGCGCCCGAACGCCTGGGAGACGGCGTCCTGCAGGAGCGCGCAGCGGTCGTCGTCGAGCGCGCTCCAGCCTTCGACCAGCGCCAGCAGATCGGTATAGGGACGGAGCGTGGTGGGGAGCGCCGCGATCGCGTCGTCGAGATCGTCGGGCAGGGGGCCCGTCAGCGCGGTGTGCAGCTCACGTGCTCGGTCCTGGCAGTCGGCGAGCGCCGGGAGAGGCTTGCCCTCGCGGTGGATCAGCGCCGTCACCTGCTCGAGGACGCTGCGGGCGTCCTCGCGCGCGGTGCGCCAGGCGGCCAGCTGTGCCCGGCGCTCCTCGGCGGCGGCGATGGCGGCCAGGACGGGCTCGAGGTCGCTCAACGTGCCGAGCGCCTCGTCGTCGAGGACTAGCGAAAGCGCGCCGGCCTGCGCCACCATCGCCCCGCGCAGATCGGCGAACGCGTCGCGCGCGGCGGTGAGCTCCTCGAGAAGCTCGGCGGGCGGTGGCAGCGTCGCGGTCAGCGCGGTGGCCGCCCCCGCGGCGCGGGTGCCGAGCGCGGCGAAGTCGGCCCGCAGCGCGGCCAGCCGGTGTCCCAGCTCGTGGTGCGCTTGCTTCACGGCGCGACCCTGACCGCGAGCGCCCTCATGCGTCGCCCTAGTATAAGCGGAGCTCCGCCGAAGGCCGCGCGCCGCGAGGTGTGATCAGATGCTCGCCAGCCCGCCGGTCAGAAACCGGGCGTCCGGCGCGCCGCGCCGACGCCGCCTCGACGAAATGCCCGTTGCGACGCCGGGTTAGGAGCGGTCGGGGCTTGGTATTCCCCTTGCCCTCAAGGATCGCCGCCCGCCCGGGCGGCCGAATCGACAGGGAGACAGCGCATGCGCTCCATCCGACGCACGCTCGCGATCATCGGTATCGTGGCACTGGGCCTGGCCGACACTGGCGAGGCCAGCGCCGGGCCGGCCGGCGAGCAGCTACGCTCCCGTCTCGACCGCGTGATCGGCATCCTCGAGGATGGAACGCTCAAGGCCCGGCCGGAGGCGCGGCGGGCGGCGCTGCGCGACGCGGCGACCGAGATCTTCGACTTCGGCGAGATCACGCGGCGCTCGCTGGGACGCCACTGGCAGACCGCGACGCCGGCCGAGCGGGAAGAGCTGACGCGGCTGCTCAGCGCGCTCCTCGAGCGCGCGTACCTGGGCCGCATCGAGCAGTACAGCGGCGAACGGTTCGTGATGGCGGGCGAGACGATGGACGGCGACCTCGCGACGGTGCGCACGAAGCTTCAGGGCAAGAGTGGCGTTGAGACGCTCGTCGACTACCGGCTCCACCAGGTGGGCGAGCGGTGGCTGACGTACGACGTGGCCGTCGAGGGCGTGAGCCTCGTCGCCAACTACCGGGCGCAGTTCAACAAGATCATCCAGGCGTCGTCGGCCCAGGCCCTCGTGAAGCGCTTGCGGGCCAAGCAGGAGTAGCGGCCGGGCCGCTCGATCGACTAGACTCACGGCATTTCGATCCCCGGAGGTGCGAGGTGATGACGTCGGTCCGGATGCTGGCGCTGGTGGCCATGGCGGCGGTGCTCACGAGCGGCGGGCCGGCCTGGGCCGGCGCCCCCACCGACCAGTTGCGCGAGCGCGTCGACCGCGTGCTGCGCGTGCTGGAAGATCCCGAGCTGAGACGAAGCGCCCGCACGCCCGAACGGCGGGGGGCCATCCGCACGATCGCCCACGAGATCTTCGACTTCCGCGAGATCTCGCAGCGCTCGCTGGCCCGCCACTGGCAGGCGCGCACCGCCGCCGAGCGCGACGAGTTCATCCGGCTGTTCGCCGACCTGCTGGAGCGCTCCTACGTCGGCAAGATCGAGATGTACAGCGGCGGCGAGCGCATCCAGTACACCGGGGAGTCCGCGAACGGCGGGCAGGCCACGGTGCGCACGCGCATCGTGACCAGGACGGGCGGCGAGATCCCCGTCGACTACCGCATGCACCGGGTGGACGAGCGCTGGATGGTGTACGACGTGGCCCTCGAGGGCGTCAGCCTCGTCGCCAACTACCGGGCTCAGTTCAACAAGATCATCCAGACGTCGTCCTTCAAGGGGCTGGTCGACAAGCTCAAGGCCAAGGAGGCCGAGGGCCTCGAGGCCGACGGCACCCACCCCGAGCGCGCGTCGCAGAAGTAGCCGGCGCGTGAGCGAGCCGCCGCCCCGCGAGACCTACCGGCGCATCGCCACCAACCTCGCCCGGGTGATGCGCGGCCAGGAGCCGGCGATCAGGCGCCTGCTGGCGGCCTTCGCCAGCGGCGGCCACGTGCTGCTCGAGGACTACCCGGGCACGGGCAAGACGACGCTCGCCAAGGCGCTGGCCCGCTCCATCGGCGCCTCGTTCAAGCGCATTCAGTTCACCCCCGACCTCCTGCCCTCCGACATCCTCGGC
>DASTOJ010000288.1:0-7468 GCA_035762565.1 Candidatus Methylomirabilota bacterium | reverse complement strand
ATCGCGCTGGTCGCCATGGCGTTCCTGCCGTACCTGATGTCGCCGGTGACCGCGATCGTGCTCCTCACGATCTACGCCTTCGTGTTCTCGCTCGTGGCCCTCGTGCAGCTCTGGCGCGACGTCACCCCTCGCGCCCTGCTCGATCTGCTGATCGGCACGGTGGCCGGCACGCCCGCCGGTGTCTGGGTGCTGGCGGCGCTGCCGGTCAGTGCTCTCAACCGATTGATCGGGCTGGTGCTCGTGATCGTTGTGGTGCTGGAGCTGCGAGGCGCCCTGCCGAAGCTGACCGGACGCGGGTGGGGGCTGGGCGCCGGCGTCCTGGCCGGCGTGATCGGCGGCGCCGTCGGTACGCCGGGGCCGCCCGTGATCGCCTACGCGACGACCCAGGGCTGGAGCCCGCGCACGCTGAAGGCCAACGTGATGGCGTTCTTCGTCGTGAACCAGGGCGCGATCCTGGCCGGCTACTGGCGGGCCGGCCTCCTCACACCCGAGGTCCTCGTCGTGACGGCCGGCTACACGCCCCCCGCGCTGGGGGGCGTGCTGGCCGGCATCGCGCTGTTCGACCGGATCGATCCCGCCCGCTTCAGGCGGGTGGTCTTCGGCCTGCTGCTGGTCTCCGGACTGGTTCTGCTCGTGCGGGGCTGAGCGGCTGACCGGTCAGCGCTGCGTGGCCTTCCACTGGCGGACGTTGTCCTCGATCTGGCGGGCGTGGTTCTCGAGGTGCTCGGCGTAGATCCGCAGCCAGTCCTCGGCGGTGTAGTGGCCGGACTCGGTGTGCCGGCCGGCGCGGCTCCACGCCGCGTCCGGCAGCCGGCGCAGGAGCGCCAGGGTGCTGGCGCGCACGGCGTCCACCACGGCGAGCGCCGGCTCCAGCGGGTGGGCGTGATAGTCGAGCGCCTGGGCCCAGCGATCCTGGTCGTAGCCCACAATGACGGGCTCGGGCTCCGTCACGAGCGTCCGGATTCGAAGCGAAGCGTGCGACTCCGAGTCGGCGCAGTGGCAGACGATCTCGTGCGCCGACCACTCGCCGGCCTTCGGGCGCCAGCTCAGCGCCGCCACCGGCACGGTGGCCAGCGCCGCTCGCAAGCGGGCCGGGCCGGCGGCGTAGGCGTCGATCAGCTTCGTGCGCTCGGCGGCGGTCATGCACGTGGGGGCCCGGCGCCGGGCCCCCGCCCCCTCACGCGCAGGCTTCGAAGAGCCCGGCCGCGCCCTGGCCGCCGCCGATGCACATCGTGACGACGCCGTAGCGTGCCTTGCTGCGCTGCATCTCGTTGGCGAGCGTGCCGACCATGCGCGAGCCGGTCATCCCGAACGGATGGCCGATCGAGATCGAGCCGCCGTTCCTGTTCAGCCTGGCCGGATCGAGGCCCAGCTTGTCGCGGCAGTAGATCACCTGGGAGGCGAACGCCTCGTTCAGCTCCCACACGTCGATGTCCTCGACCCTGAGGTCGTGCCGCTGGAGCAGCTTCGGCACCGCGTACACGGGGCCGATGCCCATCTCGTCGGGCTCGCAGCCGGCGATCGCGAAGCCCCGGAATATCAGCTTGGGCTTGATGCCCAGCTCCCGGGCGCGCTGCATGGACATCAGCAGCGTGGCCGAGGCGCCGTCGGAGAGCTGCGAGGAGTTGCCGGCGGTGACGCTGCCCTGACCGCTCGTCTTGTCGAAGACCGGCGGCAGCGACAGCAGGCCCTCGAGCGTCGTGTCGGCCCGGTTGCACTCGTCCTTCTCGACGTAGTACGGCTCCTCGCCGGCCTTCTCGCCCGTCTTCCTGTCGAGGACGGCCCTCGTGACGTGCATCGGCGCGATCTCTTCCTTGAAGAAGCCCTCCTGCTGAGCCCGGGCGATCCGCTGCTGGCTCAGCAGCGAGTACTCGTCCTGCGCCTGCCGGCTGATCTTGTAGCGCTTGGCCACGACCTCGGCCGTGTCGCCCATGACCATGTAGAGGCCGGGCAGCCGCTCCTTCACCCACGGGTTCGGGCTCGAGTCGCGCTGCATCATCGTGATCGACTCCACGCCGCCGCCGAAGACCACCTCGGCCCCGTCGTTGATGATGTAGTTGGCCGCGATGGCGATGGCGTTCAGGCCGGACGAACAGAACCGGTTGATGGTCAGCCCGGCGACGCTCACCGGCAGCCCCGCCCGCATGGCCGCCACCCGCGCGATGTTGTGCCCCTGCGAGCCGTGCGGCTGGCCACAGCCGAGGATGACGTCCTCGACTTCCCTGGGGTCGAGCTGGGGCACCTTGCCGAGGGCGTCGGTGATGCAGTGGGCCGCGAGGTCCGACGGCAGCGTCATGTTGAACGAGCCGCGCTGCGACTTGGCCAGGGGCGTCCGGGAACTGGCGACGACGACCGCTTCTCTCATGGCTGGTCCTCTCCTGGTACGGGCGAGTCCCCAGATTCTGCGTCGCTTTGGCGCGGCTGGCAAGCCCTCAGACTCGTGGAATTCAGTTACCCCTACCTCCGGTAGGTTCCTCCGTCCTCTAACGCTATCTCCAAGTCGTCTTGGCCTTCATCTCAGCGAGGAGTTCTCGTATTCGATCCTGATCCGTCTCCACCAACGGTACGGTCACTTTCTCGCTCATAAACGGACCCATTAAGCGAACCACGGCGAGGCGACGTTTGCCAATTCTCATTTCCACCAATTGAGCCTCGTGGGCTGCCGCAAAGCTCCTGAACGCGTGTGCGGCCTCCTCGTACAACTCGAATATCACAGCGTACGAGTACTGCTTCGCCTCACGCGGCTGGCCTTCGCGTGAACTCCCCGACGGATCGCGGAGAATCGTTTGAATATCTTCGACCGCCTTCTTCTCCACCGTGACGTGTCTAACCTTCGTGACTGGTACGGACAGCGCGGCCGCTTTCTTGATATAGAGGTCGCCACCGCGCTCAGGCGGTTGAACGACCCGCTCGAACCCCCCGGGTTCGCTTTGGTAAACGTTCACATCACGTGTCGCCATGAAGAAGTCCAGGTCGCTCCCGGCTTCTCCGGGACGCGTACACGCAGTCGACAGCCCAAGAAGGGCGAGTAATATGACTGCGACCACACTCAAGTTCCTATCCGGCAGCGGTTTCGCGGTAAACGTACCCAAACCCTCGCCGGCGAGACCCGCGTCGCGATCGAGCGCGTCCGCCAGAGCACGCAGCAAGCGGGCGCCGTCGTGGGCACTGCCGTGCACGCAGCCGGGCGTCGCCGGCTGCCCGACGGACCGACGCCTTACCGCGGCAGCCGGGAGGCCTCGCGGCAGGTGCGCTCGACCTCGTCGATCGTCTTGGGGGTGCCCGCGGTCAGCACGTCGATGCCGCCGCCCGTGACGAGGACGTCGTCCTCGATCCGCACGCCGATGCCGCGGAACTCGGGCGGGACCGGGTGGGTGACCTTCTCGGCCCTGGCCTTCTCGTCGTCCTCCAGCTTCTTGGCGGCCGTCATGCCCAGGCGCAGGCGGCGCTCCCACATCTCGTCCTCGCTGTACTCGCGGAGGTGATAGGTCGCCGTCTCCCGCTCGGGGTCGATGTAGAGCCCCGGCTCGACGGTGAACACCATCCCGGGCTCGAGCACGCGCGACTGGCGCAGCACCCGGTAGTCGCCGACGTCGTGGACGTCCATCCCGAGCCAGTGGCCGGTGCCGTGCATGTAGAACTCGCGGTAGTGGTGCATGGCGAGCGAGTCGGCGAGGTTGCGCGGTAGCAGCTTCAGCTCGACCAGGCCCTCGGTGAGCACCCGGCGGGCGGCGTCGTGGATGACCTCGTAGCGGACGCCCGGCCGGGCCGCCGCGATCGCCGCCAGCTGGGCGCGTAGCACCACCTCGTAGATCGCGCGCTGGGGGTCGGTGAAGCGCCCGTTCACCGGGAAGGTGCGCGTGATGTCGGCGGCGTGGTAGCCGTACTCGCAGCCGGCGTCGATGAGCAGCAGCTCGCCGTCCTCCATGCACCGCTGGTTCTCGACGTAGTGCAGGATGCAGGCGTTGGGGCCCGAGGCCACGATCGAGGGATAGGCGTCGCGCGGCGAGCCCCCGGAGCGGAACCCGAACTCCACCGCCGCCTGCACCTGGTACTCGTGCATGCCGGGGCGCGCGTAGCGCATGGCCTCGACGTGGGCGTCGCGGCTGATCTCGCAGGCGCGGCGCTGGCGGGCCAGCTCGGCCGGCGAGCGGCGCAGCCGCAGCTCGTGCACGATCGGCCCCGGGTCCTCGATCCGCACGGGCGCCGGAAATCCACGGGCGCGGGCGGCGCGCAGCTCGGCCACCAGCCGGATCATGCGGCTGTCGAAGGCGGCGTTGCCGAGCCGGTAGAACAGCAGCGGCCGTTCGATCGCGTACTCGCGCAGGCGGGCGTCGAGCTGGTCGATCGGATAGGCGGCGTCGGCCCCGTAGGAGGCCACCGCGCCCTCCACGCCCGCCCGGTGCCCGGTCCAGATCTCCATCTCCCGGTCGCGCGGCCGCACGAAGAGCACGAAGCGTTCCTTCGAGTGGGCCGGGTTGAACACCGCCACCGCGTCCGGCTCGTCGAAGCCGGTCAGGAAGTAGAAGTCCGAGGACTGCCGGAACGGGTGGGTGACGTCGTGGTTGCGGATGGTCTCCTGGGCGGCCGGGACGACAGCCAGGCCGTCGCCGAGCGCCTCGACGAAGCGGCGCCGCCGCTCGATGAAGGTCGCCAGATCCTCGCTGTTCATGCTCCCTTGATAGCATAGGCGGCAATGCTTCGCCTCGGCGTGCTCGACCAGTCGCCCGTCCGCAGCGGCGCCACCCCCGCCGAGGCGATTCGCGAGACCCTGGCTCTGGCCCGGGCGACGGATCGGCTGGGCTATCACCGCTACTGGCTGGCCGAGCACCACTCCACGCCGGCCCTGGCCGGGCCGAGCCCGGAGGTGCTGATCCCCCAGGTGGCCGCGGTCACCTCGGGCATCCGCGTGGGCTCGGGCGGCGTGATGCTCCAGCACTACAGCGCGCTCAAGGTGGCCGAGTCGTTCCGCGTGCTGGAGACGCTCTACCCCGGGCGCATCGACCTCGGCATCGGGCGGGCGCCGGGCAGCGATCAGCTGACCGCGCGCGCGCTGGCGGGGCCGCTGGGCGGCGGGATCGACGACTTCCCGCAGAAGGTGGCCGACGTGCTCGGGTTCCTGCACGGCGATCTGCCGCTCGAGCACCGCTACGGCGCGCTGCTGGCGATGCCGACGGGACCGACGGCGCCCGAGGTGTGGCTGCTGGGCTCCAGCGACCAGTCGGCCATGCTGGCCGCCCACTTCGGCACCGGCTTCTCGTTCGCGCACTTCATCAACGCCGAGGGCGGCGCCGAGGTCACGCGCGCCTACGCCCGCAGCTTCAAGCCCTCGCCGGCGCTGGCCGAGCCGCGCGCCAGCGCGGCGGTGTTCGTGGTCTGCGCGCCGACGGAGGAGGAGGCCACGCGCCTGGCCCAGAGCCGCGACCTCTTCATCGTGCGGCTGTACACGGGGCGCAGCAGCCGCTATCCCACTGTCGCCGAGGCCGAGGCCTACCGGTACAGCCCGCGCGAGTGGATGATCGTCGAGCACGCCCGGCGCCGGCGGATCGCCGGCACCCCCGAGCAGTGCCGCGCGCGCCTCGAGGCGCTGGCCGCGGAGTACGGCGTGGACGAGGTGATGATCGTCACGATCACGGAGTCGTGGGAGACCCGCCTCCGCTCGTACGAGCTGCTGGCGGGCGTGTTCGAGCTGGCGCCGCGCGGCTAGGGCCCAAGGCCCCGCGCAGTTGTGGCATCATTGACGGGCTTCGCCACTTTTCCGACGAGAGGGCAGCCATGAGCGTGAAGCGGATCAACGCGGGAGCCCGCATGAGCGGCGCGGTCGTGAACGGCAACACCGTCTACCTCGCCGGCCAGGTCGCCGAGGGGGCCACGGTCAAGGCCCAGACCGAGGCGATCCTCAGGAAGATCGACGACCTGCTGGGCCAGGCGGGCAGCAGCAAAGCCAATCTCCTGTCCACCACGATCTACCTGTCCGACATCCGCACCTTCGACGAGATGAACGCCGTGTGGGACGCCTGGGTGTCGCCGGGCAACACGCCGGCCCGGGCCACGGTGGAGGCGCGGCTGGCGAACCCGAAATATCTGGTGGAGATCATGGTGACGGCCGCAGTCTAGACTGAAGCGAGTCGAAGAGGAGATCGTCATGGCAGACGCCGCTATCGTGTCGACCGCCCGCACGCCCATCGGCCGGGCCTATCGCGGCGCCTTCAACAACACCCACGGCGCCGTGCTGGGCGGCCACGTGATCCAGCACGCCGTCCAGCGCGCCCGCCTCGAGCCGGGCGAGGTCGAGGACGTGATCCTCGGCTGCGCGCTGCCCGAGGGCGCGACCGGCCACAACATCGCGCGGCAGTCGGCGCTGCGGGCCGGGCTGCCGGTCACGACGGCGGGCGTGACGGTCAACCGGTTCTGCTCGTCGGGGATGCAGGCGATCGCCCTGGCGGCCCAGCGGGTCATCGTCGACCGGGTGCCGGTCATGGTCGCCGGCGGCCTGGAGTCGATCAGCCTCGTGCAGACCGAGCACATGAACCTCCACCGCTTCCGCGAGACGTGGCTGGAAGAGCACAAGCCCGAGATCTACATGTCGATGATCGAGACCGCCGAGGTGGTGGCCAAGCGCTACTACATCACGCGCGAGACCCAGGACGAGTACGCGCTGGCCAGCCAGCAGCGCACCGCCGCCGGCCAGCGCGAGGGGCGGTTCGACGAGGAGATCGTGCCGCTGCCGACCACGAAGAGGGTCGCCGACAAGGCCACCGGCGAGACGCGTGAGGAGCCGGTGACGCTCACGAAGGACGAGGGCAACCGGCCCGACACCACGGCCGAAGGTCTGGCCGCGCTGAAGCCAGTGGCCGGCGAGAAGGGCGTGATCACCGCCGGCAACGCCAGCCAGCTCTCCGATGGCGCCTCGGCCTGCGTGGTGATGGACGCCAGGCTCGCCGAGCGCCGGGGGCTCCAGCCGCTGGGCATCTTCCGCGGCTTCGCGGTGGCGGCGTGCGAGCCCGACGAGATGGGCATCGGCCCCGTGTACGCGGTGCCGCGCCTGCTCGAGCGGACCGGCATCCGCATGGACCAGGTCGACCTCTGGGAGCTGAACGAGGCCTTCGCCGTCCAGGTCGTCTACTGCCGCGACAAGCTCGGCATCCCGATGGAACGGCTCAACGTCGATGGCGGCGCGATCTCGATCGGCCACCCCTACGGCATGAGCGGCGCCCGCATGGTGGGCCACGCCCTCATCGAGGGCAAGCGCCGCGGCGCCCGCTACGTGGTCTGCACGATGTGCATCGGCGGGGGCATGGGCGCGGCGGGCCTCTTCGAAGTCGCATAACCCGCGGCGCCGGGCGGGCGCGGGCGGGCGGGGGTCGCCGGGGGTCGCTCGCGATTCCGCGTGATTCTTGCCGGTGGCGCCTGCCGAGGTTTGGAGATACACGGCCGAGGGCACTGCACCATCGAAGCCAACGGAATC
>DASTOJ010000287.1:0-16860 GCA_035762565.1 Candidatus Methylomirabilota bacterium | reverse complement strand
ACCCGGTCCGGGCGCGAGCGCGGTGCCACAGGAGCCACAGAACTTGTTTGCCGGCGGGTTGCTCGCGTGGCAGGCGGGGCAGACGACATCGAGCGAGGCGCCGCATTGGCCGCAGAAGCGCATCGCTGACGGGTTATCGTGTCGGCACCGCGGACACTGCATCTCTCTCTCCCGAGCGGCCGGCGGTCCCGCGTCGGCCACCCAGAGTAGCACCTGCGCATGCTGCCGTGTCGTGCCCCACTCAACAGCTTCATAGTTCGAGGCCGGTATTTCTCGGTGAACTGTGGGTGGACTACCTCACGGTCATCGCGGGGTGCGCCGTCGGCGGCGCCGATAGGCCTCTAACCCAACTGGCTTTGCGCTTCTGTGGGGCGCGTTGGAAGCGACTTCCTGGGTATAACCCCCGCCCTGAGTCATGCGGCAGCGGTCAGACAGCATGCTGGCCGGGCGTCTACCGCACCGCCATCGGTTGCCGGGGATACCCAGGTAGCGGCCCCTGTCCATCGCCAAAACCTCGTCCGCGCCGCAACCGGTTGATTCAGGCGCAGTGGTCTGGCCACAATCTCGGCTCATGATCATGCTCTTACTCCACGTGGCCCGACTCCTCAACTTCCTCTTCGGCAACCACCGACACCTCGCCCTCGAGGTCGGCCACCGACCGGGCCTTCCACAGCTCGTACTCGGCCTGCCAGCCGGCCTTGAGCCGCGCGATCTACGGCGCCGACAGCGGGGCGCCCTCGCCGAGGAGCCCGCGCAAGGCCAACTCGAAGTCGCCCTGGGCCAGACCGTGCAAGTACAGCTCGGGCAGCAGCCGGCCGACTTCTTCCGTCCGGCGCTTGAACGCCGGGAGCAGCCGGCTCTCGAAGCGAGCCTCGAGGCCCCGCACGCGGGGCCGGCGCAGGGTGATCGTCCCGTTGCTCAAGCTGAGCCGCCGCGGCTTTCCGAAGCCGTTACGGTAGCCTGGGGCGGCGTCGACTGGATCCCGCCGCGCATAGCGGGTGCGTTCGAGGAGCTCGTCCACTTCCTCCACCAACAACCCCTGTAGGAACTGCTGCATGCTCTCCCGCGCAAACGTCTCCAACGTCTCCCAGGTCGGGCTTGACGCCGCGCCCGCTTCGGTAGTCTTCTCTCTCACAGGCGGTGTCTCCTTCTGTTCGGGCGTTGACGCGCCCGAGGTTCTTGACGCGAACCGAAGGTTACACCGCCCTCACTCGTTTACACACCTCCCGACCTTACCTCCGATCGAGATGACCGCCGCGCGCTACACCGCGCGGCCCGGGGATCTCGCCGACCAACGCGCGAGCCTGAAGCGCGACGTGAACCGCGTCGAGCTTCAGATCAACAATCTCGTGGATCAACTGGCTGAGGGCCGTCACACCCCCGCTGTACGGCAGCGCATCACCGAAGGGATCGAGACGCGGGAACGGGAGCGTGATGCCGTGCGGGTCAAGCTGGACCGTCTCGACGCGCTGGCCCGACTCCCCCGTCTGGACGCGGCCGGGCTCACGAAGGTCTTACACGAGCGTTTGAAGGAGTGGCGCACGCTACTCGACGCCGAGCCCGTGCGCGCCAGACATCGTCCGCAAGCTGCTGGCCGGTCGGCTCGTCTTCACCCCGGACCCCGCCCAGCGGCTCTGCACGTTCGAAGGGCCGGGGTCGTACGGCCGACTGCTGGAGGGCGTTGTACAAAATGTTTGGTGCCCCCGGGGTGACTCGAACACCCGGCACGCAGTTTAGGAAACTGCTGCTCTATCCACCTGAGCTACGGGGGCCCAGACGAGGCGCGCGACACCTCATTCTACCGGCCTACACCGGCTTGTCACCCGCGATCTGCACGCGGCGCATGAGGCGGCGGTACGGGCCGGAGTCCTTGATGGCCAGGTGCTTGACGCAGCGGTTGTCCCAGAAGGCGACGGCGCCGTCCGTCCAGCGGAAGCGGCAGGTGAACTCGGGGCGGTGACCCTGCTCCAGCAGGAAGTGCAGGAGCGGCCGGCTCTCCTCTTCGGTGAACCCCTCGAAGCCGACCGTATAGGAGCGGTTCACGAACAAGCACTGCCGCCCGGTCTCGGGATGCGTGCGGACGACGGGGTGGACGCTGATGGTCTCGCGCCAGGCGTCGTCGTCGCGGACCTTCGTCGAGCGCTGCTCGTTGAGACGGACCGCCGGCCCCGCCACCATGCGGTCGCTGTGGACGGCCCGCAGGCCCGCCAGCATGCGCTTCATGCCGTCCGACAGCGCGTCGTACGCGCGGTACTGATTCGCAAACAGCGTGTCGCCCCCGTACGGCGGCACCTCCAGCGCGAAGAGGATGGCCCCCATCGGAGGTTCCGGCATCATCGTCGTGTCGGTGTGCCAGTCCTCGCCCACGACCTTGGTGTCGCCGGGCTCGCGCCGGATGACGATGATCTCGGGGTCGGCCTGCGTCCCGGCGTAGTTGGGGTGCACGAAGATGTCGCCGAAGCGGCGGGCCAGCGCCTTGTGCTGTTCGGCGTCGAAGCGCTGGTCGCGGAAGAAGATGACGCAGTGGTCGAGGAGCGCGCGGCGGATCGCGCCCACGGTGGCGTCGTCGAGCGCGCCGCCGAGGTCCACGCCACGGATCTCGGCCCCCAGGGCTCCGCTGATCGGCTGGACGTCCAGACCCATGGTCGCCCTCCCGTCCGCATCCTACCGCAGGCGGTCGATCCAGAACGCCTGGCTGTAGCGGGCCAGGCGCTTGAGCGCCTCTGCCCGCTCGCGCGCCAGCGCGGGGTCGCCGCCGCCCTCGGGCGGGCGGCGAAGCACGATGACGCGGGAGCCGCGGACGTAGCAGCCGGGCGCTGCGCGGGCGCGCACGAGCGCGGGGTCCAGCGGCGCCCCGGCGCCGCGGCGCACGCGGGCGTCGGCCTGGGGGTCGCCGGCGTCGCACTGGCGCTCCTCCTGGATGCGGTCCACCCAGTGGCAGAGCGCGCGATAGGCCGGCGGGTCCTCGCGGCGGACCGTGGCGATCGCCGCGCGGATGGGGCCGCGGTCGCCCTCCAGCAGCTCCACGTCGATGTGGATGCGGCAGAGCGCCAGCGGATCGAACCAGGCGAAGGCGCGCAGCCAGGCCCACAGGACGGCGAGCACGACGAGCGCGACGATCGCCCAGCGGATCACTCGAACTGCACCAGCGCGCGCAGGATGCGGTCGTCCTCGGCGTAGCACTCCTGCTCGAGGTCGAACCGCGGCGGCCGGCCCTCGTGGTACTGGACGGCGTGACAGGTCTCGTGGACGAGGATGGCCAGCGTCCAGATGAGCCCGTGCTCGGTGCTCACGTCGATGCTGGCCCGGCCCCGGTTGCCCTCGGCGTGCCAGAAGCAGCCGCCGCCGAAGCCGCCGCAGGACGGGTTGGGGTTGATCGTGGCGACGTGCGCGCAGACCTTGCGGTAGTCCTCGGGCGAGCCGTGGCGCAGGGTCTCCAGCGCCCGCTTCACGGTCGTGTTGTCGTAACCCACCAGCGAGGGCCGGATGCCGATGACGCAGCGGGCGCCGAGGTCGATCCAGACGAAGTAGCGGGCGATGAGCACCAGGAGCGCCACGGCGGCGACGCCCACGACCGCCGCGCGCCTCCGGGTCATGCGCCGGGGAGAGCCACGGCGCGTCGGCCCCGCCTACCGCAGGTCGGCGGCGTCGATGCCGCGGGCCTTCAGCAGGGCGCGCAGCTTGCGCAGGCCGGCGGACTCGATCTGGCGGATGCGCTCACGGCTGTAGTCGAGGCGCCGGCCGATCGCCTCCAGCGTCTCCGGCTCGCGCCCGTCCAGACCGAAGCGGCGGCGGAGCACGGTGCGCTCGTTGGGCGCCAGGTCGTCGAGCACGGCCGCCAGGTCGGCGCGCGCCTGGAACAGGCGCGTGAGGGCGTCGGCGGGGTCGGCCGACTCGTCGGCGATGGTGTCGACGACGCGCCGCGCGTCCTCCCCGACCGGGGCGTCGAGCGAGACGGGCCGCAGGCGCAGCTCCTCCAGCTCGGCGACCTGCTCCTCGGTGGTACCCATGGCCTGGGCCAGCTCGCCCGCCGTGGGCGGCCGGCCCAGCGTCTGGGTGAGCTTCTGGTGCTCGCGCTTGTAGCGGCCCAGCAGCAGCTCGACGTGCACGGGCAGGCGGATCGTGCGTGCCTGGTTGGCGAGCGCGCGCGCCACCGCCTGGCGGATCCACCAGACGGCGTACGTCGAGAAGCGCAGGCCGCGCTCGGGCTCGAACTTGTCGGCGGCGCGCAGGAGGCCGATGTTGCCCTCCTCGATGAGGTCGGGCAGCGGCAGGCCGCGGTTGAGATAGCGGCGGGCGACCTGCACCGCCAGCCGGAGGTTGGCCTCGACGAGCCGGTGCTTGGCGCGGTCGTCGCCGGCGCGCGCGCGCCGGGCCAGCTCCAGCTCCTCCTCGCGCGTGAGCAGCGGGATCCGGGCGATCTCGCCCAGGTAGACGGCCAGGTTGGCGCGGCTGGTCTCGCGCGTCTTCTCGGGCTGGTCGGTGTCCTCGGTGTCGAGCAGCGTGTCGAGCGGCTCGTCGGGCACGCGCTCGTCGGCGTCACTCATGCTGTTCCTCGGACTCGTCGCTCAGCTCCACCTGGCCGACCCGCGGCGGCAGCGGCAGGAGATAGAGCGGATTGTAGACCGCCCCGCCCCGCCGGATCTCGAAGTGCACGTGGTGCGTCGTGGCGCGCCCGGTCCGGCCGATCGTCGCGATGGGATCGCCGGCCGCCACGCGCATGCCGGCCGCGACCAGGTTCTCCTCGTTGTGCGCGTACACGGTGAGGAAGCCGTCGTCGTGCTCGATCTTCACCACCAGTCCGTAGCGCGGCTCCACGCCCGCCGTCATCACGACGCCGGCGGCTGCCGCGAAGATGACGCTGCCAGGCTCGGCCTTGATGTCGATGCCGCGGTGCCAGCCGGTGCGCCGGCGGCCGAACGTCGAGCTGACCGACCCCTCCACCGGCCACGCGAACGGCGGCGCGACCTCGATGAAGTCGGGCACTGCCAGCTCGAGGCCACGGGGCCCGCGCGGCATGGACGGCCCGCGCGGCATGGACGGCCCGCGTGGCGCGGACGGCCCGCGGGGCCGCACGGCGGCGGGCACCGGCGCGCGCGCGGGTGTCGCCGGTCGGGCGGGCGGCGAGGCGACGGCGGCGGTCGCGGGAACGGTCAGGCGTTGCCCGATCCGCAGAACGACACGCTCGCCGGGCAGCCGGTTGGCGGTGACCAGGGCCGCGACGGTGACTCGGTAGCGGGCGGCGAGGCCGCTCAGCGTGTCGCCGCGAACGACGACGTGCACGCGCGGCGCGCTCGCGGCGACGGGCGCTTTCGGGGGGCGGGCCTCGGCGGCCCCGTCGGCGGCGGCCAGCAGCACGACCGCGGCGGCGGCCAGCGAGCCGCCGCACACGCGGCGCCGCAGGCTCAGGGCTCGAACTCCGCGAAGCGGACGGCGAAGTCGGCGAAGCGCCCGGTGGCCGGCAGCCAGCGCACCTCGACGCGCAGCACGCGCGAGAGCGGCGGGCCCTTCTCCAGCGCGCGCACCAGGTCTTCGATCACCGCGCGCGGCCCCTCGGCGCGCAGGCGGACACGGCCGTCACGAAGGTTCATGACCCACCCGGCGAGCCCGAGGAGGGAGGCGCGGCGCCGAGCGTAGTCCCGGTAGCCCACGCCCTGCACGTGGCCTTCCACGAGGATCTCGGCCGCCACGTTCGCTGCGTTCACGACTGATCGGCTGGACGGACGTCCCGCCCGCCGGCCGGCGGGGGCCGGCCGGCGGGGGGCGAGAGCGCTGGTCGGGGCGAGAGGATTTGAACCTCCGACTTCACGGTCCCGAACCGTGCGCGCTACCAGGCTGCGCTACGCCCCGATGACCGGCTCATTGTACACGAGCCCCGGTCAACGGGTACACGCGCCCGCTCACGGCTCCCACGCGTACTTCCCGACGAGGGGCACGAACTTGCATTCCCCGTGCGTCCGCTCGCGCATCTCGCCGCCGACGTTCTCCACGACGGTCAGCACCTGGTTGTCGGGACTGCCGACCGGCACCACCATGCGCCCGCCGTCGGCGAGCTGCTGCACGAGCGGCGGCGGCACCGCGGGGCCACCGGCGGTGACGATGATCCGGTCGAAGGGCGCCTCGTCGGGCCAGCCCAGGGCGCCGTTGCCGACGCGGATCCAGACGTTGTCGTAGCCGAGCGACTCGAGAATCGCGCGGGCCCGCTCGGCCAGGCGCGGCAGCCGCTCGATGGAGCACACGCGCCGGGCCAGCGTGGCCAGCACGGCGGTCTGGTAGCCGGAGCCGGTGCCGACCTCCAGCACCTTCTCGCGCCCGGACAGCTCCAGCAGCGAGGTCATCAGGCCCACGATGAACGGCTGCGAGATGGTCTGCTCCTCGCCGATGGGCAGCGGATGGTCACCGTAGGCCCGCTCGCGCAGGGCCTCCTGCACGAAGCGGTGGCGCGGCACCCGGCGCATGGCGGCCAGCACGCGGGGATCGGTCACGCCGCGCGCGGCCAGCTGCTCGTCCACCATCCGCTCGCGCTCGCGCGCGTAGCGGCCGTCGGGCTCCACTATCCTCTCCGCGCCCGCTTCTTCCGCGCGCCGGCCGGAGCGGGCGGGGCGGCGGCGCGGCGAAGCTGCCCGTCCAGCGCGCCGGCCCAGCCACCCATGACGGCCAGCGCGCGGTGGTTGGTGAGGTCCAGGTGCAGGGGCGTGACCGCCACGAAGCCCTCGTGCACGGCGCCCATGTCGGTGCCGTCCAGCGCCTCCCACTGGGCCGGGCCACCGCCCAGCCAGTAGTGCGTACGCCCGCGCGGGTCCGCCTGCTCGACGACCTTCTCGCTGTACACGCGGTGGCCCAGGCGCGTGAACCGGATGCCGCGCGGCGCCTGGCGCGGCACGTTGACGTTCAGCAACGTCTTGGGCGGCAGCCCCTCGACCAGCGCGCGCATGGCCACGAGGCGCGCCACGCGGGCGGCCGCGGCGAGGTCGCCGCCGTCGACCAGCGAGACGGCGATCGACGGCACGCCGAGCAGCGTGCCCTCCATCGCCGCCGAGACGGTGCCGGAGTACGTCACGTCGTCGCCGAGGTTCGAGCCGTGGTTGACACCGGAGGCCACGAGGACGGGCCGCTCGGGCAGGAAGCCGAGGACGGCGAGGTTGACGCAGTCCGAGGGCGTGCCGTTCACCGCGAAGCGCCGCTCGCCCCACTGGTGCGGCCGCAGCGGCCGGTGCAGCGTGAGTGCGTGCCCGCAGGCGCTCTGCTCCCGCTCGGGCGCCACCACCCACACCTCGCCGAGCGGCTCCAGCGCCTCCGCCAGCGCCGCCAGCCCCGCCGCATGCACCCCATCATCGTTCGTGACGAGAATGACGGCCATCGCCCCAGAGGCTACCACGCGAGCTACGGCGAGCGGCGAACGCACGCTTCGAGCGGCGGCGTTGCCGCCGCAATCGAGGTCTCGGGGGAGGCAGCGTAACGGGCTGCCTGGCCGGCTGGTGCGCGTCCACCTCCGCGATCTGTTCGAGCTGATTGAGGCCGTCGTCAGTCTCTCGGAGTGGCCGACCGATGACCACTGCCGCCGCGCTAGGTAGTCCGCACGAAGGTGTAGCCGTAGCGGGCCATCTCACTCTCGACGGTGTGGTGACGTCGGCGATCCGTGCGACGTCGGTCGGGATTTCGGCCTGCCGGGCCCTGGCGCCGCTGCCGGTCGCGGCGATCGTAGATCACTTCCACGTCCGTCCCGGCAAATTGGGCCACGAGGTACTGATAGATTGCGGGCTGGTCCCTGGCCACGATGAACAGTTCTCGCGGCATTCATTGGCAATATATCGTGCCGCCCCGCCTGGGACCGAGCTTTGCCTGCGGGCTGGAGGGGCCACCCCTGGCAGCGCAACCTACAAGGAAGTTGACGGTGCTGTGCTGGGCAAGGTCCCGGGCGAAGTGGAGAGCGCGGCCGGGGGAGCCGCGCTCGTGAGTCGTTGAAAGGTTGGTCGGGGCGACTGGATTTGAACCAGCGACCACCGGACCCCCAGTCCGGTGCGCTACCGGGCTGCGCTACGCCCCGAGGTCGCGGACATGGATTCTCGCAGAAACACCGCGGGGCTTCAAGGCGCCAGCCGCGCGCGCAGCGCGGTGAGACGGTCGCGCACGCGGCGCAGCGCGTCCGCGTAGACGGTCTCGCGCAGGCCCAGCTCCATCTGCTGGCTTTGGCTGCTCCGGCGCGACTCCGCCAGCAGGCGCTTCTTGGCGCCCTCCAGCGTGAGCCGCTCCTCGTAGAGCAGCGTCTTGATGCGCTGCACCAGCTCGAGGTCGCGGGGCCGGTACAGCCGCTGGCCGGCCGGGTTCTTCTTGGGACGGAGGAGCTTGAACTCGGACTCCCAGTAGCGCAGGACGTACGCCGGCACGGCGGTGATCTCCTCGACCTCGCCGATGCGGTAGTACAGCTTCTCGGCGGTCTCGGGCGCCCCGGCGGTCACTGGGCGCCGGCGTTGATCCGCTGCTTGAGCCCCTTGCTCGGCTTGAACGTGAGCACCTTGCGGGCGGTGATCTCGATGCTGTCCCCGGTCTGGGGGTTGCGCCCGCGCCGCGACGCCTTGCGGCGGATGCGGAAGTGCCCGAAGCCGACGATCTTGACGTCCTCGCCCTTCTCGAAGCAGCGGAAGATGATGTCGAAGACCGACTCGACCACCGACGAGGACTGCCGCTTCGACAGGCCGTGATTCGCCACCGCGTTGACCAGATCGTTCTTGGTCACTGTGAAGGGTCACCTCCTCCGCTCATTGATCCCCTCGCGCGATGAACGGTTTGTAGCCCTTGGCTTCCAGCTCGCGGACCGCCGCCACGGCGGCGGCCCGATCCGGGAACACCCCCACCCGCACGCGGTGCAACGGCGGGCCGCCGGCCTCGGCGGCGGGCGGCGGGGGCGCGGCGGTGACGGGGCCGCCCGTGCGGCGCACCTGGACCTTGAAGCCGTCGACGGCCAGCTCCTTGGAGAGCGCGACGGCGTCGCGCAACGGCAGGCTCGGCCGGACGATGACGCCGCTGCCCGACGTCTCGGCGGCGAGCCCCTTGCCGGACAGGCGCTTGCTGAGATCCTCGACCGAGGCGCCGCTCACGAACACGTCGTAGTGATCCGATCCTGGCGCGCTCGCGGAAGTCTTGGCGGGCGCCGCGCCGGCGGGTGCCGCACCGGCGGCGCGCCTGAGCGACTCCTCCACCTTGAAGTTGTCGTCCCGCAGCTTGGCCGCCAGTCGCTTGGCCGCACCCTCGTCCTTGAACGCGCCCACCTGCACCCAGAACGGCCCGCTCACCGCCGGCTCCGCCGGCGTGGTGGCCTTGGCCGCCGCCCGCCGCGGGGCGGTCGGCTTCGTGGCCGTGGCCGACTTTGCGTCTTCCCGGGCCGGCGCCGGCGGCCTGGCCGGGGTCTCGGTGGTCACCGCGGCGGTCTTGCCCTTGGCGTCGGGCGGCGCGGGCACCGGTGTCGGCGAGGCCTTCGCCGAGGGAGCAGGCTTCGCGGCCGGCGCAGGAGCAGGCTTCTCGGGGCGGGCCGGGACCGCCGTCGGGGGAGCCGTCGCGGCCGGCGGCGCGGGCGCGAGCGGCGCCGGAATCAGCGCCGGATCCCTCTTGTCCTTGTCGGCGGGCGGCTTGTCGTCGGCCGGCCTGTCGAGCGCCGGCGTGGCCGGCGCCGGCACCAGCGGCGACGCCGGCGCCTTCGCCACGGCGCGCGACGGCGGCGGCGGGTTCATCCAGTCGAGGACGTACGGGACCGCCACGGCGCCGATGACGCCCACCACGATCATCACCAGGACGACCCGGAACCAGGTCGCGGCGAAGATCGAGCGCGGCGGAACATCCTCGTACGGCTCGGGCTCCTGCTCCTCGATTGGCTCGTCGCGGTCGGGGCTCACCGGCTCCTCGGCATCGCGCTGGGCGTCATCATGCGCGTCATCGTAGCACGGCCATTGGGATTTCCGTATGTTGTGGCGAGCCCGGCCGGGCGAAGGTGAGGTCGCCGAAGAGCGCCTCGGCCGCGCTCCGGGTGTCGTTGCTGTCGATCATGAGGGCGACCTTGCCCACCCGGAGCGGCTGGCGGCCGAACAGGGCCCGATAGTCCTCGGCCACGTTGCGCTGCTCGCGCACCCAGGTGTCCAGCCGCGCGCCGCCGGACTGCAGCACGACGATCCGGACGTTGGGCGCCTTCGGATGGGTCAGCCTGGTGCCGGCCGGCGCGCGCGCGTCCCATACGTACCCGAGGACGTCGCTGCTCGTGCGCGGCGACGGCCACCGCGGGAACACCACGTAGACCTGCGCGGCCTGGTCGTCGCGGCGCGAGTCGCGCACGTCGCCGCCCGCCGGCAGCCGATTCACCTTCCACGACCACGTCAGGATCGGGTGCCGCTGCAGGTCGACGACGACGTCGCGATGCATCGCGAACGAGGTCCGCTCGCTGCGCAGCCGCATCGCGACGCGCCCCTCGTTGCGCACCAGCTCGACCGAGGCGTCGCCGGTGAACGCGGCGATCCGCCAGCCGGCCGGCGCGCCGGACGACGGCAATCGGGCGGGCAGCCAGTCGGCGACGGGCACGCGCACGCGGCCCTCCGCGTCGGGCGTGGGGTTGCGCGCCTCGGCCACCGCCGTCCCGCGCCCGGCCTCGAGCAGCGGCGAGCCGGCGAGCGACAGCGCGGCCGCGGTCGTCAGCCCGCTCGCGCCGCGGGTGGCGCCCATCAGCCCGAGGTGGAACGCGCGGTGACGCGGGTTGGACAGGATCACCAGGGCGCCGGCGCCGAGCAACAGGAGCGCGATCAGCGCCACCGTGAGGCCGGCCCGGTCGCCGCGGCGGCCCGGCGTCAGCGCCGCTGCCTCCGCCGGGGCTTGCGGCCAGCCGCGCGGCGCAGCGACAGGCGCAGGGGCGAGCCCGCGAAGCCGAACGCGAGCCTGAGCGAGCGCGCGAGATACCGCTCGTACGAGAAGTGGACCTCGTCGGGCCGGTTGACCTTGAGCGCGAAGGTCGGCGGCGCCACCGCGACCTGGGTGGCCGACTGGAGCGTGAGGGGCTCGCCGCCCACCGACGCCGGCCGTCGCTCGATCGCCTGCCGGAGCACCCCCGTCACCTCCGCGGGCGGCACCCGACGCTGCGCCGCGGCCGCCACCTCGTCCACGGTGTCGAACAGCTCGCGCAGGCCCTGCCCCTCGGTGGCCGAGGTGAAGCAGATCGGCGCGTAGTCCAGGAACGGCAGCCGCTCGCGCAGCTGGTCGACGACCTCGGCCTTGCGCACCATGCCCGCCGGCACCAGGTCCCACTTGTTGACGACGAGCACGATGGCGCGCCCGGCCTCGTGCGCGTAGCCGGCGATGTGGGCGTCCTGGGCCGTGAGGCCCTCGGAGGCGTCGACGACGAGCAGCGCGACCTGGCAGCGCTCCAGGCTGCGCAGCGCCATGACGACCGAGAGCTTCTCCAGCGCCTCGCTCACCTTCCCCTTGCGGCGGATGCCGGCGGTGTCGACGAGCACGTAGGACCCGCCGGCATGATCGAAGGCGGTGTCGACGGCGTCGCGCGTGGTGCCGGGGGCCTCGTGCACGAGCACGCGCTCGGCGCCGACCATGGCGTTGACGAGCGAGGACTTGCCGACGTTGGGCCGGCCGATGACGGCCAGGTGCACGACGCCGCGGGGCGCCGGCGGCGCGCTGTCGCGCGGCGCGCGGGCCCGCACCGCCTCCAGCATCTCGGCCACGCCGCGGCCATGCTCCGCCGACACCGGCAGCGGCTCACCGAAGCCGAGCCGGTAGAGCTCGGCCACCGCGCTCTCCATCCCGCCGGCGTCCACCTTGTTGGCGACCAGGACCACCGGCCGGTCGTTGCGGCGCAGCACGCGGGCGATCTCGGCGTCGAGCCCGGTCACGCCGGCGCGCGCGTCGACCACGAAGAGGACGAGGTCCGCCTCGTCCACGGCGGCCAGCACCTGGCGCCGCACGCCGTCGATCAGCGGCTCCACCGACGAGGGATCGAAGCCGCCGGTGTCGACGACCGTGGCCTGCCAGCGCTCGAAGGCGACCTGGCCGTACAGGCGGTCGCGGGTGACGCCGGGGACGTCGTGCACGAGAGCGCGGCGCCGTCCCACCAGCCGGTTGAACAGCGTGGACTTGCCGACGTTGGGCCGTCCCACGATGGCGATGACCGGCCGCGCGTGCGGCCGCGCCTGGCCGGGAGAGTCCGAAGGGGGCCTAGCCCCCCTCGCCTGACCGATTCGGTGGGCCATGTCGGGGCCGCCCATCAGCACGTCAGCGCCCGCCGCAACGCGCGGGCCTCGCATGCAACGGGGACGACGGGCACGCCGAGGGTTCGGGCGACGTCGTCCGGGGTGAGGTCGTCGAGGAAGACGCCCTCGCCGTCGCGAAGCGCCACGGCGGGGACCAGCACGGCCTCGCCCAGGTCGCCGAGTCGGGCCAGGTGGCGCTGGATGTCCTGGCCCGTGAGCAGCCCCGCCACGGCCACGCTGCCTCCGAAGAACTCGTTGGCCACGGCGGTCACGCGCGCCGCGGGGAACTCCGCCAGCAGCCGGGCCAGGCGCGGCGCGTAGAGCGCGCCGGTCACCACGGTCACGCGGCGGCCCGGGCGGCGGGCGCGCTCGCGGGCTGTCGCCGCGGCGAAGTCGTCCTCGAAGCGCCGGACGAGCCCGACGCCGTCCTCGGCGATCGCGAAGCCCTCGTAGGCCCCCGCGGGCGGCAGCGGGCGGCCCGCCTGGAGGTAGACCTCGTCGCCGAGGAACACGAAGCGGCTGTCGAGCGTCGGCAGGAAGCGCGCCTGCCAGCCGGCGACGGTGTCGACCAGCGCGCGCGCCTCGTCGTCCGTGAGCGTGCGGAGCGCGGGCAGCCGCTCGCGGTGGCGCGTGAGCCCCACCGGCACGATCGCCGTCGTGGCCACGTGCGGGTGCAGGGGCGCCAGCTCGTGCACCGTGCGCTCGAGCTGCGGCCCGTCGTTCCACTCCGGGCACAGCACGACCTGGGCGTGGATCCGGATGCCGGCCTTGGTCAGGCGCTCCAGGCGCGGCAGGATCTCGGCGGAGTGCCGGGGGCGGCCCAGCAGCCGCCAGCGCAGCTCGGGATCGGTCGCGTGGACCGAGACGTAGAGGGGCGACAGCCGCTGGG
The DNA here is from genome assembly GCA_035762565.1 of Candidatus Methylomirabilota bacterium. Lineage (GTDB taxonomy): Bacteria > Methylomirabilota > Methylomirabilia > Rokubacteriales > CSP1-6 > AR5. The sequence goes on along the minus strand of DASTOJ010000287.1, from coordinate 3,732 downwards.
CCAGGATGCGCTCGAACGACGGCTCGTCGAGATCGCTCAGCGTGATGTAGTTGCCGTGCAGGAACGAGAGCCGGAAGTCGTCGTCCTTGACGTAGAGGCTGCGGCGCATCCCGCGGGGCAGCTGGTGGATGAAGCAGAACACGCACTTGTTGGCGCAGGTGGCGATGTCGCCCGGCCGCGGCGCTTGCAGCTCGAGCCCCAGCTCGGCGCCGGCCCGCCGGGCGAGGCGGAGCGCCCGCGGGCGGCCCTCGCGCTCGACCCGCAGCTCCAGCCGGTCGTCCGCGGCGTAGAACTGGAAGTCGATGGCGTCGCGCAGCGGCCGCCCGTTGATGGCCAGGATGCGGTCGCCGGCGATGAGCCCGGCGGCGGCCGCCGCCGTGCGCGGGCGCACCACCGACACCACGACGCCCTCAGCGCCAGAGCGCGGTTTCATCCCGCTCGCCGGCCTCGTCGGCGTGCGCGGCGTTGAGGAAGCGCATGCCCTGCACGATGTACTGCAGCCCGGAGACCACCGTGAACGTGGCCGCCACCCACATGACGGCCCGGCCCACGCGGGGCACGTGATAGAACGGCGCCAGCAGGCCCATCAGCACCGTGAGGACCTGAAAGAAGGTCGCCAGCTTGCCTGTCAGGCTGGGCCGGGGCGTGATGCGCCCACCGGCCATGTGGATCGCCAGCGCCCCCACCATGAGGATCACGTCCCGGCTGATGACGACGGCCGCGATCCAGAACGGCAGCGCCCTGAGCCAGGTGAGCGTGACGAACGACGACACGAGCAAGAGCTTGTCGGCCAGCGGGTCGAGGAAGGCGCCAAGCCGGCTCTGGCTGCCCCGCTGGCGCGCGACGTAGCCGTCGAGCAGATCGGTCAGCGCGGCGGCCAGGAAGACCGTCAGCGCCGGTCCCCGCTGCCGGTAGACGAGCAGCGTGACGAAGACCGGGATCAGCAGAATGCGCAGGACGGTCAGCCAGTTCGCCAGGCCCATGAAGACGTCAGTTTAACACCCGGTAGGCGGCCAGCGAGCCCGGCCAGGTCCCCGGGAGCTGAACGTCCACGACCACGTGCGCCGGCTCGTCGACGCGGGCCAGCACCCGTCCCCGCTCGTAGCAGAGCGCGAGCGCGGCGCCGTCCCCGTGGGGGATGCGCAGGGTGACGGCGTTGCCCACCGGCAGCGCGGCATCGATGGCCCTCAGCAGCGCGGGCAGTCCCGCGCCCGTGGCCGCCGAGATCGCCGCGCCGTCGCGCCGGGCCACCAGCGCGTCGAGTCCCCGCCCGGGCTCCAGGCGATCGACCTTGTTCAGCGCGAGCACCGTGGGCCGGCCGGCCACTCCCAGCTCGCCCAGGATGCGCTCCACCGCCGCCATGTGCTCCTCGATCGCGGGGTGGCTGGCGTCGACCACGTGCACCAGGACGTCGGCGTCCTGCAGTTCCTCGAGGGTGGCGCGGAAGGCGGCCACCAGCTCGTGGGGGAGCTTGCGGATGAAGCCGACGGTGTCGGTGAGGATGAACGGCCGATGCGGGCCGTGGTTGACGAGCCGCGCGGCCGGATCGAGCGTGACGAACAGGCGGTCGGCGGCGGTCAGACGGGCACCGCTCAGGCGGTTGAGCAGCGTCGTCTTGCCGGCGTTGGTGTAGCCGACGAGGGCGACCACCGGCAGGCCCGCGCGCCGGCGCCCATCGCGCTGCAGGCGGCGGTGCGTCTGCACGTGCTCCAGCTCGCGCTTGATCTGCATCACGCGCCGCCGGATGACCCGGCGGTCGGACTCCAGCTGCGTCTCGCCGGGGCCGCGGGTGCCGATGCCGCCGCCGAGGCGCTCGAGGTGGGTCCACTGCCCGACCAGCCTCGGCAGCAGGTAGGTGAGCTGGGCCAGCTCCACCTGCAGCTTGCCCTCGGCGGTGCGCGCGCGCTGGGCAAAGATGTCGAGGATCAGCGCCGTGCGGTCGATGACCTTGATGCCGAGGCTCTGGGAGAGGTTGCGCTCCTGGATCGGGGTCAGCGGATCGTCGGAGACGAAGAGGTTGGCGCCGAGCTCGCGCGCGGCCGCGGCGATCTCCTCGACCTTGCCGCGCCCGAAGTAGAGCGAGGGCGTCGGCGACTCGCGCTCCTGGGTCACCGCCTTCAGTACCGTGGCGCCGGCGGCCACCGCCAGTGCCGCCAGCTCCTCGATCGACTCCTCGACTTCCCACCGCCGCTGCCGGGGCAGCCGGACCGCGGCGATCACCGCCCGCTCCGGTCCCCTCCGTGTTCCGTGCCCGTTGCCCGTGTCGTTGCGCTTCGCGCGACTCACTCGATAGGGCCCTCCAGGTTCAGCCTGTTCTCGATCGCCGCCGCGACGCGCTCGGCGCCGCCGGCGGCCTCCACGTCGATCCACTCGATGCCCGGCTCGCGCGCGAACCAGGTGACCTGGCGCCGGGCGTAGCGGACGGTGTCGCGCTGCATGAGCGCGAGCGCGGCGGCCGCGTCCAGCCGTCCGAGCGCCACGTCCACGAACTGGCGATAACCGATCCCCTGCATCGCCGGCAGGGCAGGTCCATAGCCGCGGCGCAGCAGCTGCTGGACCTCCTCGAGGAGCCCCGCGGCCACCATGGCCTCGGCGCGGGCCGCCAACCGTCGGGCCAGCGCCCGCCGCTCGAGCGTGAGCCCCACGTACGTCAGGCGCCACGGCGGCTTGGCGACGCGCCAGCGCACCTGGGCCTCGCCCACTGCGCTGCCCGCCCGCAGCCGCTCGAGCGCCCGCACCACGCGCACCTCGTCGTTGGGATGCAGCCGGCGCGCCAGCGCGGGCTCGGCCGCCGCCAGCCGGGCGTGCAGCGCCGCCCGGCCCCCACTCGCCACCACCCCGGCCAGCTCGCGCCGGAACTCCGGGTCCGCGGGCGGCGCCGGGTCGAGCCCGCGCAGCAGGGCGCGGATGTACAACCCGGTGCCGCCCACGACGACCGGCAGCCGGCCGCGGGCGCGGACCTCGGCGATCAGGGCCAGCGCCTCGGCGCGGAACCGGGCGGCGTGGTAGCGATCGTCCGGGTCGACCACGTCGATCAGGTGATGCGCCGCGCTCCGTCGCTCCTCGGTCGTCGGCTTGCCCGTCGCCGCGTCCATGCCGCGGTAGACCTGGCGCGAGTCGGCGCTGATCACCTCCAGCGGCAGGCGGCGGGCGAGCGCCACGGCCACGGCCGTCTTGCCGGCGCCGGTGGGGCCGGCGATGACGAGGAGCGATTGCTTCACCGACAGGGAGGTCCCGACATGGCCCCCCAGTCCCCCCAACGCTCGTCGCGCCCCGGCGCAGCCGTGGCGCTCCTCGATCACCGGCGATTCCTCCACGGGCACTGAGTGTACGCTGCCCTTACCCGGTTCACAGGCTCGCCTCGCCTGCGGCTGCGGCTCGCACTACCATGTGCGCTTGAGCTCGCGGCGGATGTCGTGCATCGATATGCGGCTCACGATGGGGCGGCCGTGGGGGCAGAAGTACGGGGTCTCGGTCAGCTCGAGGTCGGCGACCAGGCGGTCCATTGCCTCGGGCGCCAGCGGTACGTTGGCCTTGACCGCGGCGCGGCAGGCGACGAACGCCAGGGCGCGGTCCAGGGCGGGCGCGCCGGCCTTGGGGTCGGCAAGCTCCTCCACCGCGGCCTCCACCAGACGCTTGGGCTCGTCGCCCTTGAGCAGCGTGGGAACCGCGCGCAGCACGATCGCGTCGCCGCCGAAGCCCTCGAAGGCGAAGCCCAGCCGCTCGAGCGGG
>DASTOJ010000286.1:0-14345 GCA_035762565.1 Candidatus Methylomirabilota bacterium | reverse complement strand
GACGTCGAGTGCTTTCCCAAGCCGCGGCAGGCGCCGCTGCCGATGTACGCGGGGGGCAACCACCCCGAGGTGCGGCGGCGGGCGGGCGAGCTCGGCGAGGGCTGGATGCCGGCAGTGCTCTCGCCGGAGGAGATCAAGCGCGGCGTGGAGGACGTCCATCGGGCGGCGGCCAAGGCCGGGCGCGACGGCTCGCGAGTCGACATCGCGCCGCAGTTCGCGTGCTCGATCGGGCGCACGCACGACGAGGCCGTGAAGCGCTTCAACGGCTCGCAGCTCTACAAGCATCTGGAATCGCTGAAGCGCTCCACGCTGCGCGAGCAGACGGGCGGCTTCGAGCAGCGTAATCTCATCGGCAACCCGGCCGAGATCTGCGAGCGGATCCGCATCTACCAGCAGGCGGGCGTCACCACGCTCTCCGGCCTGCTCTTCGTGGCCAACACCGTGCCCGAGATGCAGGAGGCGATCGACCTCTTCGGGCGCGAGGTCATCCCGAACTTCAAGTGAGAGTCTTCAGGTGATCATCATGGACGCACACCGACGCCAGCGTCTGACCGGCGTGCTCGAGGCCGAGGGGCTCGACGCGCTGGTCGCGACCACCACCGAGAACGTCTACTACGTGAGCGGGCTGCGCTCGATCTCCCACGCGCTCTTCCGCGGGCTCGAGCTGTACGCCGTGTTCACGCGGCGCGGGACCGCGCTCGTCATCCCCTTCATCGACACGACGGGGGTGGCCTCGGACCGCATCCAGGTCGACCACGTGGCCTGCTACGGCAAGTTCTTCTTCGAGTACGCCGACGAGCCCGGCGAGATCGGCCGCAGGATCCGCGACTGGACGCGGGCGCCGGCCTCGAGCCCCGCCGACGCGCTGGCGGGGGTGCTGGGCGATCTCGGCGTGCTGGGGCGACGCATCGGCCTGGACGAGGGCAACCTCTTCGCCCCGACGTGGAAGCGCGTCGAGGAACGGCTGGCGGGCACGACGCTGGTGCCCGCCTACCAGATGTTCCGGCAGGCACGGATGGTCAAGGGCCCGGACGAGGTGGCGGCGCTGGAGAAGGCGGCGCTCATCGCGGAGGACGGCATTGCCGCGGTCCTCGCCATGCTCAGGGTCGGCGTGACGGAGCGCGAGGCGGCGCAGGTCTACGAGCAGGACGTCGTCCGCAGGGGCGCCGAGCCGTTCTTCACGGTCGTCACGATCGGCGAGCGCGCGGCCCTGGCCGACGTCTACCCCACCGACCGCGCGCTGAAGCCTGGCGACCTGGTGCGCTTCGACCTGGGGTGCCTGGTCGGCCCCTACCGCTCGGACATCTCCCGGACCGCCGTGCTGGGCAAGCCCACCGACAAGCAGGCGCGCTACTACGCGGCGATCCTGGCCGGCGAGCGCGCGGCCATCGCGGCCATGAAGCCGGGCGTGCCGGTGAGCCAGCTCTTCGACCTCGCCGTGCGGGTCACCCGCGAGAGCGGACTGCCGCACTACCAGCGCCACCACGTCGGCCACGGGATCGGGCTCGAGCCCTACGACCCGCCGACCATCAACGCGGCGACGAGCACCGCGCTGGAGCCCGGCATGGTGTTCTGCGTGGAGACGCCCTACTACGAGCACGGCTGGGGCGGCGTCCAGGTCGAGGACGCCGTGGAGATCACCGCCGCCGGCCCCCGCACCCTCACCCGCTCCAGCCAGGACCTCGCGGTCATCGGATAGGAGATCCATCATGCGACTCGCCCTCGCGCTCGCGACGCTGCTGTTCCTGGCGTTCTCCGCCGGCGCCCAGGCCCCGCCGATCAAGATCGGCTTCGCCTCCGCCATGAGCGGGCCCGCCGCCATCACCGGCGAGGGCGTCCGCTGGGGCGGCACCCTCGCGGTCGAGGAGATCAACGCGAAGGGCGGCGTCATGGGCCGCAAGCTGGAGGCCTACTTCGCCGACAACAAGGCGCAGCCGGGCGAGGCCGTGAGTGCGGTGCGCAAGCTGGCCGACGTCGACCAGGTGGACGTGATCATCGGCCAGACGCACAGCGGCGCCTGCCTGGGCGCGATGCCGGTCGTCAAGGAGATCGGCATCCCCATGGTGGTGGAGTCCTGCTCGCATCCAAAAATCCGCGAGCTGAGCGGCAAGGGCGGCAACGAGTGGACGTTCCGCGTGGCGCTCGATGACGAGATCATGGCCTACACCTTCGCGCGCTACATGGCGAAGCAGGGTGTGAAGACCTCGTCGGTGCTGGCCATGAACAACGACTTCGGCCGCGGCGCCGCGACCGCCTACGAGGCGGCGTTCAGGAAGGCGGGCGTCAAGCTCGTCTCCACGGAGTTCTTCGACCCCGGCCAGCCGGACTACCGGCCCGTGCTCGCCCGCCTGAAGCGCGCGAACCCCGAGGCGATCCTGGGCGTCATCCTGGCCAGCGACGGCGCGCCGTTCCTGCGCCAGTTCCGCGAGCTGGGGCTCACCCAGAAGGTCTACGCGCGCGGCAGCCTCGCCTCGGCGGAATTCCTGCACCAGGTGCGCGACAACCCCAGGGTGGGCGACGGCGTCGTCGAGGCCAGCTACTGGATCACCGGCCTCGATCCCGACTGGGACCGGAAGTGGACCGAGCGCCACAAGATCCCGCCGCGCATCCACGGCAGCCTGGCGGCCATCACGCTCAAGTGGGCGGTGGTGCCGGCGCTGGAGATCGCGCTCAAGAAGCACGGCAAGGCCGACCGGGCGTCGATCCGCGCGGCGCTGACCGAGGTCGACGTCAAGGACTCGCCGCTGGGGCCCATCAAGTTCGACGCCAATCACCAGGCGTGGATCAACATGATCCTGATCGAGATGCGTGACGGCCAGCTCCGCATCCTGGAGAAGTTGCCGACGAGCCCGGCGTTTCTCAACTGATCCTCGACCTCCTCGAGCTGCTGCTGCACGGCGCCACCCTGGGCGCGATGTACGCCATGGTGGCGGCGGGGCTGGCGCTGATGCTGGGCGTGGCGCGGCTGATCAACTTCGCCCACGGCGAGTTCTTCATGCTGGGCGCCTACGCGTTCTGGTTCGCGTACCGCGAGCTCGGCGTGCCCTACCCGCTGGCGGCCGTCCTGGCGCCGGCGGTCATGGTCGCCTTCGGCATCGCCTACCAGCACGGCGTGATCCGCGCCATCCTGCCGCGCTCCTGGCACGTGCAGCTCATCGCCACGCTGGCGACCTCGATCGTGCTGACGAACCTGGCCATCATCGCCCTCGGCACCCAGCCCAAGGAGGTGCCGACGGTCCTCTCCGCGCGCATCCTCGACGTGGGCGGCGTGCGGGTGGCCTGGCAGCGCCTGCTGGTGCTCGGCGCCAGCGTGGTCATCTTCTGGGCTCTCCACCGGTTCGTCGCCCGCACGCGCACGGGCCGGGCAATGCGCGCGCTGTCGCAGAACCGGGAGGCGTGCGCCGTGGTCGGCGTGGACGTGCAGCGGGTGGCGATGGTGACGTTCGCGCTCTCGGCGGCGCTGGCCGCCGCCGCCGCGGCGCTCGTCTCGCCGCTGTTCAACATCTTCCCGGACATGGGCACGGCCCTCACGCTGAAGGCGTTCGCGGCCGTGGTGGTGGGTGGCTTCGGGTACGTCAACGGCGCCATCGCCGCCAGCTTCCTGATCGGCCTCACGGAGGCGCTGGCGGGCAGCTACGTCTCCTACGCCTACAAGGACGCCATCGCCTTCCTCGTCATGCTCGCGGTGCTGCTCTGGCGGCCGCAGGGGCTCTTCGGCCGCCGGCTCGGGATCTGACGTGCGGCGGGCGAGTGCGCTCGGCTTCGCCGTCCTCGTCGTGGCCGCGCCGTGGCTGATCGCCGCCGCGGTCCCGCGCCAGCAGCGCTACGTCCTGCACGTGCTCATCTTCACCGCGCTGTTCGCGGCGCTGGCGCTCTCCTACGATCTCGTCGTCGGCCACGTCGGCAGCCTCTCGCTGGCCCATCCGGCCTTCTTCGGCATCGGCGCCTACACGGCGGCGATCCTGGCCACCGCGGCCGGGTGGCCGTTCGCCGCCGGCCTCCTCGCCGCCGTGCTCGTCGCCGCCGTGGTGGCCGCGCTCGTCGGCGTGCCCCTCTTCCGGCTGGCGGAGCACGCCTTCGCGGTCGGCACGCTCGGCCTGGCGCTGGTGGCGTCGATCGTCGCCAACAACTGGGTCGAGGTCACGCGCGGGCCGCTGTGCATCACCGGCATTCCGAAGCCCGCGCTCGGTTCGCTCGCCGTCACCACGCTGCCGGCCTACTACTGGCTCGCGCTGAGCGCGCTGGCCGCCGTCGTCCTGCTCTACCGTGGGCTGACCACGTTCCGGCTGGGCCGCGCGTTCCACGCGGTGCGCGACAACGAGCCGCTGGCCGGCGCCGCCGGCATCGACCCGCTCAAGTACCGGCTGCTCGCCTTCACGGTCGGTGCCGGGCTGGCCGGCGGGATCGGCGCGCTCTACGCCCACTACCTGTCCGTGATGTGCCCCGAGGAGATGACGATCGGCCTCACTGTCAACCTGCTGGTGATCGTCTTCCTCGGCGGCGTGGGCAGCCTGCGGGGCGTGCTGGTGGGCGCCGTCCTCTTCACCGCCTTGCCCGAGGTCCTGCGCCTGGCGCCCACGTGGCGCCTCGTGATCTACGGCCTCCTCCTGCTGCTCGTCGTCGTCCGCTCGCCCGAGGGGATCGAGAGCCTGCTGCGCCGGGCCATCGGCGCCAGGGCCGCTCGCTGATGGCGCTCCTGGAGGTGCGCGGCCTCGTCAAGCGCTTCCTCGGCGTCACGGCGGTCGACCGGGTGGACCTCGCCGTGGAGCCCGGTGAGCTGGTGAGCCTGATCGGTCCGAACGGCTCCGGCAAGACGACGCTCTTCAACTGCGTGACCGGCTACGTCGCGGCCGACGGCGGCCGCGTCCTGTTCCGCGGCCGCGACCTCACCGGCGCGCCGCCGCATCGCGTGGCCCGCCTGGGCGTGGCGCGCACGTTCCAGCAGGTGAGCGTCTTCCCGCGCCTCAGCGTGCTCGAGAACCTGCTCGTCTTCGTGCAGCAGCACCAGGAGGAGTGCCTGCTGGCCCGGCTGGTGCGCACCCAGCGCCTGCGGCGGCTGGAGGCCGAGGCGATCGACCGCGCCCGCCGGCTCCTCGACCTGGTCGGCCTCGTGGCGAAAGTCGACGACATGGCCGGCAGCCTGTCCTACGGGCAGCGCAAGCTGCTCGCCTTCGCCGGCGCCCTCATGCCCGATCCCGACCTGCTCCTGCTCGACGAGCCCGCCGCCGCCGTGAACCCCACGATGATCAACCAGATCAAGGACCACATCCTGACGCTGAACCGACAGGGCAAGACCGTCGTGCTGGTCGAGCACAACATGGACGTGGTCATGGACATCTCCCAGCGCATCGTCGTGCTCGACCACGGGCAGAAGATCGCCGAGGGGCCGCCGGAGGCGATCCGCCGCGACCCGCGCGTCATCGAGGCCTACTTTGGCCGCTGACGGCGCGCTCCTCGAGCTGGCCGAGGTCGTCGCGGGCTACGAGGAGGTCGAGGTGCTGCGCGGCGTGTCGCTGGCGGTCCGGGCGGGCGAGATCGTGTGCATCATCGGCGCCAACGGCGCCGGCAAGTCCACGCTGCTGCGGACGGTGTTCGGCATGGTGCGGCCGCGGGCGGGGACGATCCGGTTCGCGGGCCGGGAGATCGCCGGTCGCCCGCCGACCGAGGTGCTCAAGCGCGGCATCGGCTATGTCCCCCAGGGGCGCTGCAACTTCCCGGCGATGAGCGTCGAGGAGAACCTCGAGATGGGCGCCTATCTTCGCCGCGACGCTCGCATCCGCGAGGACATCGAGGCGCTCCTCGCCCGCTTCACGATCCTGGAGTCCAAGCGTCGCGACCTGGCCGGCACGCTCTCCGGCGGCCAGCAACAGATCCTCGAGATGGCCATCGCCCTGCTGCTGCATCCCCGCCTGCTGATGATCGACGAGCCCTCGCTCGGCCTCGACCCCCGCATGGTGGAAGTCGTGTTCGACACGATCCTCACGATCAACCGCGAGGGCACGACCATCCTGATGGTCGAGCAGAACGCGAAGAAGGCGCTGTCGGTGTCCCACCGCGGCCTCGTGCTCGAGCTCGGCCGCAACCGCTTCGAGGGCACCGGCCAGGCGCTCCTGGACGACGAGGACGTCCGTCGACACTACCTGGGCGGGTAAGCACGTGCCCGGCCGGTGTAGCGAAACGCCACGGTGCCTGCACGATCGCCACAGCGGCCCGCCGCCGGCTCTGCGCAAGCCCGCGCCACGAAGGACGCAACGCCTGGCACCGTGGTTGCTCTCCGGCCTCCGGGCACACAATCGCACGAGGAGGCAGTGATGAGGAGAATCGCAGCGATCACGATGGCACTGGCGCTCGGGCTCTCGATGGCGGCGTGGGCGGGGGACGTGGCCGGCAAGATCCAGTCGGTCGACCCGGCCGAGCGCGTGATCACCCTCGAGGACGGCACCAAGCTGTGGGTCGCCGAGGGCCTGTCGATCGACAGCCTGAAGGAGGGCGCCAAGGTCAAGGCGTCCTTCGAGGAGCGTGACGGCAAGAAGGTGGTGACCAGCATCGAGGTGGAGTAATCCAGACCGTGAGGGGGCCCCGCGGCCCCCTCATCTCGCCGGGACGACTCCGACGCTCTCCAGGAATCGCCGGATCACCGGCACGCCGACCACCGTCGTTTCACCGGGAACCGGCAGATCGAGCACCCTCTCCGGCTCGGTCGGCAGCGCCACCCGCGCGGTCCGGTAGCTCTCGACGATCCCCACGAGCGTGCCCGCGCTCGCGTCGAACACCCCGCCGCCGCTGGCGCCGTAGCTGACCGACGCGTCGATCATTCGCACGGCGCCTTCCACCGCGACCACCCCCTCCTCCGAGGCGATCTGGCTGACGATGCCGCTCACGACCGTCAGCCGCCGCCCCCACGGAAACGCCACCACCCTGACCTCGTCGCCGAGGCGGGCGTGGTCCTGGAGGACGGCCGCCGGCAGCACGCGCTCCGCGACCTCGACGACCGCCAGATCCGCCTCCGCGCTCGTCGCCCGCACGGTGGCGCGCAGCCGGCGGGAGCCATCGGTCGTCGTCACCCACAGTTGCTGGACCGCCGCGGGCTCGAAGAGATGCCGGGTGGTGATGATCCACGACCGACCGGTGGCGGCGTCGGCGGCAACGACGACGCCCGACCCGGCCCGCCGGGCCCCGGACCGTTCCGTTCGCAGCTGCACGCTCGGGCCCAGGATCCCGAGCAGCGCATCTCCGCGACGCGAGAGCGGCTCGGTGGCGGCGCACCCGGCCGCCAGCGCCGCCGCGGCGAGCAGCAGGGCCGTGCGTCTCACTCGGTCGACTCGGCCTCGCGGTCGAGGATGCGGTAGAGCGTGCGGCGATCGATCCCGAGGATCTCGGCGGCCCGCGCCTTGTTGCCGCCCACCTCGTCCAGGATCTGGGCCACGTACCACCGTTTCATGTCCTCCAGCGTGAGCCGGGCCGCGGGCCGCGCGGCCCGGCCGGCGGCGGCCCGCACCTCGGCCGGCAGGTCGTCGGGAAGGATGAGCGCCGCGGTCGAGAGCGCGACCGCGCGCTCGACCGCGTGCTCCAGCTCGCGCACGTTGCCCGGCCACGCATAGGCGCACAGCAGCGCGAGGGTCTCGTCGGCGAACCCCGTCACCGCCCGGCTGCCGGTGGGGGCGTACTTGTCGAGAAAGTGCCGCGCCAGCAACGGGACGTCGCTGGACCGCTCACGCAGCGGCGGCACCGTGATGGTGACGACGTTGAGGCGGTAGTAGAGGTCCTCGCGGAACGTCCCCTCCTCGACGAGCTTCCGGAGATCGCGGTTGGTCGCCGCGACGATTCGCACGTCGACAGGGATCTCGTCGTTGCCGCCGACGCGGCGCACCACGCGCTCCTGCAGCACGCGCAGGAGCTTCACCTGGAGCGCCCGCGGCAGCTCGCCGATCTCGTCGAGGACGCAGGTGCTGCCCTCGGCCGTCTCGAGCAGGCCGCGGCGGGCACCGGCGGCGCCGGTGAAGGCGCCGCGTTCGTGGCCGAACAGCTCGGACTCGAACAACGCCTCCGGCAGCGCCGTGCAATCGACCACCACCAGGGGCCGGGACGACCGCGCGCTGGCCTGATGGATGGCGCGAGCGACCAGTTCTTTCCCCGTGCCGGTCTCGCCCTGGATCAACACCGTCGTGTCGAGCGCCGCCAGCCGCGCCACCTGCTTGTAGATCTCCACGATCGGCGGCGACTGGCCAACCAGATTCTGCACGCCGTAGCGCGCGTCGAGCTGCCGGCGATACTGGAGGTTCTCGCGGGCGAGTCGCTGGGCCTCGAGCGCCCGGGCCACCCCCAGCTTGATCTCGTCGATCCGGAAGGGCTTGGACAGATAGTCCCAGGCGCCGGCCTGGATGGTCTCGATCGCCGTCTGCAAGGTCGCGAACGCCGTGAGGATGAGCACCGGAACCGGCGGCCGCAGCGCCGAGAGGCGCCGCAGCACGGCGAGGCCGTCGAGGTCGGGCATGCGGAGGTCGACGAGCGCCAAGTCGAACGGTTGGGCCTCGGCCAGCCGCACGCACGCCTCGCCGCTGTCCGCCGCCTGCACCCGATAGCCCTCGGCGGCCAGGACTTCGACCAGGAGATCGCGCGCCACGGGGTCGTCGTCGGCGACGAGGAGGCTGGCCGGCATCAGGCCGCGGGTGCCGCCGCCGGCAGGAGGAGGCGAACGGTCGTGCCGCGCCCCTCGGTGCTGCTCACCTCGATCCGTCCCTTGTGCTCGCGCACGATCTGGGCGGAGACGAACAGCCCGAGCCCGGTACCGCGGCCGGGGGCCTTCGTGGAGAAGAACGGCTCGAAGATGCGCCCCTGCTCCGCCTCGGGGATGCCACGACCGGTGTCACTCACTTCCAGCTCCACCTCGCCCACTCCCGCCCCGGTCACCACCCGGATCCGTCCTCCCGGCCGCGTAGCGTCCATCGCGTTCGTCAACAGATTGAGCACCACCTGCTGGAGCTGGTTGCCGTGGCCGAGCACGGGCGGCAGCGCCGCCGTCGTCGCCACCTCGAGGAGGAGCTGGGCCTGGGTCAGGCCCGGGCGCACGACCTCGAGCGTGTCGAGCACGAGACGGTTGACGTCGACCGGTTCCGGCGGACCGGGCGCCCGCCGCGTGAGGTCGAGCAGTTCGGCGATGATGCCGGTCACGCGCGTCAGCTGGCTCTCGATCACGTCGAGCCGGCGCCGCACCGCCTCGGGGGTCGTGGCGACCGGCAGATCGCGTCGCAGCAGCTCGACGTGGCCGGCCACCGAGTGGAGCGGCGTGCCGACCTCGTGGGCGACCTCGGCCATGACCCGGCCGGCCAGAGCCAGACGCTCGGCGTGGCCGAGGCTGCGCTGCAGCGAGAACAGCAGCTCGTTCAGCCGCTCGACTTCGTGATACCGGCTCTCCAGCTCGGCCGTGGCCTCTTTCACGCGCACCTGCAGCTCGTCGTTGAAATCGCGCAGCCGCGCCATCATGTCGTTGAAGTGGCGCGCCAGCTCGCTGAACTCGTCGCCACCCGCCAGCTCGACGGTGACCGCGGTGTCACCACGTTCCACCCGCCGCATCGCGGCGAGGAACCGGCGGACGGGCCGGATGACCACCCACTGCACGGCGCCGCTCATGAGCAGCCCCATGACAATCACGGAAAGCAGGGTGAGGAGCAGCGCGCGGCGGCGCGTCGTCGCCGCCGCGGCGTCGGCGCGGTCCAGCGAGAACTTGGCCGCGACGGCGCCGGCCACCCCGTCGTCGAGCGTCACCGGCGCGACGACCTCCCAGTAGCGCCTGGCATCCTCCTGCACGAGCCGCGACACCACCCGCCCCCGCCGCACCGGCGCCGCATCGGACCGGGAGAAGGGCAGCCGCATGTGCGGGTGACTGGTGGCGACCACCCGCACCGCGTCTCCCGTGAAGGCCAGGATGTCGAGCTGCAGCACGTTGCCGCGTACGGCCAGCACCTGCTGGATCTGGCGCTCCAGTACCGGCCCGCTTTCCAGCTCCTGCCGATCGCCGATGGTCGCGGCGATCTCCCGCGCGAAGGCCACGGCCCGCTCGGCCAGCTCTTCCTCGACCAGCGCGCGCGCGAGGTTGAGGTGCAGCAGCGTGAAGGCGAACGACACGACGATCAGGATCGCGAGACTGAGCAGGACCAGCTTCCCGCGGACCGGCAACCGCATTGCGGGTAGTATAGGCGCCATGACCATCGACCGCGACCGCACGCGCGCCTTCGTCCAGCGGGTCTGGGACGGCGACATCGTCCCCATCCTCACCGAGTACATCCGCATCCCGGCCAAGTCGCCCATGTACGACGCGAGGTGGGCGGAGCACGGCTACATCGACCGGGCGGTGACCCTCATCACCGACTGGGCCCGGGGCCGCAAGATCGAGGGGCTGACGCTCGAGGTGGTGCGCCTGCCCGGCCGCACGCCCGTCATCCTCATGGAGGCGCCCGGGGCCGGCGGCGAGACCGTCCTGCTCTACGGCCACTGCGACAAGCAGCCGGAGATGGTGGGCTGGGCCGAGGACGCCGGGCCGTGGATCCCCAAGCGCCGCGGCGACCGGCTGTTCGGCCGCGGCGCCGGCGACGACGGCTACGCCGCGTTCGCCGCGCTCACCGCCATCGAGGCGCTCCAGGCGCAGGGCGTGCCGCACGCGCGCTGCGTGGTGCTGATCGAGGCCTCGGAGGAGAGCGGCAGCCCCGACCTGCCGGCCTACGTCGAGCAGTACGCCGAGCGGCTGCGGCCGGGCCTCGTCGTCTGTCTCGACTCCGGCTGCGGCGACTACGACCACCTGTGGGCAACCACGTCGCTGCGCGGGGTCACCAGCGGCAACCTCACCGTGGAGGTCCTCACGGAGGGCGTGCACTCCGGCGCCGCCAGCGGGATCGTGCCCTCCTCGTTCCGCATCCTGCGCCAGCTGCTGGGCCGGCTCGAGGACGAGCGCACCGGCCGGATCCTGGTCGGGGAGTGTCACGTCGAGATCCCGCCGGCGCGGCTCGCCGAGGCGCGGGCGGTGGCCGCGGTGCTGGGCGACGACATCACCGAGAAGTGGCCGTTCATGGCCGGCATGAGCCCGGTGACGACCGACCCGGTCGAGGCCCTGCTGAACAACACGTGGAGGCCGGCGCTGGCCGTCACCGGCGCCGACGGCCTGCCGCCCCTGGCCGACGCCGGCAACGTGCTGCGCCCCAGGACCGCGGTGAAGCTCTCGCTGCGCCTGCCGCCGACGGCCGACGCCGGGCGCGCGATGAAGCGCGTGAAGGAGGTGCTGGAGGCCGACCCGCCCTACGGCGCCCGCGTGACGTTCGACATGGGCGAGCGTCCCGGCACCGGCTGGGAGGCCCCCGCCATGGCGCCCTGGCTGCGCGAGTCGGTGGAGCGCGCGTCCGGCACCCACTTCGGCGCGCCGCCCATGTTCGCCGGGCTCGGCGGTTCCATCCCGTTCATGCGGATGCTCGGCGAGCGCTTCCCCGAGGCGCAGTTCCTCGTCACGGGCGTGATGGGTCCCGGCTCCAACGCCCACGGCCCCAACGAGTTCATCGACCTGCCCACCGGCGTGCGGGTGACGGCGTGCGTGACCCAGGTGCTGGCCGACCACCACCGGGCCACCGGCAAGTCACGGTAAGATGACCGCGCCATGAGAGGGATCGTCGGCTACGGGGCCTACCTGCCCTACTGGCGCCTGGACCGCAAGGCGATCGGCGAGGCGCTGGGGACGCCGGCCGGCGCCGGGACACGGGCGGTGGCCTCCTACGACGAGGACACCACCTCGCTGGGCGTCGAGGCGGGGCGGGCGGCGCTGCGGCGCGCGGGCGTCGCGCCCCAGGCCCTGTACTTCGCCACCTCCGATCCGGCCTACCTCGACAAGACGAATGCCACCGCCGTCCACGCCGCTCTCGATCTTCCGGCCTCGGCGTTCGCCGTCGACGTGATGGGCTCGGTGCGCTCGGCCGTCGGCGCGATGCGGGCGGCCCGCGACTCGCGGGTCCCGGCGCTCGCCGTGCTCAGCGACATCCGGACCGGACTGCCGGGCAGCGCTGACGAGCGCGACGGCGGCGACGGCGCCGCGGCGTTCCTCTTCGGCGAGGACGCGCCCGAGGCGCGCGTGGTCGCCGAGCCGGTCGCCGCCGCGTCGGTCACCGCCGAGTTCCTCGATCGCTGGCGGCTGCCGGGCGAGCCGGCCTCGCGCCAGTGGGAGGAGCGATTCGGCGAGCACGCCTACGTGCCGCTCGGCGAGAGCGCGCTGGCCGAGGCGCTCAAGCAGGCCGGAGTGACGGCGCCCATGCTGGCCCGGCTGATCGTCGCCGGACCGCACGGCCGTGCGGTGAAGCGCGTCGTGGCATCCGCCGGGGCGAAGAAGGAGGCCATCGCCGATGATCTCTCGGCCACCGTCGGCAACGCCGGCGCCGCCCACGCGGGGCTGATGTTCGGCGACGCGCTCGACGGCGCCCAGCCCGACGACCTGATCGCCGTGGTCTCGCTGGCCGACGGCGCCGACGCCAGCGTCTGGCGGGTGACGGCGGCACCCGGCCGGGCCGCCGCGATAGCCGCCCGGCGCGCGGGCGGCGCGCGGGTGTCCTATCCGACGTTTCTGGCCTGGCGCGGGTTCCTCGAGCGCGAGCCGCCGCGCCGGCCCGACCCCCAGCCGCCCGAGGCGCCGGCCGCCCGGCGCGCGGAAGCGTGGAAGTTCGCGTTCACGGGCAGCCGCTGCCAGGCCTGCGGCGCGCGCCACCTGCCGCCCCAGCGCGTGTGCGTGAAGTGCCACGCGGTGGATCGCATGACGCCCGAGCGCCTGGCCGACGTGCCGGCCACGATCGCCACCTTCACCGTCGACCGCCTGGCCTTCTCACCGTCACCGCCGATGGTGGTGGCGGTGCTCGACTTCGAGGGCGGCGGTCGGTTCCAGTGCGAGATGACCGACGTGGACCCGAAGGCCGTGAAGATCGGCGACCGGGTCGGGATGACGTTCCGCCGGATCATCACGGCGGGAGGCGTCCACAACTACTTCTGGAAAGCGAGGCCGCTCCATGGCCAGTAACGGTATCCGGGACCGCGTGGCGATCGTCGGGATGGGCTGCACGCCGTTCGGCGAGCATTGGGACAAGAGCGCCAGCGACCTGCTGGTGGACGCCGCCGGCGAGGCGCTGACCTCGGCCGGGATCGAGCTGAGTCACGTCGACGCCTTCTGGCTCGGCACGCTGTTCTCGGGCCAGAGCGGGCTCACGCTGTCGCGCCCGCTCAAGATCGACTACAAGCCGGTGAGCCGGCTGGAGAACTACTGCGCGACGGGCTCCGAGGCGTTCCGCAACGCCTGCTATGCGGTCGCCTCGGGCGCGTACGACGTCGCGATGGCCATCGGTGTCGAGAAGCTGAAGGACTCCGGCTATTCGGGGTTGCCGAACACTCGCAGCGCGGGCGACGGCACCGCGGCGGCGATGACGGCGCCGGCGATGTTCAGCCTGCTCGCCCCCGCCTACTCGAAGAAATACGGGATCGAGGCCGACCAGCTCAAGGAGGTCATGACCCGCATCGCCTGGAAGAACCACAAGAACGGCGCGCTGAACCCGCGCGCGCAGTTCCGCAAGGAGGTGCCGAAGGAGACGATCGCGTGCTCGCCGCTGGTGGCGGGGCCGCTCGGCATCTTCGACTGCTCGGGCGTGAGCGACGGCTCGGCGGCGGCCATCATCGTCCGGGCCGAGGACGCCCGGCGCTACACCGACCGGCCGCTCTACGTGAAGGCGCTGTCGTTCGTGGCCGGGCCGGCGGCCGGGCCCATCGATCCCGACTACGACTACACGACGTTCCCCGAGGTGATCGCCTCCGCCGCCGACGCCTACGCCCAGGCCGGTATCAAAGACGCCCGCGCGGAGCTGGCCATGGCCGAGGTACACGACTGCTTCACGCCGACGGAGCTGGTGCTGATGGAAGACCTCGGGTTCTCCGCGCGCGGCACCGCCTGGAAGGACGTGCTGGCGGGAACCTTCGACCTCGACGGCGAGCTGGCCGTCAACCCCGACGGGGGCCTCAAGTCGTTCGGCCACCCGATCGGCGCCTCGGGGCTGCGCATGCTCTTCGAATGCTGGCTGCAGCTGCGTGGCGAGGCCGGCAAGCGCCAGATCGCCAGCGTGGGCCGCGGCCGCACGCTGGCCCTCACCCATAACCTCGGCGGCGCGCCGGGCGAGTGCGTCTCGTTCGTCGGCGTCGTCGGCTCGGAGCCCAGTGCCTGATGACGACCAGGATCATGTTCTCGCCGAGGTTTCCGAAGCCCGTGTTCGACGTCGCCGTCGAGATGACGCCGCCCGGCTTCGAGCTGGTCGCGGTGGACGCGACCGGCCCGCAGT
>DASTOJ010000285.1:0-16228 GCA_035762565.1 Candidatus Methylomirabilota bacterium | reverse complement strand
TGCCGCGGGCTGGCGCTGGAGCTGGCCCCGTACGCGGCGCTGTCGCCGGCGCGGATCGTCGCCGAGCTGGAGCGTCTGCTCGGCGACGAGGCGCCGGGCCCGGCGTTGGCCGCGCTGGCGCGGGCGGGGGGCGTTCGCCTGCTGGCGCCGGGCCACCGCGCCACTCGCCCCATGCTGGCGTGGCTCGAAGGCCTGCCGGCCGCGCTGGCGTGGGCCCGCGACCACGCCGTGGCGGCGCCGCCGATCGAAGTCCTCGCGACCGCGCTCGCGGCCGGGCAGGTCCGCGAGGTCGCGGGCGCGGTGCTGCGCGGCCTGGGACTCGCGGGCGCGCCGCTGGACCGGGTGCGCGAGGCGCTCGAGCGAGCGCCGGCGCTCGGCGACCGGCTGGCGTCGGCCCGCCGGCCCAGCGAGGCGGGGCGGGCGGTGCGGCAGTCGAGCCCGACCGCGCTGGCGTGGCTCCGGCTGGCCGGTGACGCCGCCACGCGCGCGCGCCTGGAGCGCGCGCTCGAGGTCGAGCGTGGCGCCCGGCCCGCGCTCGGCGGCGACGACGTGCTCGGCCTCGGCGTGACCCGGGGCCCCGACGTTGCCGCCGTGCTCGGCGCGCTGCGCGACGCCCGTGCCGACGGGGAAATCCGGGAGCGCCAGGGCGAAATCGACTACGTTAGGACATGGGTCGAGAACCGCACAGGAACGGAGGGATGACGTGGGCCCGAAATTCATCTTCGTGACCGGCGGCGTCGTGTCCTCGCTGGGCAAGGGGCTGGCGGCGGCCTCGATGGGCGCGCTGCTGGAGGCGCGCGGGTATCGCGTGGCGCTGCAGAAGATGGATCCGTACATCAACGTCGACGCGGGCACGATGAGCCCCTACCAGCACGGCGAGGTCTTCGTCACCGACGACGGCGGTGAGACCGACCTCGACCTCGGCCACTACGAGCGGTTCACCTCGGTGCGGGTCACCCGCGACCACAACATCACCACCGGGAAGGTCTACTTCTCGGTCATCCAGAAGGAGCGGCGGGGCGATTACCTGGGGCGGACGGTGCAGGTCATCCCCCACATCACCGACGAGATCAAGACGGCGGTCCGCCGGGTCGCGCGCGACACCGACATCGTCATCGTCGAGGTCGGCGGTACCGTGGGCGACATCGAGAGCCTGCCGTTCCTGGAGGCCATCCGCCAGCTCAAGAAGGACGTCGGCAAGGACAACGTGCTGTACGTCCACCTGACCCTGGTGCCGTTCATGCAGGCGGCGGCGGAGCTGAAGACGAAGGCCACGCAGCATTCGGTCAAGGAGCTGCGGGCGATCGGCATCCAGCCCGACATCCTGCTGTGCCGCACCGACCGCTACCTGCCCCCCGGCATCAAGTCGAAGATCGCGCTCTTCTGTGACGTCGAGGAGGAGGCGGTCATCACGGCCAAGGACGTGGAGACGGTCTACGAGGTCCCGCTGGTGTTCCACCGGGAGGGGCTCGACGAGATCATCAGCAAGCTGCTGGGGCTGGAGGCACGCCCCATCGACCTCTCACGCTGGGAGGACGTGGTCCGCCGGGTGAAGGCGCCGCGGACGACCACCCGCGTCGCGGTCGTGGGCAAGTACGTGGAGCTCAAGGACTCCTACAAGAGCCTGATCGAGGCGCTGGCCCACGGCGGCATCGCCAACGACGCGCGGGTCGAGGTGGCCTGGGTGGACGCCGAGCACATCGAGCGTGACGGCGCCGCCGCCCACTTTCGCGACGTGCACGGCATCCTGGTGCCGGGCGGCTTCGGCGACCGCGGCATCGAGGGCAAGATCGAGGCGGTGCGCTACGCGCGCGAGAGGGGGGTGCCGTACTTCGGCATCTGCCTGGGCATGCAGTGCGCGGTGATCGAGTACGCCCGGCACGTGTGCGGCCTCGGCGGCGCCAACTCCTCGGAGTTCGCCCCGGACGCGCCCCACCTGGTCATCGACCTGCTCCCCGAGCAGCGCACGCTGTCCGACAAGGGCGGCACCATGCGGCTCGGGCTCTACCCGATCCTCCTGGCCGAGGGCACCCGCGCCTCGAGGCTGTACGGACGGGGGATCATCCAGGAGCGCCATCGCCACCGATACGAGGTCAACAACGACTACCTGAAGAACCTCGAGAAGCACGGGCTGGCGATCTCGGGGATCTGGGCGGAGAAACAGCTGGTCGAGATCGTGGAGTTGCCGGACCATCCCTACTTCGTCGCGGGCCAGTTCCATCCCGAGTTTCGCTCGCGCCCGTGGGACCCGCACCCGCTCTTCGCCGGCTTCGTGAAGGCCGCGCTCGAGCACGGCCGGCGACCGTGACCTCGCCGCGCGAGGTGAGCATCGCCCCCGGGGTCACCATCGGCGGGACGCGCCCGCTGGTGCTGATCGGCGGCCCGTGCGCGATCGAGAGCGAGGCGCACGCGCTGATGACAGCCGAGCGGCTGGCCACGATCGCCGCCGCGCGCCGGGTGCCGTTCATCTACAAGTCGTCGTACGACAAGGCCAACCGCTCGTCGGTCCACAGCTATCGGGGGCCGGGCCTGGTGGAGGGGCTGCGCATCTTGCGCAAGGTCCGCGACGCGCTGGGCGTGCCCGTACTGTCCGACGTCCACCAGATCGGCGAGGTCGATCCGGCGGCCGAGGTGCTGGACGTCATTCAGATCCCCGCGTTCCTGTGCCGGCAGACGGACCTCATCCTGGCCGCCGCCGCCACCGGCAAGCCGGTGAACGTCAAGAAGGGGCAGTTCCTGGCCCCGCGCGACATGCGCAACGTCGTCGACAAGATCCTCTCCAAGGGCAACGAGGCCATCCTGTTGACCGAGCGGGGTGCCTCGTTCGGCTACAACAACCTCGTCGTCGACCTGCGCGGCCTGCAGCTGATGCGCGAGCTCGGCTGTCCCGTGGTCTTCGACGCGACGCATTCCGTGCAGCTGCCGGGCGGCGCCGGGGACCGCTCGGGCGGCGAGCGGCGCTACGTGCAGGGACTGGCGCGAGCCGCGGTCGCGTTCGGCATCGACGCGCTCTTCATGGAGATGCACGAGGACCCCGACCGCACGCTGCCGGACGGCCGGCCACTGTCGGACGGCCCCAACATGCTGCGGATCGACGACCTGCCGCGGCTGCTCGATCAGCTGCTGGCGATCCGGGCGGGACTGGACGGGGGATGAGCCGCGACCTCCGACGGCTCGCCGAGCGGGTGCTGCGCATCGAGGCGGAGGCGATCCTCGGCCTCATCCCCAAGCTCGACGAACGCTTCGACCGGGCGGTGACGATGCTGCGCACGTGCGCCGGGCGCGTCATCGTCACCGGCATCGGCAAGTCCGGGCACATCGGGCGCAAGATCGCGGCCACGCTCGCCGCCACGGGCACGCCCGCCTACTTCCTGCATCCGGCCGAGGGCGTGCACGGCGACCTCGGCATGGTGGCGCGCACCGACGTCGTGGTGGCGCTCTCCAACTCCGGCGAGACCGACGAGATGCTGGCCATCCTGCCGCCGCTCAAGCGGCTCGGCGTGCCGATCGTGCTCCTCACCGGCAATCCGAAGTCGGCGCTCGCCCGGCAGAGCGAGGTGGTCCTCGACGTCAGCGTGGCCGAGGAGGCGTGTCCCATGAATCTCACGCCGACGTCGTCCACGACCGCCGCCCTGGCCGTCGGGGACGCGCTGGCGATGGCGCTGCTCGACCTCCGCGGCCTGCGGCCGGAGGACTACGCGGCCCTGCATCCGCGCGGCGCGCTGGGCTGGCGCGCCCTCTTTCGCGTGGGGGATCTCATGCACGGCGGCGACACCATCCCGCTGGTGACCGAGGACGCGAGCCTCCGGAGCGCCGTGGAGGAGATGACGCGGGAGCGCGCGCGCTCGGCGGCCGCGGGCGAGACGCCGCACGCCTGCGGCATGACCACGGTGGTGGATGCCCGCGGGCGGCTCGTGGGCGTGATCACCGACGGCGATCTTCGCCGCCTGCACCTGCGCGGCGTGGCGTTCGACGGGCTGCGCGCCGGCGACATCGCCTCCCGCGCCCCCAAGACCATCGGCGCCGACGATCTCGCCGCCAAGGCCCTCGACGTCATGGAGGGGACGATCACGACGCTGGTCGTCGTCGACGACACCGAGCGGCCGCGCGGCGTCGTCCACATGCACGACATCTTGCGAGCCAAGATCGTGTAGGCCCCCTCGCGTCGCGCAGTTCGAGGCTCGTTTTCCCTTTTGAGTGCCGGAGGGCCGTGGTAGGCTGGTACCGAAATTGCACGGCGTCCCTCATGCGTAACTTGGCGCGCGTCATCCTGGTGGTTGTCGCCGTGTTCGTCGTCGCGGTGACCGCGACACTCGTCGTCAAGAGCCGGACCGCCCGGGTCGAGTCGCTGGGGCCCATGCCGACCCACGCCGACCTGCAGATCAAGGAAGTCGACCTCGAGGAGGAGTCCAGGGGCGTGCGGTGGCGACTCAAGGCCGAGCAGGCGTTGATGTTCGAGCAGGCCGGGCAGACCCAGCTGCGCAAGCTGGTCGCCAGCGTCCAGGAACGCCAGCGCGCGTGGACGATCGTGGGCGAGGAGGGCGATCTGGACCGGAAGACGAACAACGTGGAGGTGCGACGCAACGTGATCGTGACCTCCGACGACGGACTGCGGCTGGAGACGTCGGTGCTGCGGTGGGACGCGGCGGGCAAGCGCCTGTGGACGGACGCGCCGGTCACGCTGACGCGGCGGGGCTCGGTGGTCCGGGGCAGCGGCCTGGACGTGCGCGTCGCCGACGAGGCGACCACCATCATCGGACCCGTGCGGGCGGTGTTCGTGACGGGCAAGTCCCGGTGAGGCGGGCGACCGCGGCGGCGATGGGGGCGATGCTGCTGGGAGCGGTGACCGCGGCCGCCGCCCAATCGCGCCCGCCGGCGTCGCCGGTGGCCCCGGCGACCCCGCCGTCCACCCGGTCCCAGCCGGTCACCGTCGACTCCGACAAGATGGAACGCTTTGGCAAGGAGAGCCTGGTGGTCTTCACGGGCAATGTCGTGGCCCGCCAGGACAGCTCGGTGCAGTACGCCGACCGGATGGAGATCTACCTGGACGAGAAGGGCGACCGGATCCTCCGCACCGTGTCGACCGGCAACGTCCGCATCATCACGCGCGACTGCAAGACCGGCACCGCGCGCCGGGCCGAGTACCACGATCTCGAGCAGCGCGTGGTGCTGAGCGGCAACGCGCGCGTGTGGCAGGAGGACAACGTCGTCAGCGGCGACAGCATCGTCATCTACCTCGCGCAGGACCGCACGGTCGTGGAGGGTGGCAAGCAGGAGCGCGTGAAGGGCATCTTCTATCCGCGCGATCAGAAGAAGGACGCGGTCGCGAGCGCCAAGGCGCCGGCGCCGCCCTGCGCGAACTGACGATGGAAGGCCTCGTGGCCCAGGGGCTGCAGAAGTGGTTCAGGCAGCGCAAGGTCGTGGACAACGTGTCGCTGGACATCCAGCGGGGTGAGGTCGTCGGGTTGCTCGGACCCAACGGCGCCGGCAAGACGACGTCGTTTTACATGATGGTCGGCTTGCTGCCGACGGAGGGCGGACGTATCTTCTTGGAAGGGCGCGAGGTCACCGCGTTGCCCATGTACCAGCGCTGCCGGATGGGCGTGGGGTATCTTCCCCAGGAATCATCCGTCTTCAGGAAGCTGACCGTCGAGGAGAACATCATGGCGATCCTGGAGTCGCTCGACCTCACCGCGGGCGAGCGGCGGCAACGGGCGCGCGAGCTGCTGGCCGAGCTCGACCTCACCGCCCTCGCGCCCTATCCGGCCCACACGCTGTCGGGTGGCGAGCGCCGGCGGCTGGAGATCACGCGGGCCCTCGTCACCTCGCCCCGGTACCTGCTCCTCGACGAGCCGTTCACCGGCATCGACCCGATCGCCATCGCCGACATCCAGGAGATCCTCGCCCGGCTGCGCAACCAGGGTATCGGCATCCTGATCACGAACCACAACGTGCGCGAGACGCTGGCCATCACCGACCGCGCCTACATCCTCTACGCCGGCCGGATCCTCGTCTCCGGCACCGCCAGCGAGATTGCCCACAATCCGATCGCCCGGGAGATCTATCTCGGGGAGAAGTTCGCCCTCTAGGGCGGCTCACGGAGACGAGACGCAATTATGGCCATGGAAGCGCGCCTCTCACTTCGGCAGAGCCAGCGGGTCGTCATGACCCCGCTGCTGCAGCAGGCCATCCAGCTGCTCCAGCTGTCCACGCTGGAGTTGCAGGAGGTGGTGCAGAAGGAGCTGCTGGAAAATCCGCTCCTGGAGGAGGTGGCGCCGGAGACAGCCGACGGACCGGAGCCCGTCGCCGCCACCCCGGACGCGCCCGCGCCCACGCCGGTGGAGCCAGCGCCGGTGGAGCCGCCGCCGACGACGGAGCGCCAGACCGACGACCTCCCGTTCGACCTGACGGCGGTGATGTTCGACGACCACAATGAGGAGCGCTCGCTGGTCGCCCAGGAGGACCGCGAGGAGCTGCCGTTCGAGAACATCGTCCGCTCGGTCAACTCGCTCGCCGACCATCTCGACGAGCAGCTGCGGTTCACCGTCGAGGACCCCCTGGTGCGTCGCATCGGCAGCGAGATCATCGGCAACCTCGACGAGGACGGGTACCTGAGAGCGGAGCTGGCCGAGATCGCCCAGCGCTGCGAGACGACGGTGGACCAGGTCGAGAAGGTGCTGGCGCTGGTGCAGGCGTTCGATCCCCCCGGCGTGGCCGCCCGCTCCATCCAGGAGTGCCTGCTCATCCAGCTCAAGAGCGACCCCAACCCCGACCCGGTGTCGGTGGAGATCATCGAGGCGCACTTCGACGAGCTGAGCCGCCGCCGTTACCCGGACATCGCCCGCGCGCTCAAGCTGCCGCTCGACCGGATCATGGAATCGGTCGAGGAGATCATGGGGCTGGAGCCCAAGCCGGGCCGCCGCTTCGGGGGCGGGGACTCCCGCTACATCGCCCCCGACGTCGTCGTGCACAAGATGGGCACCGAGTACGTGGTCGTCCTCAACGAGGACGGGATTCCCCGCCTGCGGGTCAACTCCCTGTACCGGTCGCTGCTGCGTAACTCCGGCGACGAGGCGCGGGCCTACGTCGAGCAGAAGCTGCGGTCGGCGGTCTGGCTCATCAAGTCGGTCGACCAGCGCCAGCGCACGCTGCGCAAGGTCACCCAGTCGATCGTGAAGTTCCAGCGCGACTTCCTCGACAAGGGCCTGCCGTGCCTGCGCCCGCTGTCGCTGCGCGACGTCGGCGAGGATATCGGGATGCACGAGTCGACGATCAGCCGGGTCACCACGAACAAGTACGTCGAGACGCCCCAGGGACTGTTCGAGCTCAAGTTCTTCTTCCACAGCGGGATCGCCTCCGGCGACGGCGAGATGGTGTCGTCGGTCTCGGTCAAGAAGATGATCCAGGACTTGCTGGCCAACGAGGACCCAGCCAAGCCGCTGTCGGACCAGGAAGTGGCCCAGATCCTCAAGGGCCGCGGCCTCACCATCGCCCGGCGCACCGTGGCCAAGTACCGGGAGGAGCTGGGGATCCTGCCGTCCCACCAGCGACGACTGGCGCCGAAGCGGCGGTGACGTGAGGCGGCGATGGCCGCCTCGAGGCCCCGGCGGGCGATCGAGGAGCGCTCCGGCTCCGCCGGGGCGTGACGAGCGTCTGGGGGGTTTGGGGGGCCGTCTCGGGGCCCCCTCGAGGTGAATCTCATGAAGGTGATCATCAGCGGCCGCGGGGTCGTGCTGACGGCCGCGGTCAAGGACACCGTCACGGGGAAGGTGGCCAAGCTCGCGCCGCTCCTGCCCCCGCTCGTCGCCGCCCGCGCCACGGTCACCGCCGAGAAGTTCCGCCGCACGGTGCGCCTCACGCTGACCGCCAAGCGGCGGGTGTTCTCCAGCAGTGCGACCGACGGCGACCTCATGGCCGCCGTCGACGAGGCGGTCGCCGGCCTCGCCCACCAGGTCCGCCGCGCCAAGGACCGCCGTCGGCTCGGCCAGCGGCGGCTGACCCGGGCCGCCCAGCGCCGGCCCGCCGGCGAGGTGGCCTGAGGCATGGCGGGGCCCATCACGTTCGTGGTGATCACGGGCCTGAGCGGCGCCGGCAAGAGCTACGCGATCAAGTGCTTCGAGGACATGGGCTTCTTCTGCGTGGACAACCTGCCCACCACGCTGATCCCGACCTTCGCCGACCTGATCACGCGCTCCAGCGACACGATCACGCGCGTGGCCCTCGGCGTCGACGTCCGCGAGGGCGAGTACCTCACGCACCTGCTCGACACGCTGGGCGAGCTGCGCAAGCGCGAGCACCGTGTCGAGGTGCTGTTCCTGGAGGCGGGCGAGGAGGCGCTGGTGCGCCGCTACCGGGAGACGCGCCGCCGCCACCCGCTGGCCCCGGACGGCAACGTCGTGGACGGCATCCGGGCCGAGCGCAAGGCGCTGTCGACCATGCGGGAGGTCGCCGATCGCATCGTGGACACCTCCACGCTCACCGTGCACCAGCTCAAGGACCTGCTGAGCGAGATGTACGTGGCGCCCGGCCACCGGCCGGGCCTGGCCATCTCCCTGGTGTCCTTCGGCTTCAAACACGGCGTACCGTTCGACGCCGACCTCGTCTTCGACGTGCGCTTCCTGCCCAACCCGCATTTCGTCGAGGGCCTGCGGCCGCTGGACGGCCGTGACGCGCGCGTGCGCGAGTTCATCCTCGCGCACGAGGACAGCCGTGAGCTGCTCCGCCGCCTCGAGGACTTCCTCGGCTTCGTCCTGCCCGCCTACCAGCGGGAGGGCAAGGCCTACCTGACCGTGGCGGTGGGCTGCACCGGGGGCCGCCATCGCTCGGTGGCGCTGGTCGAGGAGCTCAAGCGCTGCCTGGACGGGCTGGGCCTGGCGGCCAGCGTGGTCCACCGGGACATGGATCGTGAGTAGACGTTGAGCGACGCACCGCTGGCCTTCTGCTTCGGCGTCCACAACCACCAGCCGATCGGGAACTTCGAGAGCGTCCTTCGCGAAGCGACGGAGCGGGCCTACCGGCCGTTCTTTCAGCGCCTGCAGGCGCGGCCGGAGCTGCGCCTGACCGTGCACTGTACGGGCAGCCTGCTGGCCTGGCTACGCGAGCACGAGCGGAGCACGTTCGACCTGCTCGGCACGGTGGTGGCCTCGGGCCGCGTGGAGCTGCTGACGGGCGGCTTCTACGAGCCGATCCTGGCCATCCTCCCCGACGGCGACCAGCGCGGCCAGATCGCGCGGCTCAGCGAGTTCCTCCGCGCCGAGTTCGGCGTGCGCCCGCGCGGCATGTGGCTGGCCGAGCGCGTGTGGGAGCCGCACCTGCCGCGGGCGCTGCGCGACGCGGGGGTCGAGTACGTCCTGGTGGACGACCGTCACTTCGTGCTGGCCGGGCTGGAGTCCGATGACCTGGGCGGGTATTACCTCACCGAGGACCAGGGCGCGACGCTGGGCGTGTTCCCGATCAACCAGCGCCTGCGCCAGCTCATCCCGTTCGCCGGCGTGGACAAATCGCTCGAGTACCTCGCCGAGCGGCGCGGGCGATTGCCGGCGGTGACCGTCGTCGACGACGGCGAGAAGTTCGGCGTCTGGCCGGGAACCTACCGCCACGTCTACGAGGAAGGCTGGCTCGATACGTTCTTCGATCGCGTGCTGGCCACGCCCTGGCTGCGGCTGTCCACGTTCGCCGACGTCGTGGACGGCCTGCCGGCCGCCGGCCGCATCTACCTGCCGACCGCCTCGTATCAGGAGATGGGGGAGTGGGCGCTGCCGCCGGCGGCGGGCCGCATCCTCGGAGAGGCCAGGCGCGATCTGGGCCAGCTGGAGGGCGGCGCGCGCCTGATCGACCTGCTGCGCGCCGGGTTCTGGCGCAATTTCCTGGTGAAGTACCCGGAGGTCGCCGAGTTCTACTGGAAGATGCAGCGGCTGTCGGCCGCCGTCGAGCGCCGGCGCCGGGAGCGCCCCGACGATGCCGGGCTCCTTGCGGCGCGGGAGGCGCTGTGGCGCGGCCAGGCCAACGATGCCTACTGGCACGGCGTGTTCGGGGGCTGCTACCTGCCGCACCTGCGACGGGCCGTGAAGAGCGCGCTGCTCGAGGCCGAGGCTCGCCTGGCCGACGGTGGCGAGCCGGTCACGGTCACGCGGGGCGACCTCAACGGTGACGGCCGCGAGGAGATCGCCGTCCGCACGGAGGCGCTGGCGGTGATGCTCAACCCGGCCCAGGGCGGCTCGCTGACCGAGATCGGCGTGCTCGACCGGCGGCACGACCTGGCCGACGTGCTGGCGCGGCGACCGGAGAGCTATCATGCGCAGCTCGCTGATGCCGTCGAGGACGGCGGCATCCGCTCCATCCACGACGCACCCGGCGAGAAGCAACCGGGCCTGCGGCGCCTGCTCGCCTACGACCGCTTCCGGCGCGCCTCGCTGCTGGACGGCTGGTTCGACGCCGGCGGGCTCCTGGACGCCGTGGAACCCTGGCCGGCCGGTCGCCTGGCGCTTGGCGACGCGGGATTCGTGGCGACGGTGGCCCACGCGGACGGCGGGGTCGAGATCGCCCTGCGCCATCGGGACCAGTCGCCGGCGGCGCTGGACGTCGACAAGCGCGTGAGCGTCCGGGGCGCCACGCTCACCGCGCGCTACCGGCTGGCCGGTGCGCCGGGCAGCCGCCTGGACGGGCGCTGGGCGGTGCAGTGGAATCTCGCCCTCAGCGCCGGGGAGGCGTCCGGGCGTTACCTGACCCTGCCCGGACGTCCGTCGCTCGCCAGCAGCGGCCGGCTCGGCGATGTGAGCGCGGTCACGCTCGTCGACGAGTGGCTCGGGCTCGAGGCGCGTCTGGCGTGGACGCCGGGCGCCGAGCTGGCGTGGGGCCCGGTCGAAACGGTCTCGGTCTCGGAGGCGGGCTTCGAGCGCATCTACCAGGGGCTGGCGGTGCTGCTGGCCTGGCCGCTCGACGGCGAGACCGGCGAGCTGTCGGTCGCGCTCACGGCCGGCGCGCGATGATCCTCGACGATCGCGGGGCGCTGGCGGACATCGATCGCCATGACTCCGGCCGGTTGCTCGCCGAGTTTCCCGTTCAGTGCCGGCGGGCGCGGGCGCTGCGCGCCGCGCCGGCCCCGGTCGTGCGGCGCCCGCGCGTGGTCGTGATGGCGGGTATGGGCGGCTCGGCGGCGGCCGGCGACGTCGTGGCCGCCTGTGCGGCCGAGACGCTGGACGTTCCGGTCCTCGTCCATCGCGGCTACGGGTTGCCGGCGGCGGCCGCCGGGGACGCGCTGCTCATCGCGACGTCGTACTCGGGGGAGACAGTGGAGGTGCTGTCGGCCGTGGAGGCCGCCCGGGCGCGGCGGGTGCCGGTCGTCGCCCTCACCTCCGGCGGGGCGCTCGGCGCGTGGGCGGCCGCCGCGGGTCTACCGCGGGTGGTGCTGCCGGACGGTCTCATGCCGCGCATGGCGCTCGGCTACCTCCTGTTCCCGGCGCTCGCGGTGCTGGCGGCGTGCGGCGTTCCGGTCGTGACGGAGCGCGAGCTGGACGAGGCGCTCGAGGTCGTCGCCGCCCAGGCCCGCGATCTCGTCCCCGACACGGTCACGGACAAGAACGAGGCCAAGCGCCTGGCGCTGGCCCTGGCCGGGCGGCTGCCCGCGGTCTACGGCGGCCCCCTCACGAGCGCCGCTGCCTACCGCTGGAAGACGGACCTGGAGGAGAACGCCAAGGTGCTGGCGGTGGCCGGCGCGGTCCCCGAGATGAACCACAACGAGATCGAGATCTGGGGCGTGCGCGGCGCCCGCGGCCTGCACGCGGTGCTGCTGCGCGAGGACGGTGAGCCGCCCGAGATCGCCCGGCGCTTCGCCCTGCTGCGCGAGCTGCTCGTCCCGGCGGCGGGCGGGGTGAGCGAGGCATGGGCGCGGGGCCGCGGGCGGCTGGCGCGGCTGCTCTCCCTCGTGCAGCTGGGCCAGTGGGTGAGCTACTACCGCGCGATGCTGGACGCGATCGATCCGTGGCCGGTGCCGATGTTGAGCGAGATGAAGCGGCGCCTCGACGCGAGCCCGGACCGCCCCGGGCCGCCACCTTGAGAGGTCGCGCGCGCTCGTGCTACAGTGGCGCGACCTGACTGGCCGGAGGAGAGCCGAATGGCGCGGGATGAGTATCTGTTCACGTCGGAGTCGGTGACCGAGGGGCATCCCGACAAGATCGCCGACCAGATTTCCGACGCAGTCCTCGACGCGATCCTCGCCCAGGATCCTCGGGGGCGGGTGGCCTGCGAGACGCTGCTGACGACCGGCCTCGTCGTCGTGGCCGGCGAGATCACGACCAGCTGCTACGTCGACGTGCCCGAGCTCGTGCGGCGGACGATCAAGGACATCGGATACGTGAGCTCCGATCACGGCTTCGACTGCCACACCTGCGGCGTCATCACCGCCATCGACAAGCAGTCGCCGGACATCGCGCTGGGGGTGGACAAGGAAGGGGCCGGCGACCAGGGGCTCATGTTCGGCTTCGCCTGCGGCGAGACGGACGAGCTGATGCCGCTGCCGATCATGCTCTGCCACCGGCTGGTCGAGCGGCTCAGTGAGGTCCGGCGGCGCGGCGTGCTCGGTTACCTGCGCCCGGACGGCAAGAGCCAGGTCAGCGTGCGCTATCGCGACGGCCGGCCGGTGGGGGTCGAGACGATCGTCATCTCGACCCAGCACGCCGAGAGCGTGGGCCAGGACCAGATCCGCAACGACATCATCCAGCATGTCATCCAGCCCGTGGTGCCGGCGGCGCTCCTCGACCCGGACACGGTCATCTATCACATCAACCCGACCGGTCGGTTCGTCACCGGCGGACCCATGGGTGACACCGGGGTGACCGGCCGGAAGATCATCGTCGACACCTATGGGGGCTCATGCCCCCACGGGGGCGGCGCCTTCTCGGGGAAGGACCCGACGAAAGTGGACCGCTCGGGCGCGTACATGGCGCGGCACGTCGCCAAGAACGTCGTCGCCGCCGGCCTGGCCGCGCGTGCGCAGGTCCAGGTGGCCTACGCGATCGGGATCCCCGAGCCGGTGTCGATCATGGTCAAGACGGACGGCACCGGGAAGATCCCGGAGGCGCGGCTCGAGGAGGTCGTGCGCCGGAACTTCGATTTCCGCCCACGCGCCATCATCGAGTACCTGAACCTCCGGCGCCCGATCTTCCAGAAGACCGCGGCCTTCGGCCACTTCGGGCGCCTGGATCCCGACTTCACGTGGGAGCGCATCGACCGCGTGAAGGACCTGCAGAACGATGCTTGACCCTCGGCGCCCCCTCGAACTTCCCGGCCGACGGTCGCCGCGCGCCTGACGGCGCGCTCTTCCCGGCCTCCCCCTAGGAAGGATTGCGGCGCGCGATGAGACGACCACAGCCGATCGTCCTGCTCGTGATCGTCGTCGTCGTGCTGGGGGTCCTTGCGCAGCTGGTGCCGTTCTACACCGACTGGCTGTGGTTCGGCGAGGTCGGCTACACGAGCCTTTTCTGGGGCATCCTGTCGCTGCGGGGCGGCCTGTTCACCGCCGTCGCCGTCGGTGTCCTCATCTTCCTGTGGGCCAACCTCACGTTCGCCGCCCGGACCGCGGCCCCCGACGTGCTGTGGGAGCTCGAGGACCAGCTGGGGCTGCCGGGTCGCGTGGTGATCGAGCCCCTCATCCGGCGCTTCCTGCCGATCGTGCTCACGCTCCTGGCGGTGGTCTCGGGGCTCCGGGCCAGCGTCCACTGGGAGACCGTCTTCGGCTACGCCAACGCGCAGCCGTTCCGCCTCGCCGATCCCGTCTTCGGCTACGACCTCGGCTTCTACGTCTTCACGCTGCCGTTCTGGCGGCAGGTCCACGGCTGGGTGCTGGCGCTGGCCGCCGGCACCATGCTGCTGACGCTGGCCCTCTACGTGCTCCAGCGCAGCCTCGTGCTCACCACGCGGGGACCACGCCTGGCCGGCGGCGCCCGCACGCACCTGCTGCTGCTGGGGGCCCTGCTGCTGGCGCTCAAGGCCGTCGGCTTCTGGCTCGACCGCTTCGAGATCGTGTTCTCGGCGCGCGGCGTGGTGTTCGGCGCCAGCTACACCGACGTCAACGCCACCCTGCCGGTGCTCAACGCGCTCGCGGTGCTGGGCGGCGTGGCGGCCGCCGCCTGCGCGATCCAGGTGGCCCGGCCCGGGCTCCGCGTGGTCGGCGCCGCCCTCGCCGTGCTGGCCCTGGTGTGGATCGTCGGCCTCGGCGTCTATCCGGCCCTCCTGCAGAGCTACCGGGTGAAGCCCAACGAGCTGGTGTTCGAGCGGCCGTACATCGAGCACAACATCCGGATGACCCGGGCGGCCTTCGGGCTCGACCGCATCGAGGAAAAGGAGTTCCCGGCCGACGACACGCTCGACGCCCGGGCGCTGGCGCGCAACGAGGCGACCATCAAGAACATCCGCCTCTGGGACTACCGCCCGCTGCTGCGCACGTTCGCCCAGCTGCAGGAGATCCGCACCTACTACAAGTTCGTCGACGTCGACAACGACCGGTACCTGATCAACGGCGAGTACCGCCAGCTGATGCTCTCGCCGCGCGAGCTGTCCTACCAGCACCTGCCGGGCGGGCGCAACTGGATCAACGAGCGGCTGACGTACACCCACGGCTACGGGGTAGTGGTGGGGCCGGTGTCCCGCATCACCGCCGAAGGGCTGCCGGAGTTCTTCGTCAAGGACATCCCGCCCCAGTCGAGCGACGGGTTCCCCGCCATCACGCGGCCCGAGATCTACTACGGGGAGCTGACCAGCGAGTACGTGCTCGTTCGCACGCGCTCCCAGGAGCTCGACTATCCGAAGGGCGACCAGAACGAGTACACGCGCTACGCGGGCATCGGCGGCATCCCGGTCTCCTCGTGGCTGCGGCGCCTGGCCTTCGCCGCCCGCTTCGGCGAGCTGAACGTCGTGCTGTCCCAGGACCTCAGCCCCGACAGCCGCGTCCTGATGAACCGCACGGTGACGAACCGCATCCAGCGGATCGCCCCGTTCTTCCGCTGGGACCGCGACCCCTACCTGGTCATCACCGGGGACGGGCGGCTGGTCTGGATGATCGACGGCTACACGACGACCGACCGCTACCCGTACTCGGACCCCGTGCGGGGGATCGGCAACTACATCCGCAACTCGGTGAAGGCCACGGTCGACGCCTATCACGGCACGGTCACGTTCTACGTCGCGGACACCACCGATCCCATCGTGCAGGCCTACAGCGCCGGCTTCCCCGGGCTGCTGAAGCCGCTCAGCCAGATGCCGGCGGACCTGCAGCGTCACATCCGCTATCCCGAGGACTTCTTCGCCATCCAGGCCCGCAAGTACGCCGTGTACCACATGCTCGACCCCCAGGTGTTCTACAACCGGGAGGACATGTGGGCGATCCCCCGGCGGACGGTCGAGGGGCGGGACCGCGAGATGGAGCCCTACTACACGATCATGCGGCTGCCCGGCGAGGACAAGGAGGAGTTCATCCTGCTCACGCTCTTCAACCCCAGCCGCCGCGACAACATGATCGGCTGGCTGGCGGCGCGCTCGGACCCGGCGCACTACGGACGCCTGATCGCGTACAACTTCCCCAAGCAGAAGCTCGTGTACGGGCCCCGCCAGATCGACGCGCGCATCGACCAGGACCCCGTCATTTCCCAGCAGCTGTCACTGTGGAACCAGCGCGGCTCCACGGTCATCCGGGGCTCGCTGCTGGCCATCCCGCTGGACCAGTCGCTGATCTACGTGCAGCCCCTCTACCTGGCCGCCTCCGAGCAGGGCGCGCTCCCCGAGCTGCGCCGCGTGATCGTGGCCCACGCCAACCAGATCGCGATGGAGCCGACGCTGGAGCAGTCGCTCGCGCGGATCTTCGGCGCTCGCGTGGCACCGGCCACCGCCGTCGCCACCCCCGCCACGCCCGGCGCGCCGGCACCGGCGCCCGCCGGCGACCGCGCGCTGGCCCAGCGCGCGCTCGAGATCTACCAGCGCTCCCAGGACGCGCTGCGCCGGGGGGACTGGGCGGCGTACGGCGCCGAGCAGCGGCGGCTCGAAGAGACGCTGCGCCAGCTCACGGGCGCGCGGTAACGTAGCCGGGCGCAGCGGGGGCGGCGGGCGGGGTCCGCCGACCACGGGGTCTGCGGCGCAGGTCGTCGGCCGCGATTCCTTCGGTCCGCTCGGCGCAGTTGACCGCCAGGGAAACGGGTCGGCGGACCCCCCCCGCCCCCCCCCCCCGCGCCCACCCGGT
>DASTOJ010000284.1:0-13311 GCA_035762565.1 Candidatus Methylomirabilota bacterium | reverse complement strand
ATCGGCGATTGGACTTGGCACCGGCCCAGCCCCCTCTGGGGGATGGGGGGCTCGCGCTCGCCCCGTCCGGAGCGAGCTGGCCGCGACCGGCGAGCCATGCAGGCGCCGCCGACGCCGACGCGCCCCGCCGCCAGCGCCCGGCGCGCGCGTGGTGCGGTTCGTGAATGGTTCGCGCTAGCTCGGCATGAAACCCGCCGCGTTCGACTATCTGGCGCCGACCTCGGTCGAGGAGGCGCTGAGGCTGCTCGCCGATTTCGGGGACGGCGCCAAGCCACTGGCCGGCGGCCAGAGCCTGGTGCCGCTCATGAACTTCCGGCTGGTCCGGCCGCAGCACCTGGTGGATCTCAACGGGCTGGGAGAGCTGGCCGGCATCTGCGAGGACGATGGTCACCTCGTGATCGGCGCCCTGACCCGCCAGCGCGCCGTCGAGACCTCCGCGCTGGTATCCCGGCTGTGCCCGCTGCTGGCCGAGGCGATGCCGCAGATCGGCCACGTGCAGATCCGCAACCGGGGCACGGTCGGCGGCAGCCTCGCCCACGCCGACCCGGCCGGCGAGCTGCCCGCGGTCGTGACGGCGCTCGGCGGCGCGCTGGTGCTGCGCAGCGCGCGCGGGCGTCGCGTGCTGACGCCCGAGCAGTTCTTCGTGGGCTACCTGACCACGGCGATCGCGCCCGACGAGCTGCTGGTGGAGGTGCGGCTGCCCGTCGCGCCGCCGCGCACCGGCACCGCCTTCCTGGAAGTGAGCCGGCGCCACGGCGACTTCGCCCTCGTCGGGATCGCCGCCACCGTGACGGTCGACCAGGACGGCGTCTGCACCGCCGCCGCCGTCGCGCTGACGGGCGTGGGCCCCTCACCCGTCGTGGCCCGGGACGCCGCGCGCGCTCTGGTCGGCGTCCGGCCGACGCCGGCGGCGCTCGAGGACGTCGCCCGCCGCGTGTCGGCGAGCGTGGAGCCGGACGGCGACCTTCACGCCTCGAGCGACTTCCGCCGGCACCTGGCCGGCGTGCTCACCCGGCGCGCGCTCGAGCGCGCCGCCGGCCGGACCGCCACGGAGGAGCGGCGATGATCGAGCGCACGATCCGCGTGACCGTGAACGGGCGCCCCTACGAGAGAACGGTCGAGGTTCGCCGGACTCTGGCCGATTTCCTGCGCGACGACCTCGACCTCACCGGCACGCATCTGGGCTGCGAGCACGGCGTGTGCGGGGCGTGCACCGTGATCGTCGACGGCGCCGCCGTGCGGTCGTGCCTGCTGTTCGCGGCCCAGATGCACGGCCACGAGATCCAGACGGTCGAGGGGCTCGCCACCGGCGACACGCTGAACCCGCTCCAGGCGGCGTTCCACGAGCACCACGGGCTGCAGTGCGGCTTCTGCACGCCCGGCTTCCTGATGACGCTCACGTGCTTCCTGCGCGAGTGCCCGGAGCCGTCGGAGGCGCAGGTCCGCGAGGCGATCTCCGGCAACCTGTGCCGCTGCACGGGCTACCAGAACATCGTGGCGGCGGCGCTGGCCGCGGCCCGCGCGCTTCGATGATCGTCGACGTCCACGTCCACTTCCTCTCGCCGCGCGCGCTCGACGCCGCCCGCGCCACGCCCGCGCGCTACGGCGTGCGCGTGCGCGACGGCGGCGAGCACCCCCGGCTGGTCGTGGGCGCCGAGCCGCCGACCCGCCCGCTGCTGGCGCCGCTCTACACGCTCCAGCGCCACCTGGAGTTTCTGGCCGAGCAGGGCATCGACGCCGCGGTGTTCGGCCCGCTGATGGACGTTGCCGGGTACTCGCTGCCGCCGGACGAGGGCGCGGCGTGGAGCCGCGCGCAGAACGAGGGACTGGCGGCCTCGCTGGCGGAGATCGGCGGCCGCCACGCCGGCCTGGCCACGGTGCCGCTGCAGTCGCCGGCGCGGGCGGCCGAGGAGCTGCGCGTCGCCGTCGCCTCGCTCGGGCTGCGGGGCGCGATGATCGATCCCCACGCGCTCGGCCGGTCGCTCGGCGACCGCGCGTTCGACCCGTTCTGGCAGGCGGCGGCCGAGCTGGCCGCGCCGGTGATCCTCCATCCGTTCGCCCTGGAAGCCGTCGAGCGCTTCGGGCGCCACTATCTGCACAATCTCGTCGGCTACCCGTTCGAGACCACGCTGGCCGCGGGCAGCCTGATCATGGGCGGCACGCTCGACCGCTTCCCGGGGCTCGACGTCGTGCTCGTGCACGGCGGCGGCTTCCTGCCCTATCACGTCGGTCGCTTCGACCGCGGGCACGCCGGGCGCCCGGAGATCCGGGCCGACGGCGCCGGGCGGCCGAGCGGCTACCTGCGCCGCTTTCACTACGACACGCTCGTGCAGTTCCCGCCGGCGCTCGCCTACCTGGTGTCCGTGGTGGGCGCCGACCGGGTGCTGCTCGGCAGCGACCATCCATTCTGGCTGGGCGACCCCGAGCCCGTCCGCATCGTGCGGGAGGCGGGGCTGCCGCCCGCCGCCCAGGCCGCGATCCTGGGCGACAACGCCGGCCGCCTCTTCCACCTGAAGGCGTGAGAGCGATCGGCCGCAGCGTGCGGCGCCTGGAAGACCGGCGGCTCCTCACCGGCCGCGGCAAGTACGCCGCCGACTTCCGGCTGCCCGGGATGCTGCACGGCGCGGTCCTGCGAGCGACGCACGCGCACGCAAGGCTGGGCGAGATCCGCGCGAAGGCCGCGCTCGGCCTGCCCGGCGTGGTCGCCGTGGTCACCGCCCAGGACCTCGGCGAGGTGCGCCGCATCCCGGTGCGCCTCGGCTCCCGGCCGAGCCTCGTCGCCTGCCTGCAGCCGCCGCTGGCGCGCGACCGTGTCCGCTACGTCGGCGAGCCGATCGCGTTCGTCGTGGCCGAGAGCCGCTACCTGGCCGAGGACGCGCTGGAGGCGATCGAGGTCGACTACGACCCGCTGCCGGCCGTGGCCGACGCGCGGCGGGCGATGGAAGGCGATGCCCCGGTGCTGCACGAGAGCATCCACGGCAACCTCGTCGCCACGCTCGACACGCGCAAGGGCGACGCCCCGGCCGCGCTGGCCGCCGCCCACGTCCGCGTGCGCGAGCGCTTCGCCGTCCAGCGGCACACGGGCGTGCCGCTGGAGACCCGCGGGCTCACGGCGGCGTTCGAGGCCGGCCCCGGCGTGTTGCGCCTGTGGGGCGTGGCCAAGGTCCCGCACTTCAACCGCCGCGTCCTCGCCGACCTGCTGCCGTACCCCGAACACCTCATCCAGTTCACCGAGCTGGAGGTCGGCGGCGGGTTCGGCGTGCGCGGGGAGTTCTACCCCGAGGACTTCCTCGTGCCGTGGGCGGCGATGCGGCTGGGCCGGCCGGTGCAGTGGATCGAGGACCGCCGCGAGCACCTGATGGCCACGAACCACTCGCGCCAGCAGTACCACGACGTCGAGATCGGGTTCGACCGCGACGGCCGCATCGTGGCGCTCGTGGACCGCTTCATCACGGACATGGGCGGGTACATCCGGACCCACGGGGTGGTGGTGCCCGAGCTGACGGCGGCGCTGCTGCCGGGCCCCTACCGGATCCCGAACTATCTCGCGGAGATCCACTGCGTGCTCACCACCAAGACGCCGACGGGGACCTACCGTGGTCCCGGCCGCTTCGAGTGCACGTTCGTCCGCGAGCGGCTGCTGGACATCGCCGCCCGCCGGCTGGGCGTCGATCCGCTCGAGCTGCGGCGGCGCAACTTCGTCACGCCGGCCGAGATGCCGTACGAGGTCGGCGGCGCCTCGCTCAACCAGCGCACCGTCTACGACTGCGGCGACTACGCCTCGGCGCTCGACAAGGCGCTGGAGGCGCTCGGCCACGACGCCGCCCGGCGCGAGCAGGCGGAGGCGCGGCGCCAGGGCCGCCACGTCGGCATCGGCGTCGCCTGCCTCGTGGAGAAGGCCGGGCTCGGCCCCTGGGAGTACGCGCGGGTCGAGGTGGACGCCACCGGCCACGTCGTCCTCTACTCCGGGGTGGCGGCGGTGGGCCAGGGTATCGCCACCACGCTGGCCCAGGTCGCCGCCGACGAGCTGAACGTCGCGCCGGAGCGCATCACGGTGGTGCACGGCGACAGCGCCCGGGTGCCGTTCGGCGTCGGGGGCTTCGCCAGCCGCGGCGCGTCGGTGGCGCTGCCCGCCGCGGCGGAGGCCGCCCGCAAGGTGCGTGACAAGATCCTGCGTGTCGGCGCGGCGCTGCTGGAGGCGGCGCCCGACGACCTCGTGCTCGGCGACGGGGCCGTCCACGTGCGCGGCGCGCCGGACCGCGCGGTGACGTTCCGCGAGCTGGCGCGGGCAGCGGTGCCGGGGCCGCCCGGCATGGAGCCCGGCCTCCAGGCCTCCCACTTCTTCGAGGCGCCGAGGATGACGTATCCCTACGGCTGCCACGCCGCGATGGTCGAGGTCGACGTCGAGACCGGCTGCGTGAAGATCCTCCGGTATGCGATCGCCTACGACGTCGGCAGGGCCGTCAACCCGATGATCGTCGACGGCCAGCTGGTGGGAGCGCTCGCCCAGGGCATCGGCGGCGCGCTCCTCGAGGAGCTGGTCTACGACGCGCAGGGGCAGCTCCTCACCAGCACGTTCATGGACTACCTGCTGCCGACGGCGATGGAGATGCCGGCCTCGACGGTGGTGCGCATCCTCGAGGAAACGCCCACGCCGCTCAACCCGCTCGGGGTCAAGGGCGCCGGCGAGGGCGGCAGCTCGGGGTGCGGCGGCGCGCTCGCCAACGCCGTCGCCGACGCGCTGGCGCCGCTCGGCGTGTCGATCACCGCGCTGCCGCTGTCGCCCGACCGGCTGTCGGCGCTGCTGCGCGCGGCGCGGACGGGAGCGTTTTGATGGCGGCGCGCTACGTGAGCCAGAGCATCAAGCGCACCGAGGACCCGCCGCTGCTGATGGGGCGCGCCCACTTCATCGGCGACTTGCGGCTGCCCGGGCTGCGAGCCGTCGCCTTCCTCCGCAGCCCGCACGCCCACGCGCGGATCGTGCACGTCGACGCCGGCGCCGCGCTCGCGCTGTCGGGCGTGGACGCCGTCGTCACCGGCGCCGACCTCGCGCCCACGACGAGGCCCGTCCGGGCCGCGATGAGCGGGGCCGGCTACAAGGAGACGGGCTGGCCCGCGCTGGCCACCGGCAAGGTCCGCTTCGCCGGCGAGCCGGTGGCGGCGGTGGTCGCCGCCGACCAGTACCGCGCCGAGGACGCGCTGGAGGCGATCCGGGTGACGTACGAGCCGCTGCCGGCCGTCACCGGCGCCGAGGCCGCGCTGCAGGCGGGCGCGCCCCGCGTGCACGACGAGCTGCCCGACAACGTCCTGTTCCACACGCATTTCGAGAACGGCGACGTGGAGCGGGCGCTGGCCGCCGCCGACATCCGGATCGTGGAGACGTTCCGCCACGGGCGCTGCTCGTCGGTGCCGCTGGAGCCACGGGGCGTCATGGCCGCGCTCGATCCGGTGGACGGCACGCTCACCGTGTGGGCCTCGTCGCAGTCGCCCCACCTCATGCGCAGCGGCCTCGCCGAGGCGATCGGCCTGCCCGACTCGCGCATCCGCGTGCTGTGCCCCAGCGTCGGCGGCGGCTTCGGCCCCAAGATGCACCTCTATCCCGAGGACATCGTGGTCGCCCAGCTCGCGCGGCGCCTGCGCCGGCCGGTGCGCTGGCTGGAGGACCGCCGCGAGAACCTGCTGTCCAGCGCCCAGGCCCGCGATCACGTCAACCACGTGGAGCTCGGCGCGCGGAAGGACGGCACCCTCGTCGCGCTGAAGTCGACGCTGATCTGTGACTCGGGCGCGTACTCGGTCTATCCGGTCACGGCATCACTGGAACCATTGACGGCAGCGGGCATCCTGCCGGGCCCGTACACGCTGCCGGCGCTGGCCTACGACGCTTACGCGGTGGCGACGAACAAGTGCCCGGCCGGCGCGTACCGCGGCGTGGGCATGGCGCTCGGCACGTTCGTGCGCGAGCGACTGGTGGACATGCTCGCCCGGCGCGCCGGGCTCGACCCCGCCGACGTGCGCCGGCGCAACCTCGTGGAGACCGGCCAGCTGCCGTTCACCACGGCGTCGGGGCTGGTGGTCGACAGCGGCGACTTCCGGCAGTCGCTCGAGCGCGCGCTCGAGGCCGCCGGCTACGCGGGCGCGCGCGCCCGGCCGCGGCGCACGCCGGCGGGGACGTATCGCGGGATCGGGGTGGCGGCCTACACCGAGTTCACCGGGATGGGCTCGGACACCTTCCGGCGGCGGGGCATGCGGCAGGTGTCGGGCCACGACGCGGCCACGGTCCGCGTCGAGCCGAGTGGCGAGGTGCGGGGCTTCGTCAGCGCGGCCTCGCAGGGCCAGGGGCACGCCACGACGCTGGCCCAGGTGCTCGCCGACGAGCTGGGCGTGGACCTGGGCGCCGTCACGATCGTGGAGGGCGACACCGAGCGCTGCCCCCACGGCAGCGGCTCCTTCGCCAGCCGCAGCATGGTCGTGAGCGGCGGCGCCCTCATCCTGGCCGCCAGGCGCGTGCGGGAGAAGATCGAGAAGATCGCCGCGCACATGCTCGAGGCCGCGCCGGCCGACCTCACGATCGAGGGCGGCACGATCGCCGTGCGCGGCGCGCCCGGCCGGACGTTGACCGTCGTGGACGTGGCCGGCCTGGCCTACCGGCCGGCCGGCGGCACGCTGCCGCCGGGCGTCGACCCCGCGCTCGAGGCCACGCAGTACTACGATCCGCCGCCTGCCACGTTCTCGAACGGCTCGCACGTGGCGGTGGTCGAGGTCGATCCCGAGACCGGCCGGGTGGCGCTCGTCCGCCACGCCGTGGTGGAGGACTGCGGGCGGATCGTCAATCCCATGATCGTGGACGGCCAGACGCACGGGGCGGTCGCCCAGGGCATCGGCAACGCGCTCTACGAGGAGATCGCCTACGACGACGGCGGCCAGCCGCTGACGACGACCTTCATGGACTACCTGATCCCCGGGACCATGGACGTGCCGCCGATCGACATCGTGCACCTGCAGACCCCGCCCGCGGTCAGCGTGAGCGGCTTCAAGGGCATGGCCGAGGGCGGGACGATCGGCGCGACGGCGGCGATCGCCAACGCGGTGGCCGACGCGCTGGCGCCGCTCGGCATCGAGGTCCGCGACCTGCCGCTGACCCCCGACCGCGTCTACCGCCTCATCAAGGCAACGCGATGACGACCCCGGCCCCATCCCGGGCGCGCGGCGCCCACCTCGTCGGCAGTGTGCCGCTGGCCAGCGCGGAGACGGTGTTCCGAACCGTGGCCGCCGCGATCGGCGATCGCCTGCGGCGCATCCCCGACGGGGAGACGGGCCCGCGCGCCGACTGGATCGTCTGGCAGCTGCCCGTGTTCACGTCCCAGCCGCGGCTGGAGGTGGTGCCTCCGGGACCGGACAGCTGGAGGCCGCTGCCGCGCGTGCGGCTCGAGGACGGCGCCCGTCCCGAGCACGTCGGGTTCGGGGCGCTCGGGTATGCCGAGGCGGCCGTCGCCTCCTTTCGCGTCTTCGCGCGCCTCAAGCGCGACGGCCTCGTCCCGGTCGCCTGTCGCTTCCAGGTGTGCCTGCCGACGCCGCTGGCGCCGATCAGCGCGTTCGTCGTCCCCGAGCACCAGAGCGTGCTCGAGCCCGTGTACGAGAGGCGCTTGCTCGACGAGCTGGACCTGATTCTTGCTGAAGTGCCCCACGACCAGCTCGCGGTCCAGTGGGACACGAATTTCGAGTTCGGGATGCTGGAGGGCATGTTCCCCGCCTGGTTCGACGACGTGGAGGGCGGCATCCTCGAACGCTTGCGGCGGGTGTCCCGGTACGTGCCGGCGGACGTCGAGCTGGGCTTCCACTTCTGCTACGGCGACGTCCAGCATCGCCACTTCAAGGAGCCCGCCGACGCCGGCAGGCTGGTCAAGGTCGCCAACGCACTGGCCGCGAGCCAGGGGCGGCCGCTCAACTGGATTCATCTCCCGGTCCCGCGCGACCGCACGGACGAGGCGTACTACGCGCCGCTCGGCGACCTGCGTCTGCGGCCGGAAACCGAGCTCTATCTCGGCCTCGTCCACCACACCGACGGCGTCGAGGGCGCCGAGCGCCGCCTGGCGGTGGCCCGGCGGTTCGTGGCCGATTTCGGCATCGCCACCGAGTGCGGCTGGGGCCGCCGCGCGCCGGCAACCGTTCCGGAGCTGCTGCGCCTCCACTGCGAGCTCAGCGACGCGGTCCACCAACCGCACGACCCCTCACGCCGTTTCCGCTGGGTGAGTGGCTTCGAGCGCGTACCCGACGAGGACTGGACGCGGCAGCCGGTGGACACGTTCGGTCTCCACTACGACACGGTGGAGAACCACGGCTGGTACCGCAATCTCGATCCGACCGTGGAGGATCTCGCCCGGCAGCTGGGCGAGGGCGACGTCCTGATCGACTACTCGGGCGGTACCGGGATCCTCCTCGACCGCCTCAAGCTCCGGATCTTCGACCGCCAGGTCGGGATGCTGATCGTCGACAGCTCACCGAAATTTCTCCGCGTCGCGCTCGACAAGTTCGGAGGCGACGAGCGCGTCGCGTTCCGGCTGCTGCGCTGGCTGAAGGAGCCCGGCCGGCTGCAGTTTCTCGACGAGGTGCTCGAACCCGCGCTGCTCGCGCGGGGTGTCGACGCCCTGGCGTCCACGAACGCCATTCATCTGTACCTCGACCTGCCGGAGACGGTCGCCTCGTGGGCCCGGGTGCTCCGGCCGGGCGGGCGCATCTTCGTCCAGTCCGGCAACATCCGAAATCCACAATCGCGACCCAGCGAGTGGATTCTCGACGAGACCGTGTGGGCGATCCACGAGGTCGCCACGGGGCTGGTCCGGAACGATCCCCGCTACGCCGCCTACCGAGCGCTGCTGGACGACGAGGCCCGCATGCAGGCGCACGTCGCGTACCGCGACCGCGTCTTCCTGCCGGTGCGGCCGCTCGACGACTACCTGCGCTGCTTTCAGCACGCCGGCTTCACGGTGGAGGACGTCACCGCCCGGACCATCGAGGCGCGCGTGGAGGACTGGTTCCAGTTCCTGAGCGCGTATCACGAGGCCGTGCTCGGCTGGGTGGGCGGCTCGGCCAAGGTGGATGGCCGGGCGGCCGGTGAGGATGCGGTGCGAGACCGGCTGGCGCTCATCCGCCACGCGATGGACACGCTCTTCGGCGGTCGCCAGGCGTTCCGGTGCTGCTGGACGTACATCCAGTGTGTCAGGCCGGTGTGATCGGCCTCTGCTCCAGCCGCCGGAAGACCGCCAGCCCGATCACCGTCATCGCCATCACCGCCGCCGCGAAGACGATGGGCGCCGCCGGATCGCCGGCGAGGTCGCGCACGAGGCCGGCGGCCGGCTGGGTGAGCGCCATCATCACGTAGAACATCGTGTAGAAGACGCCGAGACCCGTCGCCAGGCGCTCGGGCGCCAGCGCTCGCGGCAGCAGCGCCATCAGCGGGCCGGGCGGGGCGCCGACGGCGAGGCCGACGAGGCAGAACGCGAGCACGGGCGGCGCGATCGCGGGGATGAACAGCGTGACGGCCGCGGCGAGCAGGCTGCCGGCGGCGATGAGCAGTGTCGGACGTCCAAGTCGGTCGGAGACCAGA
This sequence comes from Candidatus Methylomirabilota bacterium, assembly GCA_035762565.1. Classification (GTDB taxonomy): domain Bacteria; phylum Methylomirabilota; class Methylomirabilia; order Rokubacteriales; family CSP1-6; genus AR5. Next base: position 3,707 of record DASTOJ010000284.1, on the reverse strand, counting down.
CCGCCCAGCGGGACCGAGAGCATGGTCAGCCAGATCGCCAGGCTCACCACCCGGCCGGCGTCGCCGAGCGGAAAGCCGCGCGCGACCAGGAGGCCCGGCCCGAACGCGATGATGGCGACGAGGCTCGCATTGAAGCAGCCCCAGGCGAAGCCGGCGCTGAGGCTCAGAAGCAGTTCGCGGCGGGGCAGCGCGGCCCGCGCGGGGCCGGCCCCGGCCCCGGGCGCGTCGCGGTAGAGCAGCAGCATCAGCAGCAGCCCCAGCCCGGCTGTCAGCGCGGTGACCACGATCGCGGTCCGCCACGACGTCGCCGCGGCGACGCCGCCCAGCGTGGCGGCGGCCAGGCCGAGACCGACGGGCCACGAGGTGAGCATGATGGCCATCGCGGTCGAGACCTCCTTGCCCGCGAACCAGTCGGCGACGAGCTTGGCCAGCGCGATGTTCATCACGACCGCGCCCACGCCGCTCAGCGCGCGGCCCGCCACGGCCGTCGTGAAGCCGCCGGCGACGGCCGTCAGCGCGCCACCCGCCACCATCAGCGCCAGGCCCGCGACCACGACCCGGCGCTCACCGAAGCGCCGGCCGAGCACGCCACCGGCCAGTGCGAAGAAGGCGCCGGGCAGCATGTAGAGCCCGATCAGCGTGCCGAGCTGCGCGTAGCTGAGGCCGAGGTCGGCGATCATCAGCGGACCGACCGAGGCCACCGACTGGAACTGGAAGCCCATCGAGGTCCGCGTGACGAACACGACTGCCAGCGCCGCCCAGCGGTTCGCCATCCCGGGCATGATAGCGGACGCCCGCGTCCCGGACCGCGTGGTATCCTCGCGTCATTCGACGCGACCGACCGATCCGTCCTGCCCTGAGGAGGCCGGTGCCATGACGACGCAGCCGCGCTACGCCATTCCCGTCGACCCCGGCGAGTGGATCATCCCGGGCCGGTTCGACTCGCTCATGCGCTGGGAGTACGACGACGGGCGCGCCGCGCTCCTCAACCTCTACGAGAAGGGCAAGGAGCGGCAGTGGAACGGCGCCACGCGGATCGACTGGTCGCTCGACCTCGATCCCGAGAACCCCCAGGAGTTGCCCGACGAGCAGATCTCGATCTACGGTTCGGACATCTGGAACCGGATGACCGCCCGGGAGCGCGCCGGCCTCCGCCGCCACCTGCAGGCCCAGCAGCTCTCGCAGTTCATGCACGGCGAGCAGGGAGCGCTGCTGTGCGCCGCCAAGATCGTCCAGCAGGTGCCGAACGTCGACGCCAAGTTCTACGCCGCCACCCAGGTGATGGACGAGGCGCGCCACGTCGAGGTCTACGCGCGGCTCCTGCACGACAAGTTCGAGCTGGCCTATCCGATCACCCCGACGCTCAAGACGCTGCTCGACCAGGTGCTGTCCGACGCGCGCTGGGACATCACCTACCTCGGCATGCAGGTGCTGATCGAGGGGCTGGCCCTGGCCGCCTTCGCCGCGATCCGCGATCACGCGAAGAACCCGCTGGCGGCCGCCGTCAACGCCTACGTCATGGAGGACGAGGCGCGCCACGTGGCCTTCGGCCGCATCGCCCTGCGCGACTACTACCCGCAGCTCTCCGACGCCGAGCGCGAGGAGCGCGAGGAGTTCGCCGTCGAGGCGTGCTACCTCATGCGCGACCGCTTCCTGTCGGTCGAGGTGTGGGAGACGCTCGGCCTGCCGGTGGACGAGTGCGTGCGGATGGTGCACCAGTCCGAGCGCATGAAGATGTTCCGCACGCGGCTGTTCACCCGCATCGTGCCGACGATCAAGGACATCGGCCTGTGGGGGCCGCGCATCCGCAAGGCGTACGCCGACATGGGCGTCATCGGCTACGCCGAGGTCGACGCCGAAGGCCTGCTGGCCAGGGACGAGCAGGTCGCCGCCGAGTTCGACGCGCGCCGCCGGCAGCCCGCGTGAAGTTCGGGATCTTCTACGAGCATCAGCTGCCGCGCCCCTGGGGCGAGGGCGACGAGCTGACGCTCTTCCAGGACGCGCTCACCCAGGTCGAGGTGGCCGACCGCCTGGGCATCGACTACGCGTGGGAGGTCGAGCACCACTTCCTGGAGGAGTACTCGCACTCCTCGGCGCCCGAGGTGTTCCTGGCCGCCTGCTCCCAGCGCACCCGGCGCATCCGGCTGGGGCACGGCATCGTGCTCATGCCGCCCGGCTACAACCAACCCGCCCGGGTGGCCGAGCGTCTCGCGACCCTCGACCTCGTCTCCCGCGGCCGCGTCGACTGGGGCACGGGTGAATCCGCCTCGCGGGCCGAGCTGGAGGGTTACGGGGTCAACCCGGCCGAGCGGCGGGCGATGTGGCGGGAAACCGTCGAGCAGGTCGCCAACATGATGGTGATGGAGCCTTACCCGGGTTTCCAGGGGAAGTACTTCTCGATGCCCGCCCGCAACGTGGTGCCCAAGCCGGTGCAGAAGCCCCATCCGCCCATCTGGGTGGCCTGCTCCAACCGCGAGACGATCCACCTGGCCGCCCAGCTCGGCATCGGCGCCCTCACCTTCGCGTTCATCGATCCGGCCGAGGCCAAGCAGTGGGTGGACGACTACTACGAGACGTTCAAGCGGGAGTGCGTGCCCATCGGACACGCGGTGAACCCCAACATCGCCATGGTCACCGGCTTCTCCTGCCACCCGGACCGCGCCGAGGCCCAGCGCCGCGGCGCCGACGGCTTCCGGTTCTTCCAGTTCGCGCTGGCCCACCACTACGTCTTCGGCAAGCACACGCCGGGCCGCACCAACATCTGGAACGCCTTCCTGAAGGTGCGCGAGCAGCTCGGGACCGAGGTGCTGGGCGGGGGAGTGGGCTGCATCGGCACGCCCGACGACCTGCGCTCCACGCTCCGGGTGTTCCAGGACGCCGGGGTCGATCAGACCATCTTCATCCAGCAGGGCGGCAAGAACCGCCACGACCACATCTGCGAGGCGCTGGAGCTGTTCGCGGCGGAGGTCATGCCCGAGTTCCTGGAGCGCGAGGCCGAGCGCGAGGCGCGCAAGCGCGCGGAGCTGGCGCGGTACGTCGAGGCGGCCATGGCGCGCAAGCAGGCCATGCCGCCGCTGGCCGACGACGAGATCCCCGTGCACGAGGCGTATGGCAACACCGTGGCGCTGACCGACGAGGACATCAAGAAGATGCCGGAGGGCAACCGCCGGCGGGTGCTGACCTTCCGCAAGATCCGGGAGATCGCCGAGAACGCCTGAGACCCCCGACCACGCCGACGTGCTGGAGGACCCCCTCGCCGACGACCTGGTCTACGTGCACTCCACCGCGCGGGTGGAGACCAAGGCCGAGCACGTCGGCAACTTCAAGGCCGGCAAGCCGCACTACCGTGGGATCGCGCGCCGCGACCGGAAGGTGTGGATGCATGGCGGGGAGGGGATCGTCAACGGCGTGTCAGAGATGCACGTCCGCGCCCGACCGTAGAGATCGAGTCGACGCAAAGCTCGATGCCTCGACCACTCCTTGTCGAGTTGACGGACACGATCCTCAGACTCGATCCCGAATCGCCGAAGAGCAAGCAGTACGGCGCGCACCGAGATCGCTGGTGGCCTTCCAGGCGCCACGTGGCCACAATGTAAGCATCGTACTGTTGCCGGCTTGATCCCCCGGGTGGTCAGGATGTGTTCCAGGCTACGCTGAAGCTGGTCGCGCAGATGAATCACGGCCTCCCAGGTAGGGTCTGGCCGCCA
>DASTOJ010000283.1:0-9508 GCA_035762565.1 Candidatus Methylomirabilota bacterium | reverse complement strand
GGGTCGAGCGCCAGGAGCGTGTACGCCCAGAACGCCAGGTACATGCCGAGCATCAGGAACTCGCCGTGGGCGAAGTTCACCACGCGCATGATCCCGAAGATGAGCGTGAGGCCCACCGCGATCAGGGCATAGATCCCCCCGAGGAGGATCGTGGAGACGCCGAGCTGCGCGAGGACGTCTATTTGCGCGCGTCCCAGGCGCCGAGCGGGATCCACTTGGCCCGGTTCGTGGTGAATTCCTCCGGCCACACCGTCACCAGCTGGCCGTTCTGCCACTGCAGCATGTAGTGCTGCACGCGCTCGTTGGAGTTCTGGCCGTCTTCCGAGAACTTCACGCCCCAGCCGTTGATCATGGAGCCGACCGGCAGGTCGAGCGACATGACGGCCGAGCGGAACTTCTCCAGCTCGTCGCTCTTGGCCCGGTCGAGGACGACCTTGAGCAGCCAGAGGCCGCCGCCGGCGAGCTGGTGGGCGCCGAACGGGTAGGAGCCGGTGCGCTTCTGCACCGCGTCGCGGAACTCCTTCTCCAGCTTCTGGCCGTCGGGGCGCAGCGCCTCCAGGCGGAAGCCGGGGCCCGGCTCCAGGAGCGCGAACACGCCGTTGCCGTCGTTGCCCATCGCCTTGCCGAAGTCCGCCCCGCCGTAGCCGGTGGCGCCGGCGTGCACGAGGGCCTTGAACAGGAAGTTCTGCTCACGCGCCTGCCGCCAGAACAGCGGGGCGTCGTTGGTGTAGGAGATGTGGTGGACGACGTCGGGGCTGAGCTGCTTGAGCTTCACGATGATCGGCGTCATGTCGTTGATCGTCTGGAAGTTGTAGTACTCGACCGGCGCCACCACCTGGAGCCCCAGCTCCTTGGCGCGGGCCAGGGCCGACTCGGTCACGCCCTGGCCGTAGGAGGAGTCCTCCGAGATGAAGGCGATCTTCAGCTGGTTCGGCTTGAGGTTGAAGCGGGGCGCCAGGTGCTTGACGATGAACTCGATGTTGTACCAGCCGAACCCGGTGGCGTCGATCTCGGTCCGGAACACGGTCTTGAGCCCGCGCTTGTTGAAGCGGGGGTCGACGCAGGAGGTCTCCCAGTAGATGACGTTGTGACGGGCGGCCGCCTCGCTGGCCGCGCCGCAGAGACGCGAGGAGAACGTGCCGGTGAGGATCTTGACGCCCTCGCGGGTGATGAGCCGGTTGGCCTCGCTGGCGGCGGCCGTGGGGTCGGGGACGTCGGCCACGGCGAAGACGAGCTTCTTGCCCATCACCCCGCCGCGCGCGTTGATCATGTCACGGACGATCTCGTAACCTTCCAGGTGGCGCTTGCCCTCGCCGGCCAGGGGCCCGGTGAGCGGCTCCAGCACTCCGATCTTGTACTCGCCCGACTGGGCGTAGGCGACGAGCCAGCCGGTGGCGGCAACCAGGACGACGAGCGTGACGGCGGCGGACAGGCGGCGCAGCATGAAAGCCTCCAGGGTGACGGGAACGTCAAGCGAGACGACCGCAAATGCACGCCGCGTTGTAACACCGGGATCAGGACACTGTCAACACGGCCCCGGGCCCCCGCCGTCGCTCGTTGGCTCGCGCACGCCGGCCGTAGTTTAGACTGGCGTCGTGGCCGACCACGAGCATCGTTTCCTCGCCCCGACGACGATCCGGTTCTGTCCCCTGTGCGCGACGGCGCTGGTACGCGCCCCGGTCCCGCCCGACCAGCGCGAGCAGGCGGTGTGTCCGGCCTGCGAGTTCGTGTTCTACCTCAACCCCAAGGTGGTGGCCGGCACCATCCCCGAGCAGGACGGGCGCATCCTCCTCACCCGCCGCTCGATCAACCCCGGCCGCGGCCTGTGGACCTACCCCGGAGGCTTCGTGGACTTCGGCGAGAGCGTCACCGACGCGGCGGTGCGGGAGACCCTCGAGGAGACCGGCCTCGAGGTCGACCTCACCGGCCTGCTCAACGTGTACTCGTACCCCGGCGCGCCGGTGATCATCGTCTACACGGCGCGCGTGCTGGGCGGGACGCTGACCGCGTGCGCGGAGAACGACCGGCTGGAATGGGTGACGCCCCCCGAGATCCCCTGGGACACGCTGGCGTTTCCCTCGACGCGCGAGGCGCTGCGCGAGTGGGCCGGCGCGAGGGGCCACACCCCGAGAGGGTGAGCGGGCTGGCCTGACTCTACCGGCTGGCGGGGACGAGGACCCAGGGCTCTGGACACGAGGCGACGTACGGGTAGTATGCCTGCGCGCTGGGGCAGTAATACCAGTACGCGGGAGGCTGGACGTAGACCGGCGGCGCGTACACGACCGGGGGTGGAGTGTAAATGTAACCAGGCGAATACAGGAAGAGCGGGGCCGCGCCTATGAAGGCTCGCCCGTGAAACCCGCGGTGGCCATGAAAGCCGCGGTGGCCATGAAACCCGTGATGGCGCCCCTGGAACTGGCCGCCGTGATTCCCGTGGAATCCACGTGGCCCGCCGTGCACGCCGCCGCCTCGGCCGCCGTGAAACCCATGTCCCCCGCCGCCCGAGCCCCGCCCGCCGCCCCGTCCTCCGGCGTGTCCGGCGGCAGCCCACCCGAGCAGCAGGACGAGCACCAGAGCCAGCGCCGCGCGATAGGGCTTCACGGCCATTGGACGCATAGCGGCCACCATCCATTCACTCCCTGGGCCAACGACACCCCGATACCCTAGTCGCGCGACGGCATCGAGACCGTGGCTGTGCCGGTGACGACTTTTTCGCCGCGCTGGTTCTCGGCCCAGATCTCGAGGTCGACGAGGTGCACGTCGTCCTTGATGGACTTGGCGAGCACGCGGCCCCGGCAGGTGACCGTATCCTTCAATCGGACCAGCCCCACGAAGCGCACGCCGAGCTTGCGGACGCTACCGGCGCCGGCCCAGTCGGTCAGCGCCTGGGCCACGAAGCCCATCGAGAGCATGCCGTGGGCGAAGACGCCGCCCATGCCGGCGGCCCTCGCGAACTCGTCGTCCTGGTGGATGGGGTTGAAGTCGCCGGAGGCGCCGGCGTAGCGCGTGAGCTGGATCTGCTGGATGGGGCCCTTCGCGAGCGGCGGCAGCTCGTCGCCCACCTTGACGTCGTCGACGTAGACCTTCGCGTACTTCACAGGCGCACCACCGTGACCTGGCGGATGGTGGCGACCAGCTCGTTGGAGCGGTCGGTAACCGCGGTCTCCCGCACGACGAAGCCCATCGGGCCGCTGCGGCCGGTCTTCTCGTAGACGTCCACGACCTTCGACCGGCACAGGAACGTCTCGCCGGGCCGGATCGGGCGGTGCAGCTCGTACTCCTGCTCGCCGTGCAGCAGCCGCGAGATGTCGGTGCCCAGCTCGCGCAGGAACTCGCCGCCGTCGCCCGCCGCCTCGCGGAACGTCGTCATGAAGGTCGGCGGCGCGATGACATCGCCCCACTCCGAGGCCTGCCCGACGCGATCGTCCAGGTAGAACGGGTTGAGGTCGCCGATCGCGCGGGCGAACTCCTTGATCTTCCCCCGCTCGATCGTCACCACGAACGGCGGGAATTCCTTCCCGACCACGCTCTTGTTGATCTGGGCCGGCATCAGCCCCCGCCTTTCTTTCGCATGCGGTCGAGGAACTTCGCCAGGCTCGACACGACCGCGCGCTCGTGCCGGCCCTCGGCGACCTTGTCCTTGTCGTCCCAGGCTTCCACCTGGAAGAGGAAGCGCCGGCCGTCGGCCTCGAGCAGGGTGGCCCGCGCGCGCACCGTCATGCCGACCGGCGTGGCGGCCAGGTGGCGCATCTCGACCATCGTCCCCACGGTGGCGGCGCCGGGCGGCAGGTGGGGGATGAGCACCCCGGCCGCCGCGTTCTCCAGCAGGCCGATCAGGAACGGCGTGGCGAGGACCGGCACGCCGCGGTTGCCCATCGCGTCGGCGGTCACCTCGGGCGTGACGGTGCGGGAGACTTCGTGGATGTCGCCGACGCAGGGAGGCATCGCTGCCGGGTTTTACCGTGGGAACAGCAGGAATTGCAAGCCCATGACGACCAGGAGCGCCTCGATCAGGGCCAGGAACACGCGGTCGCTCATGCGGTCGAGCAGCCGGCGGCCGATCCACGAGCCGGCGAACATCACGACGCCGAGCACGAGGCCGATCGCGACGACCTCCCAGGTGAGCAGCCGGTAGCGCGCCAGCGCGGTGCCGCGGGTGAGGTGCAGCGCGAACGCGCAGACGGCCTCGGTGGCGATGAAGGCGCCCCGGCGCAGGCCGTAGGCGAGGTAGAACGGCGTCAGGGCGGCGCCGATGGCGACCACGAGCGCGGAGAGCGCGCCGAAGAACACCCCGATCAGCGGGAAGTGCGCGAGCCGCACACGCCAGTGCCCCAGCATCAGCAGGCGGCGCAGCGGCACCGAGGCGAGCAGGAAGCCGCCGATCACGCGGCTCAGCGCGTCGCTGGAGGCGCCGACGAAGAACACGGTGCCGAGCGCCGTGGCGGGCACGGCGCCGGCCAGGAACCGGACAGCCACGCGGTAGTCGGTCTCGCCGCGGCTCCACCAGATGCGCGAGACGTTGCCGAGCAGCATCGTGATCGTGAGCACCGGCACCGCCAGGCGGATGCCGAGGGTCCACGCCGCGACCGGCAGCAGCAGCACGCCGGCGCCGAAGCCGGCCACGCCGCCGACGATGGAGCCGACGAAGGCGGTGGCGACGAGGATCAACCACGTCGAGGGATCGGGCATGCCGTGCCATCATACGCGGGAATGATCCGCTGGCTCGCCGCGGGCGGCGCCTTCGTGGTCTCGCTCGACTCCATCATGAACGTCGCGTTCCCGGCCATCGCCGCCGCCTTCGCCGTGCCGCCCGAGCGCGTGCGCTGGGTCATCATCGGCTACGTCGGCACCTACGCGCTCACGGCGTTCGTGGGCGGCGCGCTCGCCGACCGCGTCGGGCACGGGCGCGTCTTCCGCCTCGGCCTGGCGCTCAGCGCGGTCGCCTTCGTGGTGGCAGGCTGGGCACCGACCTTCGGCTGGCTGCTGGCCGGACGCGTGCTGCAGGGCCTCGGCGGCGGCTGCGTGTACGGCACCGCACCCGGCCTGATGACCCTGGCGGCGGCGCCGGCCGACCGCGGCCGCGCGCTCGGCTTCCTCGGCGCCGCCATCGGCCTCGGGCTCAGCGTGGGGCCGCTGGCCGCCGGCGTCCTGGTCGACGCCTTCGGCTGGCGCGCGATCTTCCACGTGCGCGTTCCCCTGGCGCTGCTGGCGCTCGGCGCCGCGCTCGCCGCGCTGCCGCCGGCGTCGGCGCCGCGCGCCCCCCGCCTCGTCGCCGCCGCCGACCTCGTGCGGGCGCCGGTGCTGGCGGCGAGCGCGCTCGCCTTCGTCGCCAACGCCGGGATCTTCGCCATCTGGCTGCTGGCGCCGTTCTACCTCGTCGCCGCGCGCGGCCTGGAGGCGTCCGCGGCCGGCGTCCTCTTCATGCTCACGCCGCTGGGGACCACGCTGGCGGCGTCGCCGGCCGGCCGGCTGGCCGACCGCGTCGGGGCGCGGACGCCGATCGTGGCCGGGCTCGCGCTGGAGGCGGTCGGGCTGGGCCTGCTGAGCCGCGCCGACGCGACGACGCCGATCGCGCTCCTGGCGGTGGCGCTGTTCGCCGCCGGCCTCGGCCTGGGCGTCTTCCAGGTGCCCAACATGGCGGTCGTCATGGCCGCCTTTCCGGCGGCGCAGCAGGGCGCGGCCGGCGGCCTGGCGTTCCTCGCCCGTACGCTCGGCACCGTGGCCGGCGTGGCGGCGCTCGCGCAGCTGTTCGGCGTCCGGCGGCTCACCGTCGGGCTCGCCGCCGCGGCGGGCGAGGCCTTCCTGGCGGCCGCGCTGGCGGTCGCGCTGGCGGCGGCGCTGGCCGCGCTGCGCCGAGGCTGAATGAGCGATCGGCGCTATACTGCGCGGACATGATAGTTCTCAGCCCCGCCGGCGCCACGCCCGACCTCGTCAAGCCGCTCGCCAAGCGTCGCCCCAGCCTGAGCGGCCTGCGCATCGGGGTGCTCGACAATTCCAAGCCCAACGCCGGCGTCCTGCTGGGCCGCGTGGCCGAGCTGCTGGCCGTGCGCGCCGGCCGCGCCACCATCCGGCGCTGGACCAAGCCGGGCGCCTCCCACCCGGCCGCGATGCTCGACGAGATCGCGGCCTCGGTGGACGTCGTCCTCACCGGCTCGGCCGACTGAGGGTCGTGCACGTCGTGGAGTATCCACGACGCGGCGCAGGTCGAAGCGAGGGGTATTCCGGCCGTCGTCCTCGGCACTGACGCCTTCCTGTCCCTGGCCCGGGCCGCGGCGGGCAAGCACGGGCTGCCGCACCTGGCCGTGGCGCTCGTCCCTCATCCGATCGGCGGCGTCGATCCGACCCTGGTGCGTGGCAAGGCCGAGACGATCGCCGGCGAGGTGCTCGAGGCGCTGACGTGCGATCCGGTGCCGCCGCGCGTGACCGCGAAGGCCGCCGCCCCGGTCGACGCGCCCGACGACCTCGACGCCTTCCAGGTCTGGGCGATGACGGCGCGCTGGTCGGACGGGAGGGCGTGCGCGTGCGGCTCGACCGATTCAGTGCCGAGAACCTCGCCCGCTTCGCCACCATCGATCCCGCCCGCTTCGCCGGGAAGCCGACCGCGACCGAGGTCGCATGGTGCCTGTCGCCCGACGACCTCATGGTCATCGTGGCCGGCGGCCCCGGCAAGCACTCCTCGCTGGTGCCGACCTTCGGCGCCACCCGTTCGGTGACCGTCGCCATCCAGGATTGAGCGAGACCCCGTGCTGCCCCTGGTGCTGCTGCCGGCGATGCTGTGCGACGCGGAGCTGTATCAGGCGCAGGTCGCGGCGCTGGCCGATGTCGTCCGGCCCCTGACGTTCCCCGTTGCCGAGTCGCCGCTGGCCGAGGCCGCGCTGTCGGTGCTGCGTCAGGCGCCGCCGCGCTTCGTGCTCGCCGGGACGTCGGCGGGCGGCAATCTCGCGCTCGAGGTCCTGGCGGCCGCCCCGGCGCGGGTGGCCGGCCTCTGGCTCATGGGCACCAACCCGGGCGCCGACGACGACCTCGTCGGGGGGCGGATCTGGAACGCCAGGGTCCGGGCCGGCGAGTTCGACGCCGTCGTCGACCAGCTGGCCGCACGGGCGGTGCACGCGGGCGGGCCGCGCGCCGGGGAGGCCACCGAGACGTTCTGGCGCATGGCGCAGCGGGCCGGGCCCGAGGCGTTCGTCCGCCAGAACGAGGCCCTGATCACCCGGCGCGATCAGTGGAACGCCTTCGACCGGTTCGCCGCTCCGACGTTGCTGCTCTGGGGGCGACAGGACCGGTTCTCCCCGGTGGAGCGCGCGCTCGACATCGCCGCCCGCGTTCCGTCCGCCGAGCTGGTCGTGCTGGACGAGTGCGGACATCTCCCCACGCTCGAACAGCCCGACACGTGCGCGCGTGCCGCGCGCGCCTGGCTCCAGGCCCTCGGTTAGAGTCAGCGCCCGCCGAGGACGACGGCCAGGCCGCGCGCGCGCAGCGCGTGATCGATGGCCCCGGCGCGGTCGGCGGCGCGGCGCTCGGCCGCAATGGCGCCCTCGGGGCGCCGCTCCTGGTTCTGCCGCCGGTCGAGCACCACCCGGACGTCGGGGTCCCCCGCGAACTTCTGGCGCAGGTACTCGTAGAGGTCGACGTTGGGCCGCGCCACGATCACCAGGTGCCCGAGCGCGCGCAGCTCGGGTTCCGTGCGGTCGAGCCAGGTGCGCATGCCCAGATCGGAGAAGAGGACCACGGCGATGGCGAGGTGCTCCTCGGCCTCGGCCATCCGGCCGTTGCGACGATGGAGGTGGCCCAGCCCGAGATGCGCGCGAGCCAGCAGCGGACGCAGGCCCAGCTCCTCGGCGATGGCGAGGGCGGCGGCATAGCGCCCGACGGCTGTCCCGTCCGGCCGCTCCTGGGCGGCGGCCAGCTCGCCGAGCAGGCGGAGCGCGGCCGCCTCGTGGCCGCGCTCGTCGTGGGCGCGCGCCAGCGCCAGCGCGCGCTCGCCGATCTCGGTGGCGCGCGCCACGTCGCCCGTCGCCAGGAGGCCCTCTCCCAGGAGCGTGGCCCACCGCGCCAGGTACGCCTTGACGCCGAGCTCCTCGGAGAGGCGCACGCTCTCCTCGAGCAGCGCCAGGCCGTCCTCCTTGCGGTCGAGCGTCACCAGGCACTGCCCCAGGAGCGCGGCCGGAATGGCCTGCCAGACGGTGAGGCTGGCCTCGCGGCAGATCGATAGCGCGCGCGTCAGCGGCCCCACCGCGCGCTCGGTCTGGCCCCGGAGCACGCTGACTTGCCCGGCCAGCGTGAGCGCGATGGCCTCGCTGTAGGGATGGCGGTGGGCCTCGGCCTCGGCGCGGGCGCGGTCGGCCCACGTCTCCGCCGAATCGAACTCGCCGAGGTCGGTCAGCGCGAAGGCCAGCCACGCGCACGTCGACACGTAGGCGGTGACGGCGGCGGCGGTGGGCTCGCGCGCGACCGCGCCGGCGAGCGCGTCGGCGTTGTCGTGCAGCGCCCGCACCGCCTGCCGGCCCTGACCGAGCGCGTGGTAGGCGTGGCCCATGTAGCGGCGCACGACGGAGACGAGCACGCGGTCGCCCAGGCGCTCGGCGATGGCCAGGCAGCGCTCTCCGTACTCGAGGGCGCGCGCCGGCTCCCCGCGCAGGTAGTGATAGTTGATCAGATAGGAGTACGCACGCGCCTGGCGCGCCTCGTCGCCGATCTGCTCGGCCATCCGGGCCGCGTCCTCGGACAGCGCCCGGATCTCCTCGAGGCGGCCGAGCTGCAGGAGCGGCGGCCGCAGGTCGAGCCGCACGTCGATGGCCTGGGTGAAGGTGTCGCGGCGCTCGGGCAGGTGTCCGAGCGCGCCGAGCGCCTGCTCCAGGAACGTCACGGCCTCCCGGTTCGCCGAGCGGGCGCCGGCCTTGCCCGCCGCCTCGCGCAGGTAGGCGACCGCCTCGAACCACAGCTCGGCGCCGAGCGCGTGGTGGGCCAGGCGCTCGACGTGCTCGGCGCGCCGGCCGGCGTAGAGCGCTTCCAGCGCGTCGACGATGCGGGCGTGCAGGCTGCGGCGCTGCTCCTTGAGCAGGGTGGAGTACACCACGTCGTGGGTGAGGGCGTGACGGAACGAGTAGGCGAGGTCGGGGTAGAGGCTGGTCGTGCGGAGGAACTGCGCCTCCTCCAGCTCGGCCAGGTTGCCGAGGACCTCCTCGGCCGGCACGCCGGAGACCGCCTGCAGCAGCAGGACCGGCAGGTCCTTGCCGATCACCGCCCCGGCCTGCAGGAACGTCTTGCGGTCCTCGGGCAGCCGGTCGATGCGGGCGGCCAGCACGGCCTGCACGCGACCGGGGATCTGCACGGTGGCCAGCGGCTTGGCCAGCCGGTAGGCGCCGTGGTCGCCCACCAGGACCTCGTTCTCGATGAGGGTGCGCACGCTCTCCTCGAGGAAGAGCGCGTTGCCGCCGGTGCGCTCCACCAGCATGCGGGCCAGCGGCTGCATGTCGCGGGTGGTCCCCAGCACCTCGGCGAGCAGGGC
>DASTOJ010000282.1:0-17654 GCA_035762565.1 Candidatus Methylomirabilota bacterium | reverse complement strand
GTCGGCGAGGAGGAGGGCAAGGGCAACGACCTCACGCGAGAGGCCTACGACCTGCTCAAGGAGTCGCGACTCAACTTCATCGGCAACATCGAGGGGCGCGACATCTACAACGGTCAGTGCGACGTCATCGTGACCGACGGGTTCACGGGCAATGTCTCCCTCAAGATCTCCGAGAGCCTGGCCGAGATGGTCGGGGCCATGATCAAGGAGGAGCTGACCCGCGACCTCCGGTCCAAGGTGGGGGCCGCGCTCGCGGTGCCCGCGTTCGACCGCTTCCGCAAGCGGGTGGACTACACCGAGATGGGCGGCGCCCCGCTGCTGGGCATCGACGGCGCCGCCATCATCTGCCACGGGGCCTCGCCGGTGCGGGCCATCAAGAATGCCGTGCGGGTGGCGGCGGAGTGGGCCAAGGCCGGCCTCAACGAGCACATCAAGGCCGCGCTGGAGGCGGAGATCGCGCGCGGCGGGCGGGAAGGGGGGAGGGAATGACGCGGGCGAAGATCATCGGGGTGGGGGCCTACGCGCCCAAGCGGGTGATGACCAACGCCGAGCTCGAGCGGCTGGTCAGCACCAGCGACGACTGGATCGTGCAGCGCACCGGCATCCGCCAGCGCCACATCGCCGACGAGGGCGAGGCCACCTCGGACCTCGCGCTCAAGGCGGCCCAGCAGGCGCTGGAGCGCGCCAACCTCGTGCCGGAGGACATCGAGTTCATCGCCGTCGGCACCACCACGCCCGACATGTTCTTTCCGAGCGTCGGCAACATCGTCCAGCACCGCCTGGGCTGCCGGCGCGCCGGCTCCGTCGACCTGCTGGCCGCCTGCGCGGGCTCGGTCTACAGCCTGGCCACCGGCGCCCAGTTCGTCCAGAGCGGCAAGTACCGCCGCGTGCTGTGCATCGGCGCCGAGACGCTGTCGAAGATCACCGACTTCACGGACCGGGGCACGTGCATCCTGCTGGCCGACGCCGCCGGCGCCGCGGTGCTGGAGGCGACCGACGAGGACCGCGGCATCATCGACACCGACCTGTATTCCGACGGCCAGTACTGGGAGCTGCTCTACATGCCGGGAGGCGGCTCGCGCCACCCCGCCACGCCGGAGACGGTCGCGCAGCGGATGCACTACGCCAAGATGAAGGGCAATGACGTGTTCAAGGTGGCGGTGCGCATGTTCGCCGAGTGCGCGGAGCGGATCCTCGCGCGCAACGGCTTCACCGCCGCCGACGTGAGCCTGTTCATCCCGCACCAGGCCAACCTCCGGATCATCGAGGCGGCCTGCAAGCGCGTGAGCCTGCCGATGGAGCGCGTGTTCGTCAACGTCGACCGCTACGGCAACACCGGCGCCGCCTCGGTGTACGTCGCGCTGGAGGAGGCGGTGGGGGCCGGACGCATCAAGCGTGGCGACCTCGTGCTGCTGGCCGCCTTCGGCGGCGGCTTCGCCTGGGGCGCCGTCCTCATCCGCTGGTAACGGGTAGGCGCGGGATAGCCACGGAGCCGGCGACTTTCCATGTCAGCCCACCCACGGTTCTAGCCGTGCAAGCGCCAGCCGCTCCGACAGTCGCGTTCCTGTTCCCCGGCCAGGGCTCGCAGGCCGTCGGCATGGGCCGGGCGTTCTACGAGACGTCCGGCGCCGCCAAGCGGGTCTTCGAGGAGGCCAACGACGCCCTCGGCCTCGACCTCGCGCGGGTGATCTTCGAGGGACCCGACGCCGAGCTGGCTCTCACGGCCACCACCCAGCCGGCCGTGCTCACGGCCAGTGTCGCGGCGGCGGCCGCCTGCGCCGAGCGCGGGCTCACGCCGGCGCTGGCGGCCGGGCACAGCCTGGGCGAGTACTCGGCGCTGGTCGTGGCCGGCGCGCTGGGCCTGGCCGACGCGGTGCGCGTCGTACGCCGGCGCGGCGAGCTGATGCAGCAGGCGGTGCCGGTCGGCGCCGGGGCGATGGCGGCCGTCATGGGCCTCGGGCTGTCGGCTGTCGAGCAGGTCTGCGCCGAGGCGGCCCAGGGCGAGATCGTCGAGGTCGCCAACGTGAACTCCGAGCTTCAGATCGTCATCGCCGGCCACCGGACCGCGGTCGAGCGGGCGGTGGCCTTGGCCAAGACGCGCGGTGGGCGCATGAGCGTGCTGCTGCCGGTCAGCGCGCCCTTCCACTGCTCGCTGATGAAGCCCGCCGCCGACGGCCTCGCCCGCGAGCTGGCCCGGGTGCCGGTGGGCGAGCCGTCCATCCCGGTGGTCCGCAACGTCGACGCCGGCGTCACCCGCCGCGCGGCCGACGTCGTGCCCTTCCTGCTGCGCCAGGTCGCCAGCCCCGTCCGGTGGACGGAGTGCGTGCAGCGGCTGGCCGCCGAGGGCGCCGGCGCGTTCGTCGAGGTGGGACCGGGCCGCGTGCTGTCCGGACTCGTCAAGCGCATCGTGGACGGCGCGCGGATCGCCGCGGTCGAGGATCCGGCCGGCCTCGACAAGGCGCTCGCCGCGCTGGCGGCGGCGTGACGGCGGCGCCCCTCGACGGCAAGGTCGCGATCGTCACCGGCGGCAGCCGCGGGATCGGCGCCGCCATCGCCGCGTGGCTGGCCGAGCACGGAGCCGCCGTGGTAGTCTCGGGCCGCGATGCGGCCCGCCTGCAGCGCGCCGTCGAGGCGCTCGAAGAGCGCGGCGCCTCGGCGCACGGCGTCGTCGCCGACGCGGCCCGGCGCGAGGACGCCGACCGCCTCGTGGAGGCCACCCGGGAGCGTTTCGGCCGTCTCGACATCCTGGTGAACAACGCGGGCATCACGCGCGACGGGCTACTGATCCGCATGAAGGACGACGACTGGGATCGCGTCATGGAGACCAACCTGCGCGGCGCGTTCCTGATGACGCGGGCGGCGGCCAAGCTCATGGTGCGGCTCAAGAACGGCGGGCGCATCGTCAACATCGCCTCGACGGCCGGGGCGATGGGCAACGCCGGCCAGGCCAACTACTCGGCCGCGAAGGCCGGGCTCATCGGGCTGACCAAGGCCTCGGCGCGTGAGCTGGCCCACTGGAACATCCTCGTGAACGCGGTGGCGCCCGGGCTCATCGCGACCGACATGGCGGCCGCCATCCCCGTCGAGGCCCGGGAGGCGCTCCTCGCCCAGGTGCCGCTCCGGCGGATCGGCACCGCCCTCGAGGTGGCCGAGATGGTAGGATTCCTCGCCGGTGACGGGGCGGCCTACGTGACGGGCCAGGTCTTCCACGTCAACGGTGGCCTCTACATGTAGGAAGACTTCTTCGGGAGGTGACGGGTTCATGGCGAAGTCAGTCGAAGAGAAGGTGAAGGAGATCATCGTCGAGCAGCTCGGCGTCGACGAAGAGGACGTCAATCCCAACGCGAAATTCATCGAGGACCTGGGCGCCGACTCTCTCGACACGGTCGAGCTCGTCATGGCCCTGGAGGAGAACTTCGACATCCAGATCCCGGACGAGGAAGCCGAGAAGATCGTGACCGTCGGCGACGCCATCCAGTACATCAAGGACAACTCCTAGCCTCGTGGAGCCCCGGCGCGTCGTCGTCACGGGCCTGGGGGCGCTCACGCCGGTGGGCAACACCACCGACGAGTTCTGGTCCGCCCTCACCCACGGCAGGTCCGGCATCGGTCCGATCACCAGGTTCGACGCTACCGGCTACCCGACCCGCATCGCCGGCGAGATCCGCAACTTCGACGAGACGAGGTACGTCGACAAGAAGGAGGCGCGCCGGCTCGATCCGTACCTCAAGTACGCCCTCGCCACCAGCGTCATGGCGGTGGAGGATGCGGCGCTCGATCCGGCCCGGATCGACGCCACGCGCTTCGGCGTGTGCATCGGCTCCGGTATCGGCGGGATCACCACCCTGATCGAGGGCGAGGACATCCGCCGGACCAAGGGCTTCGACCGCGTCTCGCCGTTCGTGGTGCCGATGCTCATCATCAACATGGCTTCCGGCCTCGTCTCGATGCGCTTCGGCGCCAAGGGGCCGAACTCCTCGGTGGTCACGGCCTGCGCTACCGGCAACCACGCCATCGGCGACGCCTGCAAGATCATCGAGCGGGGCGACGCCGACATCATGATCGCCGGCGGCGCCGAGGCCATGATCGTGCCCCTCACGATCGCCGGCTTCTGCTCGATGAAGGCGATGTCGACGCGCAACGAGGCACCCGAGAAGGCCTCGCGGCCGTTCGACGCCGGCCGCGACGGCTTCGTGTGCGGGGAGGGCGCCGGCATCGTGGTGGTGGAGGCGCTCGAGCACGCGGCGCGCCGCGACGCGCGCATCTACGCCGAGGTCGTCGGCTACGGGATGACGGGCGACGCCCACCACATGACCGCGCCCGATCCCGAGGGCGATGGCGCCACCCGGGCCATGCAGCTGGCCCTGGACGACGCCGGCATCGGTCCCACGGCGGTGGGCTACATCAACGCCCACGGCACCTCCACGCCCTACAACGACAAGTTCGAGACGATCGCCATCAAGCGCGTGTTCGGCGAGCACGCCCGCCGGCTCGCGGTGTCGTCGACCAAGTCGATGACGGGCCACCTGCTGGGCGCCGCCGGCGGCATCGAGGCCATCGCGACCGTGCTGGCGCTGCACCACGGGCTCCTGCCGCCGACGATCAACTACGAGACGCCCGACCCCGACTGTGACCTCGACTACATTCCCAACCAGCCGCGCAAGGTCGACGTCGAGTACGCGCTGTCCAACGCGTTCGGCTTCGGCGGCACCAACGCCACGCTCGCCTTCCGCAAGTACCCGGGCTGACCGCTCCCGACCCCGACCGCGAGGCGCTCGAGCGCCGGCTCGGTCATCGCTTCGCCGATCCCGAGCTTCTCACCCGCGCCCTGACCCACGCGTCCTACGCGGCGGAGCATCCGGCCACGCCGGCGCAGGACGCGCTGGCGTTCCTTGGCGACGCCGCGCTGAGCCTGGTGGTGGCCGAGCACCTGCTGCGCGACGACCCCGACGCGACCGTGGGCCGGCTGACGCCGCGGCGCGCCGCGGTCGTGGCTGACAGCGGGTTGGCCGGCTGGGCGACGAGGCTCGAGCTCGGGCCGTGCCTGCGGCTGGGGCGGGGCGCCGAGCAGACGGGCGGCCGCGCGATTCCGTCCATCCTGGCGACGACACTGGAGGCGGTCCTGGGCGCGCTCTACGTCGACGGTGGCCTGCCCGCCGTGCGCGCGCTGGTCGGCCGGCTGGCGGACTGGTCTCCGCCCGCGTGGTAGGCTGACGGCATGCGCTTCTGGCCGTTCCTTCGGCGGACGAGCCCCGTCCCGCCGCTGCCCTCCGAGGACCTGCTCGTCACCGAGGAGCGGCTCCGCCGCGCGGCCGAGGACGTGCTCGAGGTGCACGAGCGGCAGATCCGGGGCGGCGTGATCGTTTTCCGCGGACGGCTGCGCACCGAGGCCCCCCGTGCGCTCGACACCCTGCTCGGCCGCTTCGAGCCGTTCGGCTACACGCCGTTCCTGCGCGCCGAGCGCGACGGCGTCCTGGTGCAGGCGTGGCCCCTCGGTGACCTGACGCAGCCGGCGCGGCCGGTGCTCGCGCTCACGCTGTTCGCCCTCACCGTGGTCTCCACGTTCCTGGCCGGCGCGTTCTTCTTCGTGGGCTCGGAGACGTTCGACGCCTATCGCGCGCTGCCGTTCCCGGGCTGGATCGTCAGCGGCACCCCGTTCGCCGTCACGCTGCTGGCCATCCTCGGCGTCCACGAGTTCGGCCACTACTTCACCGCGCGCTACTACGGCGCTGCCGTCAGCCTGCCCTATTTCATCCCGGCCCCCATGCTGTTCGGCACCTTCGGCGCCGTCATCCGCATGCGCTCCCCGGCGCGCGACCGCAACTCGCTCTTCGACATCGCCGCCGCGGGGCCGCTGGCCGGCCTGCTCGTCGCCATTCCCGCGCTGGTCCTCGGTCTCGGCTGGTCGCGGCTCGTTCCCGCCTCCGGCGACAGCGGCCTCGGCGGCTTCGGCTACTCGCTCCTCACGCGCGCGTTCGTCCACCTGCGCTTCGGCGAGGTCGACGGCATGGCGGTGGTGACGCATCCCATGGCCGACGCCGCCTGGGTCGGCTGCTTCGTCACCGCGCTGAATCTCTTTCCGGTGGGCCAGCTGGACGGCGGGCGCATCGCCTATGCGCTCTCGGGGCGCCGGCACCGCGCGCTCGGCGTGGCCACGTGGGTCGTGCTGCTGGCCCTGGGGGCGCTCACCGGCTCGGTGAACTGGTTCGTGTGGGCGGCGCTGCTCCTGTTGCTGGTGGGCTTTGATCACGGCCCGCCGCTGGACGACCTCACGCCGCTGACCCGCGCCCGCCGGCTGATCGGGATCGCCTGCCTGGTGCTGACGGTCTTCCTGGTTCCGCCGATCCCGGTTTGATGCCACGGGAGTCCGCGATGGTCCTCCAGCCCCTCGACGCTCGGGGCGCCGCGGCGAGCCCGAGACGGGCCTCGTGATCGCGCCGGCTCAGCGCTGCGTGGAGCGCGTCCGCTGGCGCCTGGAGTTGGACAGCCGCGGGTCGCCATAGGGCGCGAGCTCCTCTCGGACGACCTGGCGGACGGCGTCGAGCGTCGAGCGACGTGGATATGCGCGAGTAACGCGTCGTTGATCAGCGTCTGATCGTTTCCACCGCCGGCCCGATCCACTGCGGCCCGAAAAAACTCGATCACCGTGTCCGCTCGACTCGCTGGTCAGGCTGCGCCGTCGTCATCGCTGGAACCCCGAACGAGCCACTCCCAGACTGCCGTCAATGGAAGGCTCAGAAGCATCGCGGCCAGCGTCGCGACGAGCGCCGAACTCAACCCGGGGGCCACAGAACATGTCGCATGCCCCGAGCTATCGACATTGTGGAAGGCCTGACGGAAGCCATAGACAGTGCCCACCATGGCGGCGAAGGGCACCAAGAGGACGTAGCGGCCGAGCGTACCCTCAAGAAACGAGTCGCTCAGTCTCATCATTTCGCCACGACCTCACACTGATTCTGCAATGCGGCCTATCTCGAGCGGTGGGCCGGGGCCGATCGTGGTCCGGTGGGGCCGCCGGCGCGCACGCGCGAGAGCAGGACCATGCCCGCGACGAAGAACAGTCCCACGGCGACGATCGCGGCCCGCTGGTTGCCGCCGAGGGCGAGGGAGACGGCCCCGAAGACGATCGGCCCCATGACCGCGCCGGTCTTGCCCACCAGCGAGTAGAAGCCGAAGAACTCGGCCTCGCGGCCGGTCGGGATGAGCGTGGCCATGAACGTCCGGCTGGCGGCCTGGACGGCGCCCAGTCCGGTGCCGGCCAGCACCGCGACGATCCAGAACTGCCACTTGGCGGTGACGAAGTAGGCGAGCGTCGTCACTAGCGTCCACTGCACCAGCGTGACCGAGACGACCAGGCGCGGGCCGCGGGTATCGGTGGGGCGCGCCCACGCCGCCGCGCCCAGGAGAGCGGTGATCTGGACCATCAGGAACAGGCCGATGATCTCCGGCGGCGAGAAGCCGAGCGTCTTCGAGGCGAAGACGGCGGCGAACAGGATGACCGTGTTGACGCCGTCCTCGTAGACGAGGTAGGCGGCCAGGAACCGGCGCATCTGCGCGCGCTCGGGTGTGCGGAGGATCTCGCCCAGGGTCGCCAGCGTCTCGCGGGCGCCGCGGGCGACGGCCACCCGCAGCGGGACCGCACGCCGCTCGTCGGCAGGCAGCGCCAGGAAGGCCGGCAGCGCGAAGAGCGCGAACTGGGCGGCGGCGGTGACGAAGCACGCCCAGTACAGCATGGCCGCCACGAACGGGTAGGCGATGCCGAAGGCGACCATGGAGCCGGCATACCCGACGGCGAAGCCGGTCGCCGACACGCGGCCGAGCGCCTCCGGCGGCGCGATGCGGGGAAGGTACGAGTTGTAGTAGACGAACGCCGCCTCGAACGCCACCAGCCCGAGCACCGCCAGCACGAAGCCCTCCACGACCATACCGGGGCGCAGGGAGGCGAGCAGCGCGGTGGCCGTCACCGACGCCAGCGTGAAGCCCACGAAGAACGGCTTGCGGACGCCGGCGTGGTCGGCGATGCCGCCGAGCAGTGGCGAGGTGAGGGCGACGACGATCATCGCCGTGGAGCCGATCAGCCCCCACCAGAAGTCGCCGCGGCCGTCGGCGTTCCCCACGATCGCCTCGGCGTAGTAGACGGGGAAGACGGTGGCCTGGATGATCGCGGAGAACGCCGAGTTGGCGAAGTCGTACAGCGCCCACGCGAGGATCACGCGACGGACGGAGGCGGGCACGGGCGGCAGGATGACACACGCTGCGGGGTTGCGCTACTATCCGCCCCATGCCGGGGCGTCTCGATCGCAAGGGCCTCGAGGCGCTCGCCCGCAGAGGCGACATCGACACCGTCCTCACCGTGTTCCCCGACGGGTATGGCCGGCTCATGGGCAAGCGCCTGACCGCCCGCCACTTCCTCGAGCACGCCCTCGACGACGGCGTGCACGCCTGCATCTACCTCTTCACCGTCGACATGGAGATGGAGCCGTTGCCCGGCTTCACCCTGACCTCGTGGGAACGCGGGTACGGCGACATGAGGCTGGCGCCGGACCTGGCCACGCTGCGGCTGATCCCGTGGCTGCCCAAGACCGCGCTGGTCTTCTGCGACGTCTACACCGAGGAGGGCGCGCCGGTGGAGGAGGCGCCGCGCTGGGTGCTCAAGCGCCAGATCGCGCGGGCCGCGGCCCAGGGCTACGTGGTGAAGACGGCAGCCGAGCTGGAGCTGTACTGCTTCCGGGAGACGTTCGAGGAGGCGCGCGCGAAGCGTTATGCGAACTTGACGCCCGTCTCGACCTACCTGGAGGACTATCACATCTTGCAGACGACGAAGGAGGAGCCGCTGGTCCGCGCGATCCGCAACGGGATGGAGGGCGCCGGCGTGCCGGTGGAGACCTCCAAGGGCGAGTGGGGGCGCGGCCAGGAGGAGATCAACCTCGTCTACGCCGAGGCGCTCGAAATGGCCGACCGCGCGGTGCTCTACAAGCACGGCGCCAAGGAGATCGCGCACCTGCAGGGTTGCTCGCTGACGTTCATGGCCAAGTACGACATGGGCGCGGCCGGCTCGTCGTTCCACCTGCACTCGTCGCTGTGGGACAAGGCCGGGCGCAAGCCGCTGTTCGCGCCGGACGGCAAGCGGCCGGCGCATCGCCAGCCGCTGCCCCCGCTGTTCGGGCACTGGCTGGCCGGCCAGATGGCGCTGGCGCGCGAGCTGGCGTGGTTCTACGCGCCCGGCGTCAACTCCTACAAGCGGTACCAGGCGGGCTCGTTCGCACCCACCCGCATCGCGGCCGGCTGGGACAACCGCACGTGCGGCTTCCGCCTGTGCGGCGAGGGGGCGGCGTTTCGCGTCGAGAACCGCATCCCCGGCGCCGACGCCAACCCGTACCTGGCCTTCGCGGCGACCATCGCGGCCGGCCTGCACGGCGTCGGCAACAAGCTCAAGGCCCCCCGGCTCTACGAGGGCAACGCCTACGGGGACGCTACCCTGCCGCAGGTGCCCAAGACGCTGCGCGAGGCGATCGGCGAGCTGGAGCGCTCCAAGGTCGCGCGCGCCGTCTTCGGCGACCGCGTCCTCGACCACTATCTGCACGCTGCCCGGCTCGAGCAGCAGGCTTTCGACCAGGCCGTGACCGACTGGGAGCTCATGCGCAACTTCGAGCGGATCTGACTGCCGGCGTCAGGGGATCGGGCTGATGAGCGAGCGGCTGCGCGGCAAGGTGGCGTTGATCACGGGGGCGGGCATGGGGATGGGGCGGGAGGCGGCCGTCCTCTTCGCCGAGGAGGGCGCCCGGATCGTCGTCGCCGACATCGACGCGACGGCGGCGGCGGAGACGGTCGCGCGCGTCGAGAGGGCGGGCGGGCAGGCGCTGGCGGTCGCGGGCGACGTGGCGCTCGAGGCGGACGTCCAGCGGATGATCGACGAGGGCGTGCGGCGGTTCGGCGCCCTCCACGTGCTCTACAACAACGCCGGCGTGCTGTGGAAGGACCGTGACCGCTCGGTGCTCGAGACGGACGAGAAGTGGTGGGACCGGGTCATGGCCGTCAATCTCAAGTCCGTGTTCTGGGTCACCAAGCACGGGATCCCGCACCTCCGGGCCGCCGGCGGCGGCTCCATCATCATGATGGGCTCGGTGTCCGCGCTGGCCGGGTTCACCCGGGCGCAGGACGCCTACACCGCCGCCAAGGGCGCGCTGATCTCGCTGACCAAGTCGCTGGCCATCCAGTTCGCGAGGGACAACATCCGCTGCAACGTGATCCACCCCGGCATCGTGGACACGCCGCTGCAGGCGCCGTACCTGACCGACGACATCCGCAAGGAGTTCGAGACCGGCATCCCGCTCGGTCGCATCGCCCGGCCGCGCGAGATCGCGTACGTGGCGCTGTTCCTGGCCAGCGAGGAGTCCTCGTTCATGACGGGCGCGGAGCTGGTGGTCGACGGCGGCTTCACCGCCGGCTGAGCGCATGGCCCGCCCCCTCGCCGCCCCCGCACCTCGCCTGGCCCAGGCCGACCTGGCGGTGGCCGGCATCGCAGCCGCCGTGCTGGCGCTGCTGCTGACGTTCGTGGTGTGGCCGGTGGTCAAGGTGCTGTGGCTCAGCGTGACGGGGCCCGACGGCCTCACGCTCGCCAACTACGGGGCGTTCTTCAGCTCGTGGCGGCTGGCCCGCATCGTGGTCAACAGCCTGCTGGTCTCGGCCGTCTCCACCGTGATCACGGTGGCGCTGGCGCTGGTGCTGGCCTACGCGGTCACGCGCACGACGATGCCGGGCAAGCGGCTCGTCTCGCTGATGGCGCTGCTGCCACTGATCTCGCCGCCGTTCCTGGTCTCGCTGGCCTTCATCCTGCTGTTCGGGCGCAACGGCGTCGTCACCCGCGGCCTCGGCCTCGACTGGTCGATCTATGGCTTCACCGGCATCGTCGTCGCCCAGGTGTTCACGTTCCTGCCGCAGGCCTACCTCCTGCTCGCCAACGTGCTCGGCAACATCGACACCGCCCTGGAGGAGGCCGCCGAGAACCTGGGCGCCGGGCCCCTCACCACGCTGCGCCGGGTGACGCTGTCCCTGGCCCGGCCGGGCCTGGCGTCGGCCGCCCTCATCGTGTTCATCCTGTGCATGACCGATTTCGGCAACCCGATCCTGATCGGCGGGCGCTACAACGTGCTGGCCACCGAGATCTACGCCCAGGTCATCGGGATGAACGACTTCGCCGCCGCCTCCACGATGAGCGTGATCCTCATCGTGCCGTGCCTGCTCGCCTACGCCGTCAACGCCGTCTGGGTGGGCACGAAGTCCTACGTGACGGTCACCGCGGGCGCCCGGACCGCCGTGCGGCCGACGCCGCCGGCGCTGCGGTGGCCGCTGACGGTGGTGGCGATCGGGATCGCGCTGTTCGTGGCCCTCATCTACGGGCTGATCCCGCTCGGCTCGTTCGTGCGGCTGTGGGGCAGCGACTGGTCGCTCTCGCTCAGGCACTACGGGTTCCAGTCGACCGCCGAGGGCGCGTGGCCGATCTGGAACAGCGTGAAGCTCGCGCTGGCGGCCGGCGCCCTGGGCACCGTGCTGGCGCTCGTCACCGCCTACGTGATCGAGCGCAAGCGGCCGCCGGGCGCCCGTGCGCTGGAGTCGCTCAGCCTGCTGCCGGCGGCGCTGCCGGGCACCGTCATCGGCGTCGGCTACATCCTGGCGTTCAACGTGCCGCCGGTGCTGCTGACGGGCACGATCTGGATCCTCGTCACCAGCGTGGTGTTCTGGAAGCTGCCGGTGGCCGTCCTGGCCGCCATCAACGCGCTCAAGCAGATCGATCCCGCCATCGAGGAGGCGGCGGTGAGCCTGGGCGCCGGCAGCGTCAAGACCTTCGTGCGCGTGGTGCTGCCGCTGCTCACGGGCACCGCCTTCTCGATCTTCGTCTACTTCTTCATCAACGGGATGGTCACGGTGAGCGCGGTCATCTTCCTGATCTTTCCCGGGTTCAACCTGGGCTCGGTGGCCATCCTCAACCAGGTGGAGAACGGCTATCCCGGCGTGGCCTGCGCGCTGGGCACGATCATCCTGGCCATCGTCATCGGCGCCGTGCTCCTGCTGCGCGGCCTCGTGGGCGGCGACCGCGTCGCGATCCTCAGATCGTAGAAAGGAGACGTCCATGGCCCGCATCCTGGCAGTCCTGCTCGCGGTCGCGTTGCTGGTGCCGTTGGCCCCGCCCGAGGTCCCGGGCGCCGAGGAGAAACTGGTCATCTACACGGCGTACGAGGAGAACGAGCTGAAGACGTTCTGGGAGCAGTTCAAGAAGGACCTGCCCGACCTCGCCGCCAAGGCCGCCTACATCCGCGGCTCGACCGGGCCCACCATGGCCCGGATCGAGGCGGAGAAGGCCAACCCGCAGGCCGACGTCATCTGGGGCGTGTTCAACGACTACGTCATCGGCGCCGGCAAGAAGGGGCTGCTCGATCCCTACGTGGCCAAGGAGGCCGACCGGATTCCTGCGCGCTTCAAGGCGTCCGACGGTCTCTGGCAGGGCGTCACGCTCCTCACGGTGGCGTTCGCGGTGAACCAGAAGAAGTTGGCCGAGCTGAAGCTCACGCGGCCGCGCTCGTGGGCCGATCTGCTCGACGCCAGGTACAAGGGCCACGTCGTGATGTCCAACCCCTCGACGTCGGGGACGGCGTACCTGCTGCTCGCCAGCCACGCCGCGCGCCTGGGCGAGGACAAGATGTGGGAGTACTACGACCGGCTCGACAAGCAGCTCTCCCAGGTGACGAAGTCAGGCGGCGCGCCCGGTCGCATGGCGGCCTCCGGCGAGACGCCGATCGGCGTCGCCCTCGCGTACGAGGTCGAGATGGCGAAGAAGCAGGGCGCCTCGATCGACGTCATCCATCCCGCCGACGGCGTGCCGTGGACCTTCGAGGCCAACGCGCTCGTCAAGGGGGCGAAGAATCCCCAGAACGCCCGGCGCTTCCTGGACTGGGCGGTGTCCAAGTCGGCGATGGCCTCCTACGCCGAGTGGCGGGGGACCGGGATCACCCGGGGCGACGTGGCGGTGAGCGGGCCCAAGATCACCGAGATGAAGCTGATCGACATCGACTTCGTGAAGGCGGGCGACCCCGCCTACAAGGACCGGCTCGTCAAGAAGTGGCAGGAGAAGTTCGCCAGGTAGCATGCGGATCTCGCTGCGCGGGCTGACGAAGCGGTTCGGCGGCGCCGTCGCGGTGGACGAGCTCTCCCTGGACGTTCGTCCGGGCGAGCTGGTCAGCCTCGTCGGCGGCTCGGGCTGTGGCAAGACCACGACGCTCCGGATGATCGCCGGATTCGAGCGGCCCGACGCCGGCGAGATCCGCTTCGACGACCGCGTGGTCAACGACGTGCCCCCGCGGCGGCGCAACGTCGGCATCGTGTTCCAGTCGTACGCGCTGTTCCCCACCATGACCGTCGCCGAGAACATCGCCTTCGGCCTGCGCATCGCGCGCTGGCCGGAGGCGAAGGCCCGGGCGCGGGTGGCCGAGATGGTCGCGCTGACCCACCTGGGCGGCATGGAGGCGCGGTACGCCAACCAGCTCTCGGGCGGCCAGCAGCAGCGGGTGGCCCTGGCTCGGGCGCTGGCCCGCCGGCCCGAGGTGCTGCTGCTCGACGAGCCGCTGTCGGCGCTCGACGCCAAGATCCGTTTGCGCCTGCGCGGCGAGCTACGAAGGATCCAGCAGGACCTCGGGATCACGGCGATCTACGTGACCCACGACCAGGAAGAGGCGCTGTCGATCGCCGACCGGATCGCCGTCATGCGAGCCGGGCGCATCGAGCAGGTCGGCGGTCCCGAGGAGATCTACGCCCGCCCCCGGACCGACTTCGTCGCCGACTTCGTGGGCATCTCCAACCTGCTCACCGGCCGGGTCGTGTCGGCGGCGGAGGGCGTCGTCGACTGGGAAGGGGAGCGACTGCAGGTGCCGACGACCGGCGCCGCCGACGGCGACGCGGTTATCGTGTCCATCCGGCCGGAGAAGCTCGCGATAGGCGACGGCGGAGCATCTGCGAAATGCAATCGTCTCGAAGGGCGGCTGGAAGTCATCACCTTCCTCGGCCCCTTCGTCCGACTGGAGATTGCGGTGCGCGGCCGGCCGTTCTGGGTGGATCTGCCGACGGAGCGCGCGGCCGGCCTCGAGCGCCAGAAGCCGCTGACCCTCGCCTTCGCTCCGGGCGACTGCGTGGTGATCCCCGGCCAGGGCCTCGAACGCGACGACCGTCGCTCGCCCGGCCCGTCGTAGCGCGCGCGGGCCTCGCCGCGGTCACCTCGGGGTCGCCAACACCTTCTCGATCGCCTCCTCGAACCGGGCGAATGGCTGGGCGCCCCTGATCGTGGCGAGGCTGGTGATCGTCCCGCTGCCGGGCTCGGTCAGCCCGAGAAAGAAGACCGGCGTGCCGCGGACCCCGGCCCGCTCGCCGGCGGCCTGCGCCTGGCTGACCCGGGCGGTGTACTTGCCAGTTTCGAGGCACTCTGCGAAGGCCCGGGGATCCAGGCCGAGGGCCCGGGCGTGCTGGACGAGGTCGTCGGGGCTCACGGCGCGCGGGTTGGCGAAGAGCCGCTCGTGCATCTGCCAGTATTTCCCCCCATCCGCGGCGCAGTGGGGCGCCTCGGCCGCCTTCACAGCGGCTGGATGAATCGACGCCAGCGGGAAGTCTCGCACGACGTACTTCAGCTTTCCCGTGTTGACGTAGGCTTCCATCAGCCGGGGTACCGTCGTCCGATGATGCCGTGCGCAGAACGGGCACTGGTAGTCGGTGAACTCCACCAGGGTGACGCGGGCATCGGGCACGCCCTTGAATGGGCCGTCACCCACACCGACCACGACACTTCGGGCCTCGGCACCCCGGCCGTCGAGGCGCTCGTTCAGCAGGCGCTTGATCTCGCGGAGCTCGCGCTGAACCCCCTCGACCTCCTTCTTGAGCCGGGCGAGGTCCGCGGCGAGCGTGGTGACAACAGGCGCCTGTGCGGGGGCGGGTGGCGCAGCGGTCAGGACGAGAAGGGCCACGGCGATCGCGGTCCCGACCACACGGTTCATCATGGAAGCACGGTGAAGCCGCCGAACAGGATCCCCGAGCCCACCCGCACGTCCCACACGGGGTCCTTCCCGGGCTTACCCTTCTTGACCGTGACCGTCGCCTGGATCGTGGTGCCGTCCGGCGAGACCACGACGTGCTTCGCCGACGGGGGCGGGCCCGAACCGCCCTCGAAGCTGACGGCCATTCCGGCCGCGAAGCCGGAGCCGGTGAGGGTCACCGGCACGGAGGTGCCGACCTTGGCCGAAGCCGGGCTGATCCCGGCCACGATGACCCCGCCACCGGGCAAGTCGCAGCTCGACGCGTCGAGGACCGTGATGGTCGACCGCTCGGCGTCGATACGCAGCAGCGACGAGGCGAAGTTGTCGGTCTCGTCGGTCTCGAAGAGCCTGCCCTTGGGATCGATCTGGATCGTCAGGCAGTAATCGCCGCTCGGATTGCCGGTGAAGTCGATGGACTGGCCGGTCAGGGTATATCCGTAGGTGTCCGCCCAGCCGACCGACATGCCCTGGACCGTCGTCCCGCACGTGGCATAGAAGGCGGTCGCCGGCGCGCCCGACAGGGTCCCGTCCACCTTGTTGGTGTCCATGACGCAGAACGTCGTCTTGGCGCCGACCTTCGAGGATCCGCCCGGCGCATTGATCGGGTCGAGACTGTAAAGCGCGTAGTCGCCGAAATGGAAATGATTGTGAAACGGGTGCCAGACGAAGGTCCCGGCGAAGTAGTCCTGATGGGTGCCGTCGCTCCGATAGACGCGCTGGTACACGTTCTGGCCCTGCGATCCGGTCTCGCCGGCCACCAGCTCGAGCGGCCCGGCCCCCTTGTTCCAGCTCCGCGTGCTGAACCTGATCTCCTTGCCGCCCGTCGATAGGCTGGTACCAATACGCAGGTCGAAGGCCGGGAAGGGCTGTAGATTCGGTCGTAGCTCCACGACCTGGGCGGATCCGGGGGCGGCGGATAGAAGCGTGGTCGTCGCGCAGAACGCGAGGATCCAGAGACCGGTCAGCAGCGTACTCATCAAGCCCTCCCGCCGAACTGACGGCGTTGCCGGAGCGCGACTCCGGAGTGGCGGGGGATCGGGCCTCGGAAAGGCCCTTCCCCGAGGGTGCCCCATCCCCCGCCGTTCAGACTCTTGGATCGCGATGTCGTCGCGTGTCGCAGCGAACGTCCGGTGCGACATTTGCCGCGACACTCGCCGAATCACGACCTACTCACGGCATTCCGTGCAGGCATTCAGACAGCTCGCAACGCCCGAACGCGACCGCACGGGGCTTCGGAGCCCCAGGTTATTCACACTTCGGATCCGTCTTGGGGTCGCACGGCGGCGGCTCGCACCCTTCGTCAATGAAGCCGTCGCAATCGTTGTCTATGCCATCACCACAGACCTCTTTGGTCGGAGTGCACTCTGTCTTTTCGCAGACGAAGTCGGACAGGACGAGCCGACCCGGCAGGTTCGTCGAGGCACCGAGCAGCCTGCCAGACGCAATGCACTCGAAGTGCTGAACGTTGTTGAGCAATTTTGAGGGGCCGGTGATGCAAGAGTCCCCGGAGCTCCAAGTCGCGTTCAGTGTGCCTGGCAGGGAGGGGCCCGTCTGGTTGTTGACGAAGTGCCAGGCACCAACAAAGCCGTCACCGCACGCCTGCCCGTTCAAATTGGCCAGATTCGCGGCTTGCACTGGTACCGGGCCTGCGGCGAGCATCAGCGCAAGGCCGACGAAGACGAACAACCCTCCGATTCGCCTGTTCATACCCATGTCCCTTTCCCAAGAACCGTTAGAGTGAGATGCATATTTCCCCTGTCGGCTGACAGCAGTGAAGCGATGGCCTCTCTGGCGATGCGGGTGGCAACAGTCATGCCGATCTCAATTCACCTCACGAAATCGTGAGTTATGCGGCGAAGAGACGCGCGGGGTCGAGGAAACCGTAAAGTTCATCGCCATTCAGCAATGGCCGCCAGGCCCGCCCGTCCAGCGCCAGTAGACAAACGCCATGACCCCGCGGCTGGCCCGCTACGCCGAGACCCCGTCGCGTTCCTCGATGACCTTGTCACCTGCAGTGAGCAGGGCGAGCCGAACCGATGCCTCGCGCGATACTCTCGGGGCATGCGATCACAGGGAAACCCCGAGGAGCTGGAGCGACGGCGAGGGATTCAGTTATTGAGTTGCTGAAGGCGGGCGCATCGGTCACGGAGAGAGCCGCCCGCTACCTCTGGACCACCGGACATATTGCCGCCGTCATCCACCGCGCGCTGGACACGGTATCGCTGGGTCGCGGTAAAAAAAGTGCGAAGCGCCTGAACGCCCATCTCGTCTTCCTCGACCATTGTGGGTTCCTGTTGATTCCCTTCTCACCCGGTGTCCGCGGGTGCACGTCGAGCCCTTCCCCGGCTGTGCCCCCGACCTGAATCCGGACGAGTTCGAAAGCCCACCGGAACTGTAAAGCTCGGATACACCTTCTTCTCGAGCCCGGGGAGACATGCGCTAATCTCGACGCACATGCAGCGACCACTCTTGTGCGCGCCGCCACCGAGATGAACCGCCCGCCCGGCAGCGCCCCCTCCGCAATCGGTGACGTCGCGCGGGTCGTCGTCATCGGCGGCGGGATCGTCGGCGCCAGCGTCG
>DASTOJ010000281.1:0-5909 GCA_035762565.1 Candidatus Methylomirabilota bacterium | reverse complement strand
GACTTCACGCTGCCCGACCTGGCCGGCCGCCCGCACTCGCTCTCCGAGCACCGCGGCCGGAAGATCCTGCTCGTGGCGTGGGCCTCGTGGTGAGGGTGTCGCCTCGACCTGCCGGTCTGGCAGGAGCTGCACGAGGAGCTGAAGGGGCGCGGATTCACCGTGCTCACCGTCGCCCTCGACAAGACGCCGGACGACGCGCGGCCCTGGATCGAGAAGGCCCAGCCCGCGCACCCGGCGCTGATCGACACGCGGCACGTGATGGCCGACCTCTACAACGTCGTCAACGTGCCGACCGTCTTCTGGATCGACGAGCGCGGCCGCATCGTGCGGCCCAACGACGTGGCCTTCGGCACCGACACGTTCAAGCACATCACGGGGCTGGAGTCCGCGCGGCACGTCGCCGCGCTGCGGGCCTGGGTGAGCGGTGAGGGCGGGGCGTTGACGGCCGAGGACGTGCGCCGCCACCAGCCGCTGCCGACCGAGGCCGACCAGCAGGCGCGCGCGGAGTTCGGCCTGGGCCAGTGGCTCTGGGCGCAGGGGCGCACGGCCGCGGCCGAGCGCCACTTCCTGCGCGGCGGCGAGCTGGCGCCGCACGACTTCACGATCCGGCGCGGCACGCTGCCGATGCGCGGCATCGATCCGATGGGGCCCCGGTTCCGCGAGATGTTGCAGTCCTGGGTCGGCGCCGGGCAGCCGTACTACCGGCCGCTGCCCGACACGAGTGGCCGTGCGAGTGGCAGTGCGAGCCGAGGCGGCCCTGCCGCCGAGGCGAGCCTGTAAATCCTAAATAGGGGAGAAAGGTGGCAGTGCGGCGAGCCTGTAAAACCTAAATAGGGGAGGAAGGTGGCACTGCGGCGAGCCCGTAAATCCCAAAGAGGGGAGGAACTGAAACGCATGGGCATGCTCGACGGCAAGACCGCGCTGGTGACCGGGGGCGGGCGGGGAATCGGACGCGGCATCGCGATGGCGCTGGCGGACGCCGGGGCCAAGGTCGTGGTCAACGACCTCGGCGCCACGCTGGAGGGCGGCGGCGGCGAGAAGACCCCGGCCGATCAGGTCGTGGAGGAGATCCGCAAGACCGGCGGCACCGCCGAGGCCAACTACGGCTCGGTGGCCGACTTCGCCCAGGGGACCGCGATGGTCGAGCAGGTCGCCAAGGCGTGGGGACGCGTCGACATCCTGGTCCACGTGGCCGGCATCCTGCGCGACCGGATGATCTTCAACATGACCGAGGCCGAGTGGGACGCCGTCCTCGCCGTCCACCTCAAGGGCGCCTTCAACACGATCCGTGCCGCGTCCATCCACATGCGCGAGCAGAAGTTCGGGCGCATCATCAGCATGTCGTCGGTGTCGGCGCTCGGCGCGCCGGGCCAGCCCAACTACGCCGCGGCCAAGGCCGGCATCATCGGACTCACCTGGTCGACGGCCAACGCGATGGCCAAGTACGGCGTCACGTGCAACGCGATCATGCCGAGCGGCGCCACCCGCATGATCGACTCCACGCCGCGCGGCCGCGAGGTGTTCGAGGCGACCGGCAAGTGGCCGAGCGAGCAGGCCGTGGGCACCGAGCGCGATCCCGACAACGTGGCGCCGCTGGTCGTGTTCCTGTCCAGCGAGGCCGCCGCCGGCGTCAGCGGCCAGGTGTTCCACTCCTTCGGCTACGGCTACACGGTGCTGTCGCACCCCCAGGCCGTCCGCCGCCTCGAAGGCAATCGCCGTCTCACGCCCGAGGAGGTCGCGCGCCACTTCGCCGGCACGCTCGGTGCGAGGCTCACGCCTCCGATCGGGACCGGATTCGGCCGGACCCTGCACGAGCGACCGGCGGTGGAGTGGAAGGACCTCGAGCGCGGCGTGCGGGCCTGGACGGCGCCGGCGGAGGGGGCGTGAGAGACGTCCTCCTCGTCTGCCACGCCAACACCTGCCGTAGCGTCATGGCCCACGTGTTGCTGGAGCGGATGCTGGCCGAGCGGGGGGTGGACGACGTTCGCGTCAGCTCGGCCGGGGTCGCGCGCTTCGCCCGCGACGGGATGCTCGCCTCCCTCGACGCCCGGCTGGTGCTCCGCGAGATCGGCATCCACCTGGCCGAAGACGCGATGACCTCAACGGATCTCAAGCGCCATCTCTATCTGCTGGACAAGGCCGACGTCGTGGTCACGATGACGGCCGACCAGAAACAGGTCGTCGCCGGGCTCGACGCGGCGCCGCGGCCGGTGCTCACGCTGCGGGAGCTGGCCGGCGAGGAGG
This sequence comes from Candidatus Methylomirabilota bacterium, assembly GCA_035762565.1. GTDB lineage: Bacteria > Methylomirabilota > Methylomirabilia > Rokubacteriales > CSP1-6 > AR5. Next base: position 3,665 of record DASTOJ010000281.1, on the reverse strand, counting down.
GGGACATCGGCGATCCCGTCGGCCAGGGTGAAGAGGTCTACCGGGCCTGCCGGGACGAGATCGCGCGATGTCTGGACAAGGGACTCGAGCGGCTGCTGGCGCTGCGGATGGGGGCATGACGACGCTCGTCCTCGCGCTCGCTCTTGTCGTCGTCCTGCCTGCGTCCGCCACCGCCCAGGCGCGGGGGAAGACGCCGCGGGTCGGCGTGCTGCTGTCCACCACCCCGGCCGCGACCCAGCACATCTCCGCCGCCTTCGCCGCGGGGCTTCGCGGTGTGGAGATCGAGCAGCGCTGGGCGGAGGGCCGCCTGGAGCGCTTCCCCAAGCTGGCCGCGGAGCTGGTGCGCTTGCCCGTCGACGTGATCGTCGCCTCCGGGCTGGACGCGACCGAAGCGGCGGCCCGGGCCACCCGCACGATTCCCATCGTGATGGTGAACGTGACCGATCCGGTCGGCGCCCGCCTCATCACCAGCCTGGTGCGTCCCGGTGGCAACGTCACCGGGCTGACCAACCAGCTCACGCCCGAGATCCGCGCCAAGCAGCTGCAGCTCCTCAAGGAGGCGTTGCCGCAGCTCGGTCAGGTCGCGATCTTGCGCAGTGCTGAGGTGGCCGACGCGCCGGTGTGGCGCGAGTACGAGGTGGCGGCCCGCGCGGCCGGCGTCCGCGCCCGGTTCCTCGACGTCAAGAGCCCGGCCGAGCTGGACGCGGCGTTTGCGAGCGTGGCGCGCGACAAGGGCGCGGCGGCCTTCGTGCCCGGCGTGAACCTGATCTTCTTCATGAACCGCGAGCCGCTGGTGGCGCGCGCGCTCGCCCACCGGGTGCCGACGATGTTCTCGGCGCGCGAGTTCACCGACGCCGGCGGCCTCATGTCGTACTCGGCCCGCCTGACCGACCAGTTCGCGCGGGCGGCCGCGTACGTCGATCGGATCCTGAAGGGCGCGCGCCCCGGCGACTTGCCGGTCGAGCAGCCCACCCGGTTCGAGCTGGTGCTCAACCTCAAGACGGCGCAGGCCCTCGGCCTGACCCTGCCGCCCGCCCTGCTGGCGCGCGCCGACGAGGTCCTCCAGTAAGCGTGACGGGATGAGCGGCCTGCGCGTCGTCGCCGTCGAGCCCATCATCGTGGAGGTGCCGCTGCGCCGGCCGGTCCGGGGCGTGCACGGCGTGACCGCCATCCAGCGCAGCGTGCTCGTGCGCGTGACCGCCGGCGAGGGCCGCGAGGGCTGGGGCGACGTCGACCCGACGCCCGGCTATTCACTCCTGACGGTGGAGGACATCCGCGAGACCGTCGCCCGGCTGGCGCCGGCCCTGGTCGGCCTCGACCCGTTCAACGTCCGCCGCCTCCTGTCCGTGATGGACGAGCGCGTCGGCGGCCGGTCGGAGGCCAAGGCTGCCGTCGAGATGGCGCTGTGCGACCTGAAGGCCCGGGCCCTCGGCGTGCCCGTGCACTCGCTCCTGGGCGGGCGCGTCAAGGACCGGATCACGCTCAACGCCTGGATCGGCACCGTGCCGCCGGCCCAGGCCGCCGTCGAGGCGCAGGAGTGGCTGGCGCGCGGCTTCGTCTCGGCCAAGATCAAGCTCCACGGGGCCGACCCGGCGGGCCTGGCCCGCGTGGCCGCCGTGCGCGACACGGTCGGCGACGCCCTCGCCCTGCGCGTGGACTTCAACGAGAGCCTGCCCCTGGCCGACGCGGTGACGTTCATCCGCAAGCTCGAGCCGTTCGAGCTCACGCTCGTCGAGCAGCCGGTGCCCCGCGCGCACATCGCCGCCCTGGCGGAGATCCGGCGCGGCATCGGCATCCCCCTCATGGCCGACGAGAGCGTGACCGGACCGGCCTCGCTGATCGAGATCATCCGCCGCCAGGCCGCCGACATCGTCAAGGTGAAGGTCATGAAGCAGGGCGGGATCACCCGGACGCTGGCCATGGTCGAGACGGCGGCCGCGGCCGGGCTCGGCGTGGTGGTCGGGCATGGCTTCGGCCTCACGCTGTCCACGCTGGCCGAGGCCGCGGTGGCCGCGGTGAGCCCGGCCGTCCTCGACGGCTGCGAGGCGGTGGGCCCGCTCAAGATGGCCGGCGACGTCGTGACCGCGCCCGCCGTCCTCGACCATGGCGTGCTGGTGCTGCCCGACACGCCGGGCCTTGGCGCGGACGTCGATCCCGCCGCGCTCGACCGCCACCGGCGCTGAGAGGAAACGCCGAGCGGCCCCGTTCGGCGTAGAATCGTCTTCACCATGAGGCGCCGCGGCCGCCTCGCCCGCAAGTACGCGATCATCCTGGTCGCGCTCGTCACCGGTGCGCTGGTCGTGAGCGGCGCCGTCGAGATCTACTCGTCCTATAACGAGAACAAGGCCGCGCTGGTGGCGCTGCAGCGCGAGAAGGCCGCCGGCGCCGCCTCCCGGATCGAGAATTACGTGCGGGAGATCGAGCGCCAGCTGGTGTGGACGACCCAGCCGCTGCTGGTCTCCTCGGGGGCCGCGCTCGAGCAGCGGCGCATCGACGCCGTGCGCCTGCAGCGGCAGGTGCTCGCCATCACCGAGGTCAGCCACCTGGACGCCGCCGGGCGCGAGCAGCTGCGCGTGTCCCGCCTGGCCATGGACGTGGTCGGCAGCAACATCGACTACTCGGAGGACCCCAAGTTCAAGGTCCCCAGGAGCGGGCGGACGTTCTTCGGCCCCGTGTACTTCCGCAAGGAATCCGAGCCGTACATGACGCTCGCCATGCCCCAGGTCGGGGGCGGCGTCACCGTGGCCGAGGTCAACCTGAAGTTCATCTGGGACGTCGTCCGCGAGATCAAGGTGGGCAAGGCCGGCCTCGCCTACACGGTGGACGGCGGCGGCGCGCTGATCGCCCATCCCGACATCAGCCTGGTGCTTCAGAAGACCAGCCTGGCCGGGCTCGCGCAGGTGAAGGCCGCGCTCGCCAGGACGCCCGGCGACGAGGTCACCATCGCCAAGGACCTGAAGGGGCGGGACGTGCTCACCGCCCACTCCGTCATTGCGCCGCTCGGCTGGGTCGTGCTCGTCGAGCAGCCGCTGGAGGAGGCCTTCGAGCCGCTCCGCGCGTCGGCCACCCGCACCGCCCTCCTCGTCGCGCTCGGCATCGCGCTGGCGGTGGCGGCCAGCGCCGTCCTGGCCCGCCGGCTGGCCAGGCCCATCCAGATGCTGCAGGAGAGCGCGGCCAAGATCGGCGCCGGCGAGCTGGACCACCAGATCGTCGTCCGCACCGGCGACGAGCTGGAGGCCCTGGCCGACGAGTTCACCCGGATGACCGGCCGGCTGCGGGAGTCGTACGCCACGCTGGAGCAGAAAGTCGACGACCGCACCCGCGAGCTGACGGAGTCGCTGGAGCAGCAGACGGCCACCGCGCAGATCCTCGGGGTGATCTCCAGCTCGCCGACGGACGTCCAGCCCGTCCTCGACGCCGTCGCCGAGAGCGCGGCACGATTGTGCCGTGCGAATGACGCCGTGATCATGCGCATGGAGCAGGGAGTCATGCGACGGGCCGCACACCACGGCGATACGCCGAGCCTCACGAGCCCGATCGAGGGTCGGCCGGTGACGCCGGGAACGGTGGTCGGCCGAGCCATGCTGGAGCACCGGACGATTCACGTGCCCGACGTGATGGAGGAGCCGGCCCGCCATCTGTACCCGGAGACGCTTGCGCTTCGC
>DASTOJ010000280.1:0-6849 GCA_035762565.1 Candidatus Methylomirabilota bacterium | reverse complement strand
GTCGTTCGCCTACGGGCTCCCCGACATCCACCTGCCGGTGATCGGCCTCCTGTCGCCGGCGTTCCTCATCCTCGCCGGGCCCGGCCTGTTCCGGCTCACGTGCTATTACTACCGGAAGGCCTACTACCGCTCGTTCTGGCTCGCGCCGGTCGCGTGCGGCGTGCGGGACGTGAAGAGCGGCTACTCGGGCGAGACGCGGTTTCCCCTGGTCCTCCAGAGCCTCCACCGCTACACGTGGTACCTCGCGGTGCTCTTCATCGTCATGCTGACGTGGGATGCCGTGCTCGCGTTTCGATTCCCCCAGGGCTTCGGGATCGGCGTGGGGACGATCGTCATGTGGATCAACGTCATCTTGCTGGCCGGCTACACCTTCTCGTGTCATTCCTGCCGCCACGTGTGCGGCGGCCACGTCGACGTGTTCTCGAAGGCGCCCGGGCGCTATCGCGCCTGGCATGTCCTGACGCGCCTGAACGAGCGCCACCCATTGTTTGCCTGGCTGTCCCTGTTCAGCGTGGGGCTGACCGACCTCTACATCCGCCTCGTCGCCATGGGAGTGATCCGAGACCTGAGGATCGTCTTTTAATATGGCCAAGCCAGCGTACGAGACCCACGAGCACGACGTCATCGTCATCGGGGCAGGGGGCGCCGGCCTGCGGGCGGCCATCGAGGCGGCCGCCCAGGGCGTGTCGGTCGGCCTGATCTGCAAGTCACTCCTCGGCAAGGCCCACACCGTCATGGCCGAGGGCGGCGTCGCGGCCGCCCTGGGCAACGTGTGGCCCGAGGACAACTGGCAGGTCCACTTCCGGGACACCATGCGCGGCGGCAAGATGCTCAACAACTGGCGCATGGCCCAGCTGCACGCCCAGGAGGCCCCCGAGCGCGTGCTGGAGCTGGAGCGGTGGGGCGCGCTGTTCGACCGCACGAAACACGGCCTCATCTCGCAGCGCGACTTCGGCGGCCATCGCTACGCGCGCCTGGCCCACATCGGAGACCGCACCGGGCTGGAGATGATCCGCACGCTGCAGTACCACGGCATCCACCAGGGCATCGACGTCTACATGGAGTGCAACGTCCAGCGTCTCCTGAAGGACGGCGACCGGGTGAGCGGCGCGGTCGGGTACTGGCGGAAGAACGGTGAGATGGTCGTGTTCAAGGCCAAGGCCGTCGTGCTGGCCACCGGCGGCATCGGCAAGGCGTGGAAGATCACGTCGAACTCGTGGGAATACACCGGCGACGGCCATTCGCTGGCGCTGTGGGCGGGCGCCGACCTCATCGACATGGAGTTCGTCCAGTTCCACCCCACGCACATGGTATGGCCACCATCGGTGGCCGGCCTCCTGGTGACGGAAGGCGTGCGGGGCGACGGTGGCACGCTGAAGAACAACAAGGGCGAGCGCTTCATGTTCAACTACATCCCCGAGTTCTTCAAAGGGGAGACGGCCGACAACGAGGCCGAGGCCGACCGCTGGTACGAGGACAAGAAGAACAACCGGCGGACCCCGGATCTGCTGCCGCGGGACGAGGTCGCGCGCGCGATCAGGTCCGAGGTCAAGGCGGGGCGCGGCAGCCCCCATGGCGGTGTGTTCCTCGACATCTGTTCGCGGCGGCCGGCCGACTACATCCGCAAGCGGCTGCCGTCCATGTACCACCAGTTCAAGGAGCTGGCCGGCGTCGACATCACCAAGGAGCCGATGGAGGTCGGTCCCGCCCAGCACTACGTGATGGGCGGCGTGCGCGTGGACGCCGACAGCACCCAGGGCACGGTGGCCGGGCTGTACGCCGCCGGCGAGGTCGCGGGCGGGATGCACGGCAGCAACCGCCTCGGCGGTAACTCGCTCTCCGATCTGCTGGTCTTCGGGCGTCGGGCCGGGCTGCACGCCGCGCTCTACGCCAAGAACTTCGGCGGTCAGCTGGTCGCCGACGCCGGCCAGGTCGAAGCGGTCGTGCGCGAGTGCCTGGAGCCGTTCGAGCGGGCGGGCGGGGAGAACCCATACGCGATCCAGGCCGACCTGCAGGAGACCATGCATAACCTGGTCGGGATCATTCGCAAGGAGGCCGAGCTGAAGGAGGCGCTCAAGCGGATCGACGCGCTCAAGGAGCGCGCCCGGAAGGTGCGAGTCGACGGAGGCCGAATCTACAACTCCGGCTGGCACACCGCGCTCGACCTCCGCTCGCTGCTCACGATCGCCGAGTGCTCGACGCTGGCGGCCCTCGAGCGCAAGGAGAGCCGCGGCGGCCACACGCGCGAGGACCACCCGTTCACGGACGACGCCTGGGGCAAGCTCAACGTGGTGCTCCGGCTGCGCGAGGGGCGCGTGCAGGTCAGCCGCGAGCCGCTGCCGGAGATGCCGGCCGAGCTCAAGGCGCTGTTCCAGGAGAGGAAATAATGCCGACCTTCACGATGCGGGTGTTCCGCGGCGGCCCCACCGGCGGCGACTTGCGCGACTACCGGGTGGACGCCGACGACGGGATGGTGGTCCTCGACGTCATCCACCGCATCCAGGCCACCCAGGCGCCCGATCTCGCCTGTCGGTGGAACTGCAAGGCCGGCAAGTGCGGCTCGTGCAGCGCCGAGATCGACGGCAAGCCGCGGCTCATGTGCATGACCCGCATGGACTTGTTCAAGCCGGGCGACACGGTCACGGTGACGCCGGTCCGGACGTTTCCGATCATCCGCGATCTGGTGACGGACGTCTCCTACAACTACGTCAAGGCCAGGCAGGTCCCGCCGCTGCGCCTGAGGCCGCCCGACCCCGACGGCAAGTACCGGATGATGCAGGAGGACGTCGATCGGGCGCAGGAATTCCACAAGTGCATCGAGTGCTTCCTGTGCCAGGACGTCTGCCACGTCATCCGCGACCACGAGGAGCACAAGCCGCGGTTCGCGGGGCCGCGGTTCTTCATCAAGGCCGCCGGCCTCGACATGCACCCGCTCGACACGCTGGACCGGACGGAATGGGTGCGCAGCCAGGCCGGGATCGGGCTGTGCAACATCACGAAGTGCTGCACGGAAGTGTGCCCCGAGCACATCCACATCACCGACAACGGCATCATCCCCATGAAGGAGCGGATGGTCGACAACTTCGACCCCGTCGTCTGGCTCCTCCGCAAGTTCCGCGGCGGCCGCCAGGAGCCGGCGTGACGGGCCGCGCGGCCTCCACGACCCGGTCTGCCGCGAGCTCGAGCCGACGCCGTTGATCCTGTGAGCGGGCCCGCGTGAAGGTCCACGAGTACCAGGCCAAGGTCCTGCTGCGCGAGTTCGGGGTGCCGGTGCCCGAGGGCGACGCGGCCGACACGCCGGTCCGGGCGAGGGAGATCGCTCAGCGGCTGGGGGGGCGGGTCGTGGTCAAGGCCCAGGTGCACGCCGGCGGGCGCGGCAAGGCCGGCGGGATCAAGCTGGCCGACGACCCGGCCGGTGCCGAGGCGGCGGCGAGGCAGATCCTCGGCATGCGGCTCAAGACTCCGCAGACGCCACCCGAGGGGATCCTGGTCCGCTCGGTGTGGGTGGAGCAGGCCTCGGCGATCGCGCGTGAGCTCTACCTGTCGATGACGCTCGACCGCGCCCGCTCGACCCACGTGGTGATGGCGTCCGAAGCGGGCGGGATGGACATCGAGGAGGTCGCCGAGCGCACGCCCGAGAAGATCATCCGGGAGTGGACGCACCCGGCGCTCGGCCTGGGCGAGTTCCAGGCCCGGCGGCTGGCGTTCGGCCTCGGACTCGCCGGCGAGACCTTCAAGCACGGCGTGGGCCTGATCCGCAACCTCTTCCGACTCTACCTCGCCAAGGATTGCTCGCTGGCCGAGATCAACCCCCTGGTGGTCACCAACGACGGCCGCGTGCTGGCGCTGGACGCCAAGCTGAGCTTCGACGACAACGCGCTCTCCCGTCACCCCGAGCTGGTCGCGCTGCGGGACGTCCACGAGGAGGACCCGCTGGACGTCGAGGCCTCGAAGCACAACCTCAACTACATCAAGCTCGACGGCAACGTGGCCTGCATGGTCAACGGCGCCGGCCTCGCCATGGCCACGATGGACATCGTGAAGCTGGCCGGCGGCGAGCCCGCCAACTTCCTGGACGTGGGCGGCGGCGCCTCGCCCGAGCAGATCGAGAACGCGTTCCGGATCCTCTCGTCCGACCCGAGCGTGAAGGCCATCTTCATCAACGTCTTCGGCGGTATCCTCCGCGTCGACCGGCTGGCCGAGGGCGTGATCGGCGCCGTGCGCAAGCTGGGCCTGACGCTGCCCGTGGTGCTGCGCGCCGAGGGCACCAACGTCGAGCAGGGCAAGAAGATGCTCGCCGACTCCGGCCTGCCCCTCGTGATGGCGAACGACATGGGCGACGGTGCGCGCAGGGCGGTCGAGCTGGCGAGGAATGCATCGTGAGCATCCTGGTGGACCGTTCCACGCGCGTGGTCGTGCAGGGGATCACCGGCAAGGAGGGCGCCTTTCACGCGGCCCGCTGCAAGGAATACGGAACCCAGGTCGTGGGCGGCGTGACGCCGGGCAAGGGCGGCACCACCCACGAGGGCTTCGCGGTATGGAACACGGTCGGAGAGGCGGTGCGCCAGGAGGGCGCGAACTGCGCGCTCGTCTTCGTGCCGCCGCCGGCCGCCGCCGACGCGATCATGGAGGCGGCCGCCGCCGGCGTGCCGCTGGTGATCTGCATCACGGAGGGCATCCCGGTGACCGACATGGTGCGGGCCAAGCACTACCTCGCCGGCACCGCGAGCCGCCTCATCGGGCCGAACTGCCCGGGCGTCATCACGCCGGGCCAGGCCAAGATCGGCATCATGCCAGGCCACATCCACAAGGTGGGGCCGGTGGGCGTCGTCTCCCGCAGCGGCACGCTCACCTACGAGGTCGTGGGCCAGCTCAGCGCGCGCAACATCGGCCAGACGACCTGCGTGGGAATCGGAGGTGACCCCGTCCACGGCACCTCGTTCGTGGACGTCCTGCGGCTGTTCAACGCGGACCCTGCCACGCGCGCGATCATGATGATCGGCGAGATCGGGGGCACGGCGGAAGAGGAGGCGGCGGTGTACATCCGCGACAACGTGCGGAAGCCCGTGGTCGCGTTCATCTGCGGCCAGACGGCGCCGCCCGGCCGCCGCATGGGTCACGCCGGCGCGATCATCGCCGGCGGCAAGGGGACGGCGGCGGAGAAAATGAAGGCGTTGCAGGCGGCCGGGGCGACGCTGGTGAAGAGCCCGGCCGACATGGGAGCGACCGTGGCGACGGTGATCGGCGCATGAAGAGCGAGCGCACGCTGGCGATCATCAAGCCGGACGCCGTCGCGCGCGGCGTGGCCGGCCAGATCCTCAGCCGCATCGAGCAGGCCGGCTTCACGGTCCTGGGCCTCAAGATGCTGCGGATGTCCCTCGACGCCGCCGCGGGGTTCTACGCCGTGCACCGCGAGCGCCCCTTCTTCACGAGCCTGTGCCGCTTCATGACCCAGGGCCCGTGCATCCTCATCGTGCTGGAGCACGCCGGGGCCATCCAGCGCTGGCGCGATCTCATGGGCGCCACCGATCCGGCCAAGGCCGCGCCAGGCACGATCCGCAAGGACTTCGCCACCTCCATCGAGGCCAACGCCGTCCACGGCTCCGACGCGGCCGAGACGGCCTCGGCGGAGATCGCCTACTTCTTCAGCGTCCTCGAGATCTGGCCGCGCTAGGCCCCGACTCGTTTTCGGCGACGCTGGGGACCCGCGAGCGCTGGTCCACGGTCGCCGCCGTCGGCCTGGGCGTCGTCGTCCTCTCCGTCACCGGCGTGGTACTCACGGCGACGACCGGGGACCCGCGCTGGCTGCTGGTCAGCCTGCCGTTCACGCTGATCCTGTGGATCTTCGGCCGCTTCGCGCCCACGGCGTACGTGCTGGGCGACGACGGCGTGCAGGTCCATCGCCGCGCCGGTGTGCTCGTCATCCCCTACCGCACGATCCGGGCGGTCGACACCGAGCACCGATCGTTGACCGCGCTCACCACGTTCGGCTCCCGGGGCATCTTCGGCCATTTCGGCCGCTTCTGGAGCCCGCGGCTCGGCAACTTCCGCCTCTACCTCGCCAACAGCCGCGACGTCGTCTGGCTCGCCACGGACGACGGCTGGGTCGGGCTATCCCCCGACCACCCCCAGGAGTTCGTCGAGCGCCTCCGGCACCGCCTGCCCCCCACGCGCTGATCGGCTGGCGGTCGCCGCCCGGGCCCGTCCGAGGGGCCCGAAGGCGCCGAGAATTCATGCCGGCCGGGGGAGGGCCGGACGCTATAACTACTGGTGGGGGCGCCGCCGCGAACATACGGGTGCGAACGCCGCCGGCTTGCATGACAGAAAGGAGGCTCGCGATGACGAAAGCCTTGGCGGTTCCTGCCGTGATCCTGACGCTTGTCCTGGCCGGGTGCGCCAAGCAGCCGGCCACCACCCAGGCGTCCGCCCCCTCGCCGGGAGGTGCGACGGGCAGCGGGCTCGGGGGCCCGGGCTCAGTAGGACCCGCGTCGGCGAGGCCGGGCGACGCCGGCCGGGGCATGGGATCGTCGGGCGCGACCGCCGGGAGCGCCGGTGCACGGCCCGCGGTCAAGGACTTCCAGGCAGTCTCGGACCTGGCCGACATCCATTTCGATTTCGACAAGGCCGACATCCGGGAGACGGACGCCAAGGTCCTCGACGCCAACGCCGTCTGGCTCAAGGCCCACACCGACCATCTCATCCTCATCGAGGGGCACTGCGACGAGCGCGGGACCAGCGAGTACAACACCTCGCTGGGCGACCGTCGGGCCAAGGCGACGATGAACTACCTCGTCTCGCGCGGCGTACCCGCCGCGCGGATCACCGTCATCAGCTACGGCGAAGAGCGGC
>DASTOJ010000279.1:0-15232 GCA_035762565.1 Candidatus Methylomirabilota bacterium | reverse complement strand
GCCGCCTCCGCATGCGGCTCTACGTCCTGCGGCGACTGCTCGTCGCCATTCCCTCGCTGCTGATCGCCACCTTCATCGTCTTCACGCTGCCCCGTCTGCTGCCCGGCGACGTGGTGCAGCTCATGCTCGACGAGAAGGCATACGGCAAGGACCTGGAGGACCTTCGCGCGAAGCTCGGCCTGAACCGGCCGGTGGTGGTGCAGTACACCGCCTGGCTCGGCAACGTCGCCCGCGGCGACCTCGGCGAGTCGCTCTGGACGCGCCAGCCCGTGCTCACCGAGCTGGCCCGGCGGCTGCCGATCACGCTGACGCTGGGGGTGATGGCGCTGGCGGTGTCGCTCCTGGTCGGCGTGCCCATCGGCGTGCTGTCGGCGGTGCGCCAGGACGGCCTCGCTGACTTCGTCGCGCGCAGCGGGGCCATCCTCGGCCTGTCGGTGCCCGCCTTCGTGCAGGCGATCGTCGTCATCCTGCTGCCGGCGATCTGGTGGGGCTGGACGCCGCTGGTGAGCTTCACCGCATGGTCGGCCGACCCCGCCGGCTACCTCGTGCAGTTCGTTCTGCCCGCCTCGATCCTCGGCGTCGCGTCCGCGGCGGCGATCATGCGCCTCACGCGTGCGCAGCTGCTGGAGGTCCTGCGCCAGGACTACGTACGGACGGCGTGGGCCAAGGGGCTGCGCGAGCGGGTGGTCGTGCTCAAGCACGGCCTCAAGAACGCGCTCATCCCCGTCGTCACCGTGCTGGGGCTGCAGATCGCGCAGATCACCGGCGGCTCCGTGATCATCGAGACGATCTTCAGCATCCCCGGTATGGGGCAGTTCCTGGTGGACGCGATCACCCAGCGCGACTACCCCGTCATCCAGGGCGTCAACCTGGTCATCGTGGCCACGATCGTGGCCGCCAACCTCGCGGTCGACCTGCTCTACGCGGTGCTCGACCCGCGGATCCGGTACTGATGGGGGGGCGTCTCGGGGTCCTCCACACCGTCTATCGGTTCGCCCGGGCCAAGCCGCTGGGGGCGATCGGGGCGGTCATCGTGCTGGCGCTGATCGGCATGGCGACCTTCGCCGACTGGATCGCCCCCTACGCCTACGACGAGACCATCGCCCGCATGAAGCCCCCGAGCCGGCAGTTCTGGCTGGGCACCGACAACCTGGGCCGCGACATCTGGAGCCGGGTCGTCTTCGGCGCGCGGATCTCCGTCACCGTGGGGTTCGCGACGGTGGCGCTGGCCACGGGGCTGGCCGCCGTCATCGGTGTCTCCAGCGCGTACTTCGGCGGCGTCTACGACCTCGCCGTCCAGCGCCTCGTGGACGCTTGGCAGTCGTTTCCGGGCCTCGTCATCATCCTGTCGCTGATGGCGGTGCTGGGACCGGGGTTGCTCAACCTGATCCTGGCGCTGTCGATTCTGGGGGCCGCCGGCGCCTCCCGCGTGATCCGCGGCGCCACGCTGTCGGTGCTGCAGCATCCCTACGTCGAGGCGGCCCGGGCGATGGGCGCCGGCCACCTGCGCATCGTGCTGCGCTACCTGCTGCCCAACGTCATGGCCACCATCATCGTGCTGGCCACGATCGGGCTCGGCACCGTCATCCTGGTGGAGTCGGCGCTGTCGTTCCTGGGCTTCGGCGTGCCGCCGCCCTATCCGTCGTGGGGCGGGATGGTGGCCGGTTCCGGCCGCTCGTTCATGTACCACGCGCCCTGGATGGTGCTCTGCCCGGGGGCGGCCATCTCGCTGGCCGTGTTCGGCTTCAACATGCTGGGCGACGCGCTCCGCGACGTCCTCGACCCGCGCCTGCGCGGCGGCTGATTCGATGACTTCAAGACATGGGGGCCCCGACAGGGCCCCTCGAGGTGGCGCCTCACCGCGCCCCCGAGATGCTTCCCGACGCCCCCGACTACCCGGCTCCGGTCAGGGTCTCGTAGATCTTCAGCGAGAGCGCGCCGAACTCGGCGGTGGCGCGCACCGCCACGGTGCGGGGGCGCGGCAGGGGCACGTCGAAGATCCGCGCGAGGCGGCCCGGACGCGGCGACAGCACGACCACGCGGTCGGCGAGGAACACCGCCTCCGGGATCGAGTGGGTGACGAAGAGGATGGTCTTGCGCGCGCCCGCGGCCTCGCCCCACACGCGCAGCAGCTCCAGGTTCATCTCGTCGCGGGTCATGGCGTCGAGCGCGCCGAACGGCTCGTCCATGAGCAGCAGGGGCGGATCGAGGAGCAGGGCGCGGCACAGCGAGGCGCGCTGCTGCATGCCGCCGGAGAGCTCGCTCGGCAGCTTGCGCGCGAACTCGCCGAGCCCCACCAGGCTGAGGAGCTCGCCCGCCCGGCCGCGATAGGCGGCGCGATCGAACCCCGACAGCTCGGCCGGCAGCAGCACGTTGTCGAGGATCGTGCGCCACTTGAGGAGGACGGGGGCCTGAAAGACCATGCCGACCTCGGCCAGGGGCCGGGTCACCGACCGGCCGCCCACGCGCACATGCCCGGTCGTCACCGCGCGCAGCCCGGCCACGATGCGCAGGAGCGTGGACTTGCCGCAGCCGGAGGGGCCGACGACCGCGATCAGCTCGCCCTGGTCGACGGCGAGGGTGATGTCGCGCAGCGCCTCGACCGGGCCGCTGGCCGCCGCGTAGACCATGCCGACCCGGTCGAGGACGATGAACCGGTCGGCGCCCGACACTAGCGCATCGACTTCGGCGGCTCGACCTTCGTCAGGAACTCGTTCGTGTAGACCTCCTGGCAGCCCACCTTGCGCGCCACCCCCATGTAGGTGTTGACGAGGTCGACCGAGCCGCACATCTTCCGCTCGTCCATCCAGCCGATGCCGTGCCGGGCGTAGCGGTCGGTCTTCATCAGCTCGAGCCCCAGCATCATGTTGGGCTCGATGATCGACAGGTCGATCTCGGGCACGCGTTTCTTGAAGATCTCCAGCGCCGATTTGGGATTGTCCATGACGTCGCGCCAGCCGAGATAGGACGCCTCCAGGAATGCGCGCAGCGTCTTGGCGTGCTCCTTCATGGTCTTGTCGCTGGCGATGATCGACATGCTGTACATGTCGAAGCCGTGCTCGGCCCACGGCATCATGACCGCGTTGCCCTTGCCCATCGCCTTCTCGTAGAAGGGCAGGCCGGTCGTGTAGTCGGCCACCGCGTTGACCCGCTTCTCGGCGAGCGCCGGCACCTTGGCCGCCGGCTCCACGTTGACCCACGTCACCTTGCTCTGGTCGATGCCGTGCAGCTTGGCGAAGGCGGGGAAGACCTGCCGCTGCCCGTCGCCGGGCGGGGCGCCCACTGTCTTGCCCTCGAGATCCTTGGGCTTGTTGATCGGCGCGTCCTTCCACGACCAGACGTTGAGCGGCGTCTTGTCGAAGACCATGCCGACCACCTTCACCTTGGCGCCGCGGGCCACGGCCGCGATGACCACCGCGCTGTCGGCCAGCCCGACGTCGGCGCGCCCGGTGTCGACCTTGGCGATCGAGTCGCCCGAGCCCTTGGAGTTCTGCAGCTCGACGTCGAGGCCCCGGGCCTTGTAGTAGCCCTTGTCGAGGGCCACCCAGTAGGCGGCGTGGTCGCCCACGGCGAACCAGTTGAGGGCAAAGGTGACCTTCGACGACGTCTGGGCGGCGGGCGGGGTGGCGGCGCCGGCCACGAGGAGGACGGCGGCGACGAGGACGGTCCAGCGCGTGCGTGTCATCGGGAGCCTCCTGTGCTCATCGAGAGGTGTCGGCCCACGGCGCGATCCAGCGGGCGGCGGCGACGACGGCGCCATAGACCGCCAGGCCGACGGCGGAGATCCACACGAGGGCGGCGAAGGCGACCGGCGTGTTCATGCTGCCCTGGGTCGTCATGATGACGTAGCCGAGCCCGTTCTGCGAGGCGATGAACTCGCCCACGACGGCGCCGACGACGGCGGCGGTGGCGGTGACTTTCAGCGCGCTGAGGATGTAGGGGAAGGCGTTGGGGATCCGGATCGTGGCGAAGACCCGCCACTTGGGGGCGTTGAACACGCGGCCGAGGTCGAGCAGCTCCTCGTCGACCTGCGTGAGACCGACCGCGGTGTTGATGACGACCGGGAAGAAGCCGATGAGGGCGCCGATGAGCATGTTCGGCACCACGCCGTAGCCGAGCCAGAGCAGGAACAGCGGCGCCACCGCCACCTTCGGCAGCGTGTTGACGAAGACGAGGAACGGCACCAGGGCCTTGGCCAGCAGGCTCGACCACGCGATGGCCACGCCGAGCGCGACCCCGACCACCGCCGCCACCGCGAACGCGCCCACGATCTCCACCGTGGTGATCCACAGGTGCCCGGCCCACGGCACCTCCGCGCCACCGAGCGCCCGCAGCACCGCCAGGGGGCTCGGCAACAGGTACTCGCGCACCTGGAGCACCGTCACCGCGAGCTGCCAGGCGACGAGCGTCGCGGCGAACAGGACCACGGCCGGCAGGTTGCGCGCGAGCCACTCGACGCCGGCGGTCTTCATCGCCGCGCCATCATACCGTGCGCCTCCGCGCTCCCGCCATGGGCCCAGCTCCCCATGGAGGGCCCTCCGAGGCCCCCATATGGTTAATTGACTAAACTGTTAGGCGGCTGCATCATTGACGAACCATGCCGCCGTCGACCTCGCGCCGGCGATCCGCGGAGGCCCAGCGCCTGCTGGACCTGCTCAACGCGCTCGGGAGCACCACCTTCCGCCAGCTCCTCTGGCAGCGGGCCTCCGAGCTGGACCTCACCTACGCCCAGTCGCAGGTGCTCTTCCACGTCGCCGACCACTCCGGCTGCCACATGGGCGACGTCGCCAAGGCCTTCGGCGTCACGCTGCCGGCCGTCACCCACATCGTGGACCGGCTCGAGGAAAAGCAGTTCCTCCAGCGCTCGGACCATCCCGCCGACCGCCGCGTGTACCTGCTCGAGCTGACGCGGGCCGGCCGGGCGCTGGTCGACGAGCTGCACGCCATGCAGATGCGCGGGGTCGAGGGTGTCCTGCGGCGGATGACGGCCGACGACCGTCAGCGGGTGATCAAGGGGCTGGAGGCGCTGGTGGACGCGGCCGCCGAGGCGGCGAAGTCGTGAGGCGGCGGCTCGCGGCCGGGGCGCTCGTCGCCGTGCTCGGCCTGGCCGGGTGCTCGGAATCCCCCGGAGGGGCCCAGGCGGCGCGGCCGGCGGCGCCGCCGGCGGTCCCCGTCGGCGCCGCCATCGCCGAGCAACGCTCGGTGCCGGTGCAGGTCACCACCGTGGGCACCGTGCAGGCGTACACGACGGTGGGCGTGAAGTCGCAGGTGGCCGGCCAGATCCAGCAGGTGCACTTCAAGGAAGGGCAGGAGGTCAAGCGCGGCGACCTGCTCTTCACGATCGACCCGCGGCCCGTGGAGGCGGGGGTCCGGCAGGCGGAGGCCAACGTGGCCCGGGACCGCGCCCAGCTGCGCCAGGCCCAGGCCGCGTTCGCCCAGCGCGAGGCCGAGGTGGCGCAGGCCCAGGCGAATCTCGAGCGCGACGCCGCCCAGCTCGACAACGCCCGGGTGCAGGAGCAGCGCTACGCCGCGCTCCTGAAGAAGGAGCTGATCGCCCGCGAGCAGTACGACCAGGTCCGCACCGCCCTGGCGGCGCTGCAGGCCACGGTCCAGGCCGACCGGGCGGGCGTGGACAACGCGCGGGCCTCGGCGCGCGCGGCGGAGGCCATGGTCGACAACGCGCGGGCGATCATCCAGGCCAACGAGGCGATGGTCGACACCGCCCGCATCCAGCTCGCCTTCACCACGATCCGGGCGCCCATGGACGGCCGCACCGGCAACCTCCTGGTCCAGGGCGGCAACATCGTGAAGGCGACCGAGGACGACCCGCTCGTCGTGATCGCCCAGACCCGGCCCATCTACGTCTCGTTCGCGGTGCCCGAGCAGCACCTCACGGCGGTCACGCGATACCGCGCCGAGGGGACGCTGAAGCTCGAGGCCGTCCTCGACGGCGGCCGGCGCACCGTGGTGGGCACGGTGACCTTCATGAACAACACCGTCGACCCCACCACCGGCACGATCCAGCTCAAGGCGACGTTTCCCAACACCGACAGCGCGCTGTGGCCGGGGCAGTTCGTGGACGTCGCGCTCACCCTCACCAGCGATCAGGCGGTGGTGGTGCCGGCGCAGGCCGTGCAGGCCGGCCAGCAAGGCCCCTACGTGTTCGTCGTGAAGGCCGACAGCACCGTGGAGTCGCGGCCGGTGAAGGTCGGGCGGCGCCTGCCCCGCGAGCTGGTGATCGAGCAGGGCGTGAAGGCCGGCGAGCAGGTCGTCACCGACGGCCAGCTGCGCCTGGTGCCCGGGGCACGGGTGGAGATCAAGCCGCCGAGGTCCTCGTGAGCCCGGCGCTGTTCATCCGCCGCCCGGTCCTCACCACGCTGCTGATGGCGGCCGTCCTCATCTTCGGCGTGATGGCCTACGGCCGCCTGCCCGTGAACGACCTGCCCAACGTCGATTTCCCGACCATCCAGGTGACGGCGTCGCTGCCCGGCGCCAGCCCGGAGACGATGGCCTCGGCCGTGGCCACGCCGCTCGAGCGGCAGTTCACGACGATCGCCGGCATCGACTCGATGACGTCGACCAGCGCGCTGGGCCTCACCCAGATCACCATCCAGTTCACGCTCAGCCGCGACATCGACGCCGCCGCCCAGGACGTGCAGGCGGCCATCACCAAGTCGGCGCCGCTGTTGCCGCCGGGGATGCCGACGCCGCCCAGCTATCAGAAGGTGAACCCGGCCGACCAGCCGGTGCTCTATCTCGCCCTCAGCTCACCGACGCTGCCGCTGTACACCGTGGACGAGTACGCCCAGACGAACCTGGCGCAGCGCATCTCCACGATCAGCGGCGTGGCCCAGGTCTTCATCTTCGGCTCGCAGAAGTACGCGGTGCGGGTGCAGGTCGACCCGCGGGCGCTGGCGGCGCGCGGGATCGGCATCGACGAGGTCGAGCAGGCCATCGCCCGCGCCAATCCCAAGCGACCGACGGGCACGCTGTCCGGCCCCCACCAGGCGGTCAACATCCAGTCCAACGCCCAGCTCACCGACGCCGCCGCCTACCGGCCGATGGTGGTGGCCTATCGCAACGGCTCGCCCGTGCGCCTGGGCGAGCTGGGGCGGGTGGTCGACGGCGTGCAGACCGACAAGGTCGCGAGCTGGTTCAACGCCGACCGCGCGGTGGTGCTGGCCATCCAGCGGCAGCCGGGGACCAACACCATCGAGGTGGTCGACGCCGTCCGCAAGCTCCTGCCCGTGTTCCGGCAGCAGCTGCCGGCCTCGGTGAGCCTCGACGTCGTCTACGACCGGTCGGTGGCCATCCGGGACTCGGTCCACGAGGTGCAGTTCACGCTGCTCCTCACGGTCTGCCTCGTCGTGCTGGTGATCTTCCTGTTCCTGCGCAACGTCTCCGCCACGCTGATCCCGAGCCTGGCGGTGCCGCTGTCGATCATCGGCACCTTCGGCGTCATGTACGTGTTCGGCTACACGATCGACATCATCTCGCTGATGGCCCTCACGCTCTGTGTCGGCTTCGTGGTGGACGACGCGGTGGTGATGCTGGAGAACATCGTCCGCCGCATGGAGGCGGGCGAGAGCCGGATGGAGGCCGCCCTCAACGGCTCCCGCGAGATCGGCTTCACCATCCTGTCCATGACCGTGTCGCTGGCCGCCGTGTTCATCCCGGTGCTGTTCATGGGCGGCGTGGTCGGGCGGCTCATGCACGAGTTCGCCGTCGTGATCGGCGTGGCCGTGCTCATCTCGGGAGTGGTCTCGCTGACGCTGACGCCGATGCTGTGCAGCCGGTTCTTGAAGCCGCCCCACGCGGGGCACAGCCGGCTCTACCGGGCCTCCGAGCGCGTCTTCGACGGCATGCTTCACGCGTACGACGCGTCGCTTCGATGGACGCTGAGCCACGGGCGGCTGACGATGGCCGTGCTCGTCCTCACGTTCGGGCTGACCGCCTGGCTCTTCGTCGTCATCCCCAAGGGGTTCATCCCGACCGAGGACAACGGCACCATCTTCGCGTTCACGGAGGCGGCCCAGGACGTCTCGTTCGAGTCGATGATGGCCCACCAGCGCGCCGTGGCCGACGTCGTGCGCCAGCAGCCGTATGTGCAGCAGTTCATGTCGTTCATCGGCGCCAGCGGGTCGAGCACCGTGATGAACAACGGCCGCATCTTCATGCGGCTCAAGCCGCGGTCGGAGCGCAAGCACGTCAACGAGCTGATCGCCGAGCTGCGGCCCAGGCTGGCCGAGGTGCCCGGCATCCGCGTCTATCCCCAGGTGCTGCCCACGATCCGCATCGGCGGCCAGCTCACCAAGGCCGTCTACCAGTACACGCTGCAGGACGCCGACCTCCAGGAGCTGTACCACTGGGCGCCCCGGCTCTACGACCGCCTCCGGCAGCTACCCGGGCTGCAAGACGTCAACACGGATCTGCAGATCACGAGCCCGCAGATCGTCGTCGACATCGACCGCGACAAGGCCGCCGCTTTGGGCGTGACGGCCGACCAGATCGAGAGCGCGCTGGGCGCCGCCTACGGCTCCCGGCAGGTCTCCACCATCTACACGCCGTCCAACCAGTACTGGGTGATCCTGGAAGTCGACCCGCGGTTCCAGCAGGACCCCACCGCGCTGGCCCGCCTGAACGTGCGGTCGAGCACCGGCCGGCTGGTGCCCCTGGACGCGGTCACGACGCTGGCCCCGGGGCTGGGGCCCCTGGTGGTCACGCACCTGGGCCAGTTGCCGTCGGTGACGATCTCCTTCAACACCAAGCCCGGGGTGTCGCTCAGCGACGCGGTCGCGCAGGTCGAGGCCGTGCAGCGGGAGCTGCGCGTGCCCGCGACCCTGAACGCGACGTTCCAGGGCACGGCCCAGGCCTTCCAGGACTCGCTGCGCGGGCAGGGGATGCTGCTGCTGATCACCATCCTCGTGATCTACCTGATCCTCGGCGTACTCTACGAGAGCTTCATCCACCCCCTGACGATCCTGTCGGGGCTGCCGGCGGCCGGCGTGGGTGCGCTGGCGACGCTGATGGCGTTCGGGATGGAGCTGAACGTCTACGGTTTCGTGGGCCTGATCATGCTGGTGGGCATCGTGAAGAAGAACGCCATCATGATGATCGACTTCGCCCTGGAGGCCGAGCGGGCGGGCGCGGCGCCGGCCCAGGCGATCTACCAGGGCTGCCTCCTGCGCTTCCGCCCGATCATGATGACGACGATGGCCGCGCTGCTGGGCACGCTGCCGATCGCGCTCGGCGTCGGCGCCGGCGGCGACGCGCGGCGGCCGCTCGGCCTGGCGGTGGTCGGCGGCCTGCTCGTGTCGCAGGTGCTGACGCTCTACATCACGCCCGTGCTCTACCTCTACATGGACTCCGCGCAGAAGTACCTGGCCGCCCGGCCAATCTCGCGCGTCTTCTTCTGGCGCCGGGCCGGTGGCCCGGCCCCCTCGACGACCGGCTCCCTGTCGCGACCCGAGCGGCCCGCCTCCGTCTAGCGCCGCGCCGCTCCTGCGCGACTTCCGTCTCTTCGTCCCGTCGGACTGTGTGGCGTCCATGGACCGGGCGTGCCAGCGAGGCAGTGGGCGCCCCGGCGCGCGCGGATCTGGACACTGGGCCCCCTGTCGAGCCAGAATCGGCTGGTGAGCGTCACTGCACGGCGCCGTCTCCGTCCGGTCCGCTGGTCCCGCCTCCCGGTGGCCGCGCTCGCCCTCCTGTCGGCCGCCTGCGGCACCGCCGGTACCCAGCCCACGGCTCGGCCGACCGGCCCCGGCGCCGTCGAGAGCTTCATGGTCGTGGACTGCCTGCTACCGGGACAGATCCGCCAGCTCGGCGGCCAGGTGACGTACGTGACGGCCCGCCGCGCGGTCAAGACCGCTGCCCGCGACTGCGAGATCCGGGGCGGCGAGTACGTCGCGTTCGACCGCGCCAACTATGCGACGGCGCTGAAGGTGTGGCTGCCGCTGGCCGAGCAGGGCGATCAGGCCGCCCAGACCTACGTGGGCGAGATCTTCGAGAAAGGTCTCGGGGTCCAACCCGACTACGCGACGGCCGCCACGTGGTACCGCCGTGCCGCCGAGCGCGGGTACTCTCGCGCGGCGCTGAACCTGGGCACGCTCTACGAGCGCGGCCTCGGCGTCCCCCGCGACCCCGCCCAGGCGCTGAGCTGGTACCGGCGGGCCGCCGGCTCCAAGGATGTGGCCTTCGAGATCGCGCCGGCCGCGGCCACCGCGGAGGTCGTCCAGCTGCGGGCCGAGGTCGGCGAGCTGCGTCGCGAGCTCGACGCCAAGGGCCGAGATCTGGCGCGGGTGCAGGGAGAGCTGGACGCGGCCCGCCGTGCCCTGGACGGGCGGCGCGGCGAGGTCGAGGCCGAGCGGCGCCGGGTGGAGCAGCTCCGGCGCGAGCTGGACGACACGAAACGGCGCGAGACGAACGCCGGCGCCCGGGCCGCCCGGGTCGCCGAGCTCGAGCGGACGATCACCGAGCGCGAGGCGGCGCTGGCCGCCAAGAGCCGGGAGATGGACGGCCTGCGGGCGTCGGTGACGCGCCTGGAGAGCGACAGCCGTGACCAGCGCGAACGCCTGGAGCGCCTGCGCCAGCAGACCGCCACGAGCGGCGCCGGCCCGGTCATCCAGATCCTGCAGCCAGAGCTGCGGACGCTGCGCGACGGCGCCGGCGTCCGGGCCAGCGTGGCCAGCGACAGGCCGGTCGTGGTCGGCCGCGTCGCCAGCGAGACGGAGCTGGTCACTCTCACCGTCAACGACCGCGCCGAGAAGCTGCTGGCCAACAACGTCTTCCGGGCCGAGATCGCGTTGCCGCAAGCCGAGCAACCCGTGCGCATCGTGGCCGTCGATCGGCAGGGGCGGCGCGGTTCGGTGGACTTCGTGCTGGCCCGGATGCAACAGCGAGCGGCGACGCCGGCGGCCGCCGGCCCGGCCCGGGTGGGGCTCCCGCGGGCCGCGTCGACGGCGGCGTTCGGCCGGTATCACGCGCTCGTCATCGGCAACAACGACTACAAGCTCCTGCGGCCGCTGAAGACCGCGGTGGCCGACGCGCGCGAGGTGGCGCGGGTGCTGGAGGCGGACTACGGCTTCCAGGTGCGGCTGCTGGTGAACGCCACCCGCTACGACATCCTGGCCGCGCTCAACGAGCAGCGCGAGAAGCTCACCGAGAAGGACAACCTGTTGATCTACTACGCCGGGCACGGCGAGCTGGACGACCGCAACCAGCGCGGGCACTGGCTGCCGATCGACGCCGAGCCGAACAGCACGGCCAACTGGATCTCCAACGTCGCCATCACCGACGTCCTCAACGCCATGACGGTCCAGCAGCTCCTGGTCGTCGCCGACTCGTGCTACGCCGGCACCCTGACCCGCTCGGCGCTGGGCCGGCTGGAGGGCGGGCTGAGCGAGGGCGAGCGGCAGCGACTGCTGTCGGTCATGGCCCACCAGCGCTCGCGGATGGTCATGACCTCCGGCGGCGTCGAGCCGGTGCTCGACAGCGCTGGCGGCCGCCACTCGGCCTTCGCCCAGGCTTTCCTGGAGGTCCTGCGGGCGAACGTCGGCCTGATGCCGGGTCAGGAGCTGTTCGGCCACCTCCGGCTGCGGGTAGCCTCCGTGGCCGACCGGGTGCAGATGCGACAGGTCCCGGAGTACGCCCCGATCAAGTATGCCGGCCACGAGTCCGGCGATTTCGTGTTCGTCCGCAGCAACTGACCCCCACCGGTAGATCCGCGGGGCGGAGGCTTTGTCGTCGACCGCGTTTCGGTCATAATGGCCCACCACGAACGACACTTCGCTCCGAGAGGACGGCCTCCCGATGAAGTTGCGATGGATGGCCTGCTCACTGGTGCTGCTGGGGAGCCTCGCGATGACGGCTCCGGTCGGGGCGCAGGGCCTCAACGACGTGCTCTCTCAGCTGCTCGGCAACGGCTGCCTGGGGCTCGGCAATCGATCGTTCGGACCGCAGCTCACCACGATCTGCCAGGCGTCCCCGGGCGGGGGCGCCTCGACCGCGGGCGGAACGGCCGGCGGCGAGGTGCGGGCGGGCGGCGAGGAGCAGCGTCAGATCTTCCGCCGGCTGCGCCAGCGGCAGGCCGCCGCGAGCGCCGACGCCGGGGGGGCCCGCGGCTTCGGTGTCTACGGGTCGGCCGACTACCAGAAGTTCGAGAAGGACACGACCCGGTTCGAGACCGGATTCGAGCGCGACACCGTCGGCGCGACAGTCGGCGCCGACTACCTGTTCCGCAACGGACTGGCGCTCGGAGCCGCCGTCACCTACGCGCACGAGTTCGGCGACTACGACCAAGTCGGCGGCGGTTTCGACCACGACGCCTACGGGATACTGGTCTACGGCAGCGTGGTGCCCTTCGCCGGCATGTTCGTTGACGCCGTCGCCGGCTACACGCGTCGAGACTACAGCTTCGACCGGCGCGCGAGCATCGCGCTTCCCGCGGCCGGCATCGCGATCAGCGGCTCCACCACGGGCGACACGGACGGCAACGAGTTCAGGGTCGGCGTCAACACCGGGTACGACTTCCTGTTCGGTCGCTTCACCGTCGGGCCCCGGGCCGGCGTGCTCTACCGCGAGACGACGATCGACGGGTACCGGGAGTCCGGCCGCACCGGGCTGGAGCTGGCCTACGACAACCAGAACATCCAGTCCTTGACCACCACGGTCGGCGTCTACGGCTCGGTGGCTCTCAGCACCGGCTTCGGCGTCATCGTGCCGCAGGCGACCGCGGAGTACGTCCACGAGTTCCTCGACGACCAGCGCAGCGTCGGCTTCAGCCTCGTGCAGGATCCGGCCCGCGCCCGGTTCCTGTTCCAGACCGACCCACCCGACCGCGACTACTTCAACGTCGGCGTCGGGGTGGCGATGGTGCTGCCGAGCGGCCTGCAGCCCTACCTGAATTTCCGCGAGCTGCTCGGCTACAACGACCGCACCAGCCACACGGTGACCCTGGGCCTGCGCGTGCCGTTCTAGTGGAGTGGGGGGCCCCGACATGGCCCCCCACACCCCCCCGGCGTTCGTCGCGCCCCGGCGGAGCCGTGGCGCTCCTCAATGACCGGTTGTGGGCCTCGTGGTGGCGCGATGTCCGCGCGAATTGCCGAGCGCACTCAGTCCCGCGCCGGCAGTCCGCGCGCGAGGTCGGCGAGCACGCTCGGCCAGAGCGCGGTCCAGCAGCATCGATGGTCGTAGCCGGGCACCACGATGACGTCGGCACCGGCCGCGGCGCCTTGCCGGGTGATCGCGGCCGGCACTGTCCGATCCAGCGCGCCCGCGTAGTGCCGCTGGTAGACGCGCGAGGGGAGCGGCGGCTGGCGCGCCGGGTTGAGTGAGCCGACGAGGGGCCGGGATCGCTGCTGCTCGGCCCACGCGTCGACGTCCAGGTTCGCCGCCACGGTGATCACACCGGCGGTCTCCGGCACCCGCGCGGCGACCAGGACCGCGAGCGCGCCGCCGCCGCTGTAGCCGAGCCACACGACGCGCTCGGCGCCCCGCTCGGCGAGGAGGCGGCGCGCCGCCGCCGCCAGGCTGGCCACCACCGGCTCGGAGTAGCGGGCCGAGGTCCACAGCGCTGGCGCGCACGCGGGTTCGGTGCCGAGCCCGTGATAGCAGGGCCGACCGAGGTAGACGGCCGGAGCGGGGTCGAGCGCGAGCAGGTCCAGCACCAGCGGATCGCGCGGTGTCGGATCCGCGGCCGGCAGACCGCCGAGCCCCGGTGTGCCGTCACCGTCGAGGTACACGTGCAGCCGGCGTCCGGCCGCGCGGTCGCGCGACAGCACCAGATGCCGGAAGCCGGCCCCGGTCACGAGCTCCGCGCGCAGGCTCCGGGCCACCGCGAGCCCGAGGAAGCGCTCGGATGCCGACCGGCAGCCGCCGGCCACGACGAGCACGCCGATCACGCCGAGCGCCACCGCGCGACCGGTCGCCCCCATACGCGTGGACGTCAGCGCCGCCCGATCGCCTCGCGGACCTCCTCCACCGCCAGCGGGCCCACGTCGAAGAAGGCGATGATCCGGCAGGGGCAGGCCTCGCCGCCCTCGAACTTCCACGGGAAGGCTCCGATGATGCAGCGGGTGTTGAGCGCCTTCTCGATGTCGCCGCCCACGTTCTCGGCGTGGATGCAGCCCTCGGGGAAGGCCAGGTAGTGCATGGGGAAGATCTCTTCCTTCACCAGGCGGCCGCTCTTGTGGTGGCGGTACTCGTACTCGCCGAAGTACTCGCGGACGGACCGCCCGACCTTCTCCTCGAAGCGGCCGGTGAGGTCGGGTCGCATGTAGCGGATGGTCGTGTTCATCGGGTGGTCGCCGGAGCCGGCGTCGATGCCCCACCACGAGATCTGCATGTCGTGCATCCACTGCGCCAGCTCCTGGGTGCCCCCCGGGTGCATGCAGAAGTAGCGCGTGAGGTCCTGCTGCGGCTTGCCCTCGTAGTAGCGGTGATAGCCGGTGTGCAGGATGAGGATGTCGCCCCGCTTGACCTCCATCCGGTCGGTGATGTGCCTGGGCGTGATGATGCTCCAGTCCTCCACCACGTCGGAGACGTCGACGATGACGCCCTCGCGCACGAGCTTGGTCAGCGGCAGGGAGGCGATGTCGCCGGCGCCGTCGGCGGCGTGCATGGGGCCGTCGAGGTGCGTGCCCACGTGGAGCGAGGTCTCCACCCGCTGCGACACGATGCGGTTGGTCTGCAGGGTCTGCGTGTAGTAGATCTTCGAGCCCGGATACCCGATCCAGCCCGGCGTGTGCATGTTCCAGGGGTGCGACAGGTCGACGAGCTTCATGCACGGCCTCCTTGAGGTGATGCGCCTCCGCCTCCGGCGCCGGGGATGATAAGGAATTGACAATCGATTGTCGATTGTTTAGGTTCCGCCACGAAACCGACCAAAGGGGTGCACCGATGGATCTCGGCTTGAAGGGCAAGGTGGCGCTCATCACCGGCGGCAGCAAGGGCATCGGCAAGGCGGTCGCGCGCGGCCTGCTCGACGAAGGCGCCCGGGTCGCGATCTGCGCCCGCACCAAGACCGAGCTCGACACGGCGGTGAACGAGCTGGCCAAGGCGACCGGGGGCGAGGTGTTCAGCGTCGCCGGCGACCTCACGCGCGAGGCGGACGTGAAGAAGATCGTCGACGCCGTGATCGGCCGCTTCGGGCGCATCGACGTCCTCATCAACAATGCCGGCGCCGCGCCGGGCGGCCTGCTGCTGGACCTCACCGAGGCGGACTGGGAGAAGGCCC
>DASTOJ010000278.1:0-4395 GCA_035762565.1 Candidatus Methylomirabilota bacterium | reverse complement strand
GCCGAAGCGGGAGGAGATCTTCGGGCCGATGGGCATCACGGCACGCACATTCCATGACCCGGAGGGCTCAAAGCGAGTCGGGCTGATAGTCGAGATCCCCGACATGGGCGCCTTCCAGGAGTTCATGCGGTCTGAGGCCGCAGCCGAGGCCATGAAATACGACGGTGTGCACCCCGAGACGCTGTTGATTCTCAGCGAGGGATAGCGAATGGCGGCACGGCCGCGCAGCTTCACCGGGGCGGCGAGCAACTGAGGCGTCCGCGACCGCTGATTGGCGCGCATTCGGATCACATCGTCGCCCGTCTTGGGCGGCTCCTCTCGCTTGCTTGCGGTCGTCTCCGATCAGTGCGGCCAGGGGCGCCCTCCGGACGACGAGCATCCGCGCCACCAGGCCCACCCGGCCCGGCGCCTTGCTATAGGCACTGCATGGGCGCCTCTGACCACGCGCCGCGTTCCCTATCTCACCGCGTCCGCTATCGCAATCGCCTGGTTGCGGTCGTCTGCGCAGATGTCCACGAGGCGCCTGCTGCGGGCGAGGCTCGAAACACGAGCCGATCATCCGCGGGCGTCTCCTTGGCCAGCAATTGCCGAAGCGCGGACGTCGCCGACGTCACGACCGCTGGTCGCCCCCCGGGAGCGGCTCGGGCGCTGCCCGGTCGGCCGCTTCGATGGGGAGGCGGGGCGCTGCGGAGCGCACCGGCCCGGGGGGCGTGAGCCTGGGCGCTCGGCTCAGTGCGCGCCGCGCAACTGCTCGGCGACCACGAGCACGGCCAGGAGCGCGGTGAGCAGCGCCGCCACGACCAGCCCGTCGGCATCGCCGGCGAGCGGCACGGCGGCGAGCAGCGCGACCACGGCCACGGCTCGCGGGACGCTCTGCGCGTGGCCGAGCCTGGCGGCGCAGGCCATCAGGCCGCCGAGGAAGAGCGCGGGGCCGCCGAGCGCGACGAGCGCTCCCGCGTCGTGCAAGGCGTCGATCGGATGCGCGATCACCAGCTCGTCGCCGACCGCCACGAGGACGATCCCGGCGACGATCGGGAGGTGCAAGTAGGTGTAGATGTCACGGCCGATCTGGCCTCGCTCCTCGGCCGTGGCAGCGCGGATCCGCTCCAGCACGGTGCCGGCCACCTGGCCGAAGTACAGCCACCACAGCGCGGTCGAGGACAGGAAGGCGAGCAGGAGCGCGGCGACGACGTCGACGCTCAAGCCCGTGTCCGCGGCGGTCGCGCCCGCAAGGACGATGCTCTCGCCGAGCGCGATGATCACGAACAGCTGGAAGCGCTCGCCGAAATGGGCGCCCTCGATCTGCCACTGGCTCATCGGCGTCGTGCCCACGCCCGGCAGCCAATAGGTGACCAGCGGCGCGGTGAGGTCGAGCCCGAGCGCGCCCAGCCACAGGACCCAGCGCAACCCTTCTTCATCGACAATGCCGCCGGCCACCCACAGCGGCGCCGAGAGCACGCTCCAGGCCAGGATCTGGCGAAAGTTCTGGTTGAACCCTCCGCGCGGCGTGACCGCGACCACGAACGCGTTGCGCCCGATCTGCAGGCCCGAGTAGGCGCACGCGAACAACAGCGCGTGCGCGCCGAATCCCTCCGGGATTGCGACCGCCATCAACAGGCTGGCGGCCATCACGAAGACCAGCACGAGCCGGACCGGCACCGTGTCCGGATCGAACCAGTTGGTCATCCACGTCGTGTAGTTCCACCCCCAATACAGCGCGATCAGCATGAACGCCGACTCGGCCGCGCCCGACCAGGTGATGTCCGCGAGCAGGTGGTGCGACAGCTGGGTGACGGCGAAGACGTAGACGAGGTCGAAGAACAGCTCGAAGAACGTCGCGCGCTGCTCGCCCTCCCCAGAGGCGCGGATGATCGGCAGCTCCGGGATCATCGAGCTCGTACCGGCCGCCACCCCGCGAGCATAGGCGAGCGTGTCGGATCGCACCGGTGCGGTTCCGCACTCCTGTCTGGCCAGACCATCTACGTCCCGAAGGCGTCAGTCGCTGCCAGCGCCCGGCGGGCGATCGAGGTCATCCGCCTCGGCGACCGCATCGGCTTCGAGCCTGACGAAGACCACGAGCACGGCGCCGCCCCAACCACTTCACGACCCACCTCGCCCTACAGGAACTCGACGATCAGGGCAACGCCATCACCAGGGGCGAGCACGTCACCGACGAGGAATACAACGCTGCGCCCGCGCAATAGCCACCGCTCGGCAAGACATCGCGCGCGCGGCGTCGGACTGAGACGCTCGCAATCGTCGCTAGGCGAGAGCACGCCGCTACAGCGACGACGTGCCTGCGCTGGAAGAAGCCCGAGCGTCCTCGCCGTTGGCCGGCGCGCTGTCGCTATCGCCTGAGGCTGTCGGGTAAATCCTGCGAGTCGCGTTGCGGCGGTGGAAATCTCCAATGAGCCGGCCGCATCAGCCGTCGGCGTGACGGCGGAGCGCGATGGCTGGGGCCAGTTCATCGTCGCCGTTGGCGAAATCCACACCGCCGAATCTTTTCCCGACAGCCTCGCCTGCACGGAGCAGCGCGCCGGCGGTCCGGTAAGCCGGTCCTTTGGGCGAGGGCCGGCGGCGAGGACCTCGCCGGCTTCCAGGCCGCCGGTCGCGTGAGTTCAGACGTGCAGCGAGCTGTGAACGGGGACCATGGGGGCACGGCGGGCGTGCACGGTGTCGATGATCTCGGCGTTGTCGATGCCCTGCAGGTAGATCGAGGTGATGCCGAGGTTGGTGTGGCCGAGTTGGCGTTGGATGACGATCAGCGGTACGCCCTCGCGGGCCATCTCGACGGCGTGCGCGTGGCGCAGTTGGTGCGGCGCGAAGCGTCGCCGCACGCCGGCGTCCCAAGCCACGTGCCGCAGCTCCGAGCGAGCGGCGGCCGCCGACCACGGCCGTCCCCGCGTGGGGCTGGCCACGACGCAGAACAGCGGTCCGACCGGCAGCTGGACGCGCGCCTGCAGCCACGGCGCGAGCTGCTCCCACGCCCAGTCGTCCATCCCGACCTCGCGGCGGCGGCCGCCCTTGCCGCGGCGGACGAGTAGCGATCCGCGACGCGCGTCGAGGTCGGCCTCGGTGAGCGCGAGCGCCTCGCAGATGCGCAGGCCTGCCCGCCACAGCACGACGATCAGCCCGCGCAAGCGGCGGCCGTGGACGCCGTCGCCGGCGGCGCGCATGACGGCGACGATTTCCTCGACCGTTGGTGGGTCGGCGGGGTAGCGGATCCCCTTGTTGCGCGGCGGCCGGCCGGCGTGGAAGTCCGGCAGCGTGGCCGGTGAGCGACGGCGGCCGGCGGCATCGAGCAGCAGCTCGGACATGATCCCTCCTCGGGCGTCGGATAACACACCGAGGTTCTCCTCTGGCGGGTGATGCGCCCTCCGCGCGATACCACCGGCGCGCACCGAGGCGGCTCTTCCCTCGCCGCGACGCCGAGTCGCGCCGGCGGGAAACCAGCAGCCCGGCGTCCGTGAGAGGTACCGACGTCGCGAGCGCCCATCGCATGGATACGAGCAGTGAAGGTCCGGCTACCGCTCTCCACGAATGCAGGAGTGGGCGGACGGAGGCTCCATCGCGCGCCGGCGGGCGCTGGTGCTCGTCCACAGCGAGCGTGGGCTGAACGCCGGGAGCAGACGCCCGTTTGCGGACCGGGTGAGGCAACGCCTTCCCCGGAGACCGCCGCATGTTTCACCGCATGTGGAGCACGGATGCGGCAGACCGACGATCTCCAGCCCGTGGCTGCAACCGCTCAGCAGTGAGGGCCGCTGATCCCGCCCAGCGACACGGCAAAATAGCAGTTCACTGCCGTGCTGTGGTCGTCGGCCACGACGCGCCAGGTCAGATTTCCGCCGGCGGAGCCGTCATCGTTCGGGTCGAGTGTGAGCTCGGTCACGTAGGAGTCCTTCGCGAAGCGGGGGTCCGGGAGCTGTTTGCGCTCGACGAGCCCCAGCGGTTCGCGCCCTCGCGCCCCGAGCAGCGACATCGTCAGCGGCGCGGGTGCCGCTTGCCTGGGCACGGACAAGGCTAGGGTGTAGCGCAGCGAGTGCGGGGCGGTGAGGTTCCGTTGGGCGACCAATCGATGCCCGTCCCGGATCAGTGCGGGGTCGCGGATACCGGACGCGCCGTTGCCGCCGTCGAACACGAGCGTCGCCGCCAGTGCGATCCCGCCCACCGCCAGTGCGGCCCCAGCCAGCAGCAGCCAGCGGCGGCGGGCCGGCCCGGTGGCCGCGGGTGGGTCGCCGGCGGCCGTTTCGGCCAGGTCCCGCGGCCCCTCCCGCAGTTCGTCCAGCGTGCTCACGAGTCGCCGGACGTCGTCGCGCCAGCGCAGGTCGCTGAGCCCGAGCGCGTTTCGACGGGCGAGTGTGCGCACGCTCTCGGGCAGGTCATCGGGGTCGGGCA
>DASTOJ010000277.1:0-3542 GCA_035762565.1 Candidatus Methylomirabilota bacterium | reverse complement strand
ATCAAGGTCGAGGAGCCCGACGGCGGCGATCCGATGCGCGTGATGGGGCCGCCGTTCTTGGCCGACGGTGGGAGCGCGTACTTCCTGTCGATCAACCGGAACAAGAAGTCGATCGCGCTCGACCTCACGAAGCCCGACGGTCGCGACGTCTTCCTGGACCTGGCCACCCACGCCGACGTCGTGTGGGAAAACTTTCGGCCCGGTGTGATGAAGCGCCTGGGGCTCGACTACGCGGCGCTGGCCGGGGTCAACCAGGGCCTGGTGATCTGCTCGATCTCGGCGTACGGCCAGGACGGCCCCTACCGCGACTGGCCGGCGTTCGACCTGGCCCTGCAGGCGATGGGGGGCGGCATGTCGATCACGGGCGAGGAGGGGGGGAGACCGGTGCGGATGGGGCTGCCCATCGGCGATCTCGCTGGCGGCATGTTCGGGGCCTTCGCCGTCGCCGGCGCGCTCTTCCGCCGGGCCCGCACCGGGCAGGGGGCGCACATCGACCTGTCGCTGCTCGACGGGCAGGTCTCGCTCTTGACCTACATCGCCCAGTACTTCTGGGCCGACGGGCGGGTGCCGGCGCCGATGGGCTCGGGGCACGCCTCGGTCGTTCCCTACCAGGCACTGGCCACGCGCGATGGTCACCTCATCGTCGCGGTCTTCGCCGAGAAGTTCTGGGGCGGGTTCTGTCGCGCGGTCGAGCATCCCGAGTGGCAGAGCGATCCGCGCTTCGCGACGAACCGCGCCCGCCTGACCCACCGAGGCACGCTGATGCCGCTGGTGGAGGCGGCGTTCGCCGAGCGCACGACCGACGACTGGCTGGCGCGCCTGCACTCGGCCGGCGTCCCGGCCGCGCCGATCCTCGCGGTGGACCGCGTGCTGGCCGATCCCCAGGTGCGGCATCGCCGCATGGTGGTGGAGGTCGAGCACCACGGGCACGGCCTGGTACCGACGCTGGGGACCCCGATCAAGGTGGACGGCGCGCTCGAGGCGCCACTGGCGCCGGCGCCGGGGCTCGGCGAGCACACCGACGATGTCCTGCGCAGCCTGCTGAAGTATCCGGCCGAGCGGCTCGCCGCGCTCCGCCGCCAGGGAGTGATCGCATGAACATGACGGCAGAGCGAACCGCCGCCGACGGCGAGGCGAGCCGATGAATATCGCGGTCCTGGGGGGGAGTCACGGAGGTTTCGCGACTGCCGCCGACATGGCGCTGGCCGGGCATCGCGTCCGGCTCTGGTGCCGGTCGGAGAGGGACCTGGCGCCGGTGCGCGGCGCGAAGACCATCACCCTGGTCGCCGAGGGACGCCAGGGCGCGGCCCGGCTCGAGCGCGCCACGGGCGACGTGGGCGAGGCGCTGGAGGGCGCCGAGGTCGTGATCGTGCCGCTGCCGGCCACGAGCCACGACGACCTGGCCAAGCACCTGGCCGGCCGGCTCACGGGACGCGAGGTCGTCGTGCTGACGCCCGGCACGCTCGGCAGCTTGGTGGTCGCGCGCGGGCTGGCGCGCGCCGGCGCCACGCCGCCGTTCGCGTTCGCCGAGACGGGCACGCTGCCGTACCTCACGCGCAAGACCGGGCCGGCGACGGTCTCGGCGCCCGTACGGGCGGCCAACCTCCCGGTGGGGGTCTTCCCGGCGTCGCGCGCGACGCCGGCGCTCGAGCGG
This sequence comes from Candidatus Methylomirabilota bacterium, assembly GCA_035762565.1. Lineage (GTDB taxonomy): Bacteria > Methylomirabilota > Methylomirabilia > Rokubacteriales > CSP1-6 > AR5. Next base: position 1,888 of record DASTOJ010000277.1, on the reverse strand, counting down.
ATCAGCACGCTGTTCCCGGCCACGCGACCCTGCGTCGACGCGCTCGACGCCGCGCTGACCAACGCCGGCACTGTCATCCATCCACCGCTCGTGCTCGTCAACGCGGCGGCCATCGACGGCGGCCAGTTCGACATCCACGCGGCGGGCACGACGCCCAGCGCGCGGCGGCTCATCGACGCCGTGGATGCCGAGCGCCTGGCCGCCCGGCGCGGGCTCGGTTATCCGGCGCCCCACTACGAGCTGGCGACCTACTACGACGAGGCGCGGGCCGCCGAGGGGCTCTACGGCGCCGGCGCCCTGGCCAGGGTGGTCGCCAGCGGCCTCTGGCGCGAGGTCGTGACCTACGAGCACCGCTACGTCAGCGAGGACGTCGTGCTGGGGCTGACGCTCTTCGAGTCGGCCGGCCGGACGGCCGGGACGGCGACGCCGGCGATCTCGGGGCTGCTCGCGGTCTTCGGCGCCCTGCTGGGGCGCGACCTGGCCGGCGGCCGCGCGCTCGATCACCTCGGCCTGGGTGATCTCACGCGGCGCGAGGTGCGGGCCCTGTTCCATGAGGGCTGGGCGTCGCCCGCCTGGTCCCGCGTGATCCGATGAGTGCGTTCCCGTGACGGACGAGCGCAAGCCGGATCCCAAAGCGGATCCCCAGGTGGAGGCGGAGCGGCGGCTGCGGGTGGCGATGGCGGCCGAGGCGGCCACCGAGCGCAACCTGCGCGGCAGGATCCAGAAGGGCTTCTACGGATGTCTCACGATCTTCGTCCTGCTCTTCCTGCTCGCCTTGCTCTTGTCCTAGTCGCGGGCATGCAGCGCGTCATGGAAGTGCGCCCGGACTTCGTGCTATACCCTCCCCCATCGTCGCGCCGCGCGTCGCCGACAGGGAGGAAGCCATGAGCGAGCATCGAAGCGACCCGAGATCGCCCGTCACCGTGGACCGCCGGACGTTCCTCAAGCGGGTGGGCGCCGCCGGCGCCGGGGCCGTCATCGCCAGCCGGCTGCCGGCGCCCGGCTCCGCCGCGGCCCAGGACATGACCGTCCGGCCCGATCCCGCCGCCAAGCGGGGCGGCACGCTGCGCTACGCCGTCCACAACGCGCCGGCTCACTTCGATGTCCACCAGTCGGGGACCGTCGCCAACATCGGCCCGCAGAGCCCGATGTACGACACGCTGCTGCGGCGGAGCCCCAAGGACGGGCAGACGATCATCCCCGACCTCGCGCAGCGCTGGGAGATCTCGCCCGACGGCAAGCGCTACACGTTCCACCTGCGCAAGGGCGTGAAGTTCCACGACGGCGCCGACTTCACCGCCGAGGACGTCAAGGCGACCTACGAGCGCATCGCCCGGCCGCCCAAGGGCGTGGTGATCCCGCGCACGCCGCTGTTCGCCACGGTGGGCGACATCGTGGTGGTCGATCCGCACAAGATCGAGTTCCGGCTGACCGAGGCGCGCCCCAAGGCCTACATGCTGGGCGCCTTCGCGAGCGGCTGGAACATCATCGTGCGCAAGAAGACGCTGGACGACAACCAGGGCAACCTGCGCCAGGTGATGAACTTTCCGGGCACGGGCCCGTTCAAGCACGTCTCCCGCAAGGACCGGGAAGTCTGGATCATGGAGCGGAACCCGAGCTACTGGAACAAGGGGCTGCCGCTGGTCGACAAGCTGGAGATCTACCACATGTTCCCGTTCTCGCCGGAGCTGGGGTCGGCGTTCCTGTCCGGCAAGGTGGACTACGCGCGGCTGCTCGACCCCGTCTCCTGGCGCAAGGCCAAGGAGATGCAGGGCGTGACGGCGGCGGCGTTCAACCAGTCGGTCATCCAGGCCTTCTGGACGAACATGCAGAAGAACAAGGCGCTGGCCGACCGGCGCGTGCGGCGGGCCATCCACCTCGCGATGGA
>DASTOJ010000276.1:0-24601 GCA_035762565.1 Candidatus Methylomirabilota bacterium | reverse complement strand
GCCCAGGGTAATGACTTCCAGCGGCAAGGAGACCAGAATCAGGATCGGACGGATCACCGCATTCATTACTCCGAAGATCAACGCAACAACCAGCAACGTGGTCCAGTCGTTCTTGGTCGGGTGAGGGCCGGCGGCACCGAGATGGATACCGGGGATGATCCATGCGGTTACGAGCAGCGCCACCGCGTTGATGACCAGTCTCAGCAGGATGAACAAAAGCCACCGCCCACACGGATCATCGCGCCAATTCCCGCATCTCCGCCTCCGCCATCTCCAGCCAGAAGTCCATGCCCATCGCGCGGTACATCGTCGTCGCGGTGGCGAGATGCCCCTGGGCCTGCTCGCGCTTGCCCGTGCGGCGATCGAGCCTGCCGAGGCCGAGGTGGCAGTGGGCGATGAGCGGGCGCATGCCGAGGTCGATGGCGCGCGCCCTAGCCCGTCTGTAGTAGTCGGCGGCATGCTCGAAGTCCGGAGTATCGGCCGTCGCTATCACCTCGCCGAGTAGGCGAAGCGTCCAAGCCTCGCTACCGCGTTCCTTGTACCGTCGTGAAAGGCCGAGGGCGCGCTCGGCGCGATCGAGAGCTTCAGATTGGCGCCCGACCGCGAGATATGCCTCACTCAGCGCCGCGAGGCGGAGGCACTGGCGCCCCATCAGGGTCATGGAGTCGGCCTGGGTCACCGCCTGTTCGAGATGCGGCAGGGCCTCGGTGACGCGTCCGTCGAGGGCGTACGCCGTGCCCAGAGCCGACGCGATCGGTGGAAACCACGAACCGAAGTTCCAAGCAGCCTTCGCCAGGTGATAGGCCGCCCGTTCGCCCGCCAGGACCTTCGTCTCTACCAGCGTCCGGACACTCTCCTCGAGGAAGAAGGGATTGCCCTCGGTCCGCTCCACCAGCAACCGCTTAAGCGGCTGCAGCCTCGAGCGCACGCTGCCGACGCCGACGACCTCAAAGACCTCGGTCCGGGCCTCCAGTCCCTTGACCGGCCGCTTCCCCAGCGACTTCACCACCACGAAGCCTTCCGCCAGATTCAGCGTCTCGGGTGCGATCAGGATTGACCCCGGCATGGCCATCTGCTCTAGGGCCGCGAGGTGCGTCGTCTGGCCGACGGCTGTGTAGTCCATATGCAGGTCGCTGCCGATGGAGCGAACGACCACCTCGCCGGAATTCACGCCGACCCGGATGTGCAGGGGTACGCCCGCGGTCCGGTGGACTTCCTCGGCGTATTGCTTGACCGACTCCTGCATCCTGAGCGCCGCGTAACAGGCCCGCACAGCGTGGTCCTCATGCGCGAGCGGTGCGCCGAACAGCGCCATGATGCCGTCGCCCATCACTTGGTTCACGGTGCCCTCGTAGCGGTGGACGGCCTCCATCATCCGTTCGAGGACGGGGTCGAGGATCTTGCGCGCCTCCTCGGGATCGCGGTCGGCCAGCAGTTCCATGGAGCCCTTCAAGTCGGCGAAGAGCACGGTGACGAGTTTGCGTTCTCCCTCAAGCGCCGCTTTTGGATGTCAGGATCTCCTCGGCGAGATGTCTGGGGGTATAGCTGTCGGGTGACCGCGACTGTGTGCCGGCTCCAGCGGTAACGGGATGAGCGCAGGCGTGGCAGAACTTGGCCACGGCTGAGAGGGCCGTCCGCAGTTCGAGCAGGCCCGGGCCAGCGGGGTCGCGCACTCTTCGCAGAACCGCGCCCCTTGCGGGTTGTCGTGCTGGCACCGGGGACACTTCATTGCCGAGCCTCCAGTGAACCGGGCTGGGCGTAGGGGCACGCCGACGTTAGCCGACGCGTGGCGAGCGAGTCAACGACAGATCCTGGCGCTTACTTCGGTCTCCTGATCCAGCCGCAGCAGCATCGGGATCATGACACCGACGGCTTCCCCGGTCTCGAGTTAGTGTTTGACAAGTGCCTCACACCGACCGGCTGAATGGCCACCCAACACCTGACGCAGGTCCAGTGAGCCCAGGACACCCGACTCACCGGACTACGCCGCGGTGAGGTGCTTGATCTCACCTGGGAAAGAGTCGACCGCGCCCGCGGTGTGATCATGCTCGACGTCACGAAGAGCCAGCCAGCAGGAAGTGAAAGATCTGCTCGGACACCACTCGCTGGCGATGACTCTCCGCTACGGTCACCTGGCGCCCGAGCACCTGCGCGGCGCGGTCGCCCGGCTCGACGCTACGCTCCCCGCCTCAAATTCAGCGCAAGCTTCAGCGCAAGAGACCCGGGCCGAGGAGGCGCTGCTCTCGAAGTAGCTGTTCTTGTTGGTGCGCCTGGCAGGAGTCGAACCTGCGACCCTCGGATTAGAAGTCCGATGCTCTATCCAGCTGAGCTACAGGCGCATCCGGCCCTCAGCCTACATCAGGCCGCACGCCACGACGAACGGGCTACCGGGGCCCACGCCCGTTGGGCCTGTCGGGCGCCGTGCGGACGGACGTGTAGCCCATCGTGAGCAGCTCGTAGGCAGCGTCGTTGTTCCGGCGGCGGTCGGCCTGGCGCCGCTCGGCGTCCGAGGGGCGGGGCGCGACGGTCCGCCGGCGCTCGGCGAGGCGCCGGTCGAGGAGCACCGTCACTTCGGGTTCGTCGCCGAATTGCTGGACAAGGTATTCGTACAGGTCGGGCTGGCGGCGCGATACCACGAAGAGTAGCGGCGGCATCCCTGCGTCTTCTATAGAGGATCGCGGCGCGGTTCGTCAATTTTTGAGTGGCGTTCCGGCCGGATCGCGGGGTGGCCCGCGGGTTGTGGCATGCTGGCGGCGGCCATGCCGACCGCCCCGGTACGCTGTGTCCTCATCGGCGCCGCCGGGCAGCTGGGGTTCGACCTCGCGCGGACCTTCGACCTGCCCGGCGAGCTGGTCCGGCTCACCCGCGCCGACCTCGACCTCACGGACGACTCCGCGATCGAGCACGCCCTGCGCGCGCTGCGGCCGAGCCACGTGCTCAATGCGGCCGCCTACAACCTGGTGGACCGAGCCGAGGACGAGCGCGAGCTGGCCTTCGCGGTCAACGCGCGCGCCGTCGGCACGCTGGCGTCGGTCTGCCGCGCGCTCGGCGCCACGCTCGTCCACTTCTCGACCGACTACGTCTTCGACGGCACGAAGGCGACGCCTTACCAGGAGGACGACCCGCCCAACCCGCTGAGCGTGTACGCCGCCTCGAAGCTGGCCGGCGAGCGCCTCGCCCTCGAGGGCGGCCACGGCGCGTTCGTCGTCCGCCTCTGCGGCCTGTTCGGCGTGGGGCGCAGCGCTTCCTCCGCCCGGGCGAACTTCGTGGAGACGATGCTGCGGCTCGCGCGCGAGGGCCGGCCGATCCGCGTGGTGCGCGACCAGGTGCTGGCGCCCTCGTACACGCGCGACATCGCGCCGAAGGTCTGGCGCCTGCTCACCCGCGGCGCGCCCGGGCTCTATCACCTCACCAGCGCCGGCCAGACGAGCTTCTACGACTTCGCGCGGGAGATCTTCCGGTTGAGCGGTCTCACCCCCGACCTCACCGCCGTCACCGCGGCCGAGTTCGGGGCCCGGGCACGGCGGCCCGCCTACTCCGTGCTCGCCTGCGCGCGGCTGGCGGCGCTCGGCGAGGACGACCTGCGCCCGTGGGACGCGGCGCTCGCCGCCTACCTGCGCGAGCGCGCCGCGCTCAGCGCGACTCCGGCTCCCGCCGGCTCCTGATGCCGGTGGCGCGGATGCCCGCCGCCACCAGCCAGGGCGCGTGGCGCTGCAGGAAGACGGCGAGCTTGCCGTGTCCGGTCACGACGACCTCGCGCCGCCGCCGGGCGACCGCGCGCACGATCGTCCGCGCCGCTCGCTCGGCCGGGACGACCAGCCAGCCGGGAATCGCCTCTGGCGACTCGGCGCGGAAGACGCCGGTGTTGTCCACGCGGCGGATCTCGGACTCGACGAACCCGGGGCTCACCAGCGTCACCGCCACCCCGGCCGGCGCCAGCTCGTGGCCGAGCGCCTCGGCCAGCGCCCGCACGGCGAACTTGCTCATGGCGTAGGGCGACGAGCCCGGCGTGGCGAGGTGGCCGGACACGCTGCCGATGATCACCAGCCGCCCGCGCGCGGCCTTGAGGTCGCCCAGCGTCGCGTGGATGGTGCGCAGAACGCCGAAGACGTTGGTCTCGAACTGCCGGCGGTAATCCTCGAGGGTCAGGCGCTCGACCGGCCCCACGACGCCGAAGCCGGCGTTGGCCACCACGACGTCGAGCCGGCCGAAGGCAGCCCGCGCCGCCGCCGCCGTGCGGTCGAGGTCGCCGTCGACGGTCACGTCGCCGGCCATCGCCAGCGCGCGCCGGCCCCCGCGCTCCAGCTCGGCGGCGAGCGCGCTCAGCCGGTCGGTGCGGCGGGCGACGAGGACGAGGTTGGCGCCCTCGCGGGCAAAGGCGCGGGCCAGCGCGGCGCCGATGCCGGACGAGGCGCCCGTGATGAGAACGGTGGCGCGGTCGAACTTCCCCGTGAGACCGCCTCAGGGCGCGTGCAGGAGGATCGCTTCCTCGGCGAACGCGGCGGCGACCTTGGCCTTGCGGACGGCGTCGGCATGGTCCCGCTTGGTCTTGGCGCTGTCGTGGTGCGCCCTGGCCTCGGCCACCTGCTTCCTGGCCTCCTCGATCAGCGGCTTCGTCTCGGCCGTGACCTTGCCGGACTCCGCCTTCTTGATGAGGTCCTCGGCCTGCTTGATGACGACGGGACAGTTGAACGCCGACGCCGAGGTGGCGGCCACGAGCAGCAGAGCCAGCGCCAGGGCGATGCCCTTCATGGCGAACCGGCCTCCCTGGGGAGCGAGTTGAACGACGCCGGGCAGTGTAGCACGCGTCGTGTCGGTGGCCGGGCCTGGTTGACTTTCGTGTTTGTTCGCCCTACGGTCCCCGCATGGACCGGCGAGGCTTCCCTCTGGTTTCGCTCTGCGCCCTCATCGCGATGAGGCTGCGGTGGACCGCGTGCGCGCTCGTGCTGCTGGGAATCCTCGCGGTGACGGTGCCGGTCGAGGCGCAGGGTCTCAACGAGGTGCTCACTGGCCTCCTGAGCAACAACTGTGCTGCGCTTGGCAAGCGGACGTTCGGGCCGGAGCTCGCCCTGATCTGCGGGGCGTTCTCGAGCGGCTGCACGGGCGGCGTCTGCGCGGACCAGGCCCCGGGCGGCGGCGGCGCCGGATCCGCCGCGAGCGCGGGCGGCACCGGCGGCGCCGCGTCGCGCGGCGGCGAGAGTCAGATCCTTCGCCGCCTGCGACAACGGCAAGCCGCCGCCAGCGCGGACGATGGGGACGCTCGCGGCCTCAGCCTCTTCGGATCCACCGACTACCAGAAGTTCGACAAGGACACGACGCCCTTCGAGAGCGGATTCCAGCGCGATACCACCGGCGGCACGGTCGGCGCCGACTACCTGCTCCACAACGGCCTGGTGCTCGGCGGCGCCCTCAGCTACGCGCACGAGTTCGGCAACTACGAGGGTGTGGGTGGCGGCTTCGATCACGACGCGTACGGGATCCTGCTCTATGGCAGCGTCGTGCCGTTCAGCGGGACGTTCGTCGACGTCGTGGCCGGCTACACGCGAAAGGACTACCGGTTCGACCGGCGCGCCAGCCTCTCGATTCCGGCGACCACCTTCACCGTCAGCGGCGCCGCCAGCGGCGAGACCGCCGGCAACGAGTTCCGGCTCGGCGTGAACCTCGGCCACGACTTCCTGCTCGGCCGCTTCAGCATCGGCCCCCGGGCCGGAGTCCTCTACCGCGAGACGACGATGGACGGCTTCCGGGAATCGGGCCGGACCGGGCTGGAGCTCGCCTACGACAATCAGAACATGCAGTCCCTGATCACGACGGTCGGGCTCTATGGCTCGGTGGTGCTGAACACGGGGTTCGGGGTGATCGTGCCGCAGGCGACCGTCGAGTACGTCCACGAGTTCCTCGACGACCAGCGCAACGTCGGCTTCAGCTTCGTGCAGGATCCGGGGGATGCGCGGTTCCTGTTCGAGACCGACCCCCCCGACCGTGACTACTTCAACCTCGGCGTCGGCGTGGCGATGGTGCTGCCGAACGGCCTGCAACCCTTCCTGAACTACGTCGAGCTCCTCGGCTACCAGGACCGCCGCAGCCACGCCGTCACCCTGGGGCTGCGCGTACCGTTCTGAGCCGGAGGTGGGATGGTCGGGGTGGCCGGATTTGAACCGGCGGCCCCCTGCTCCCAAAGCGTGCCACGGGGAGCAAGCCTAACGACGTTGCGCGTGTAGCACTCTCATTGTGCCGCAAGTGCGGCGCGAAGCCGCACAGAACCCGCACAGCGGGAGCGGCCCATGCGAGGACTCGGCAACGTCTACAAGCGCGGACCTGTCTACTGGATTCGCTATCACCACCGGGGTCGGGAGTACCGGGAGAGCGCCCGTTCGACCGACCGGGCGGACGCCCTGCGGCTCCTCAAACAGCGTCTTGCCGACCTGAGCCAGGGTCGGCCAAGCGGCGCAGACGAGGAGCGCGTCACCTTCGATGAGGTCGCAGCGGGCTACGTGGACGAACGCACCCTCAAGGGTGTCCCGCCCGCCCGGCTGGCGTGGTCCAAGGCTCGGGTGGCCCACCTCAAGACGTTCTTCGGCGGCATGCAGGCGGTGGAGATCACGACGGCCAAGATGCGCGAGTACGCGAAGGCACGCCGCGCGGCTGGCGCGGAGCCAGGCACCGTAAACCGTGATCTGGGGGCGGTGAGCCGCATGTTCACCCTCGCGCTACAGGCGGGCAAACTCTCCCGCCGTCCCTACATCCCTCGCCTCCCTGAGAACCAACCGCGCCAGGGCTTCATGGAGCACGCGGAGTACCTAGCGATCCGGGAGCACCTACCGCCGCACTATCGGGACGTTCTGGATTTCGGCTACCTGTCCGGCTGGCGACGGGGTGAAATCCTGAGCCTTGAGTGGCGCGACGTGGACCGCGCGGCGGGTGTCATCCGTCTGCGCCCAGAAGTCAGCAAGACACGGGAGGGGCGGGTGCTGGTGCTGTCGGGGCCCCTCCGCGACGTGATCGAGCGGCGGTGGCGCGGCCGGGCGCTTGGCTGTCCTGTCGTTTTTCACCGAGATGGGCTGACGCTTGAACACCACTTCGAGGGTCCGTGGCGGCAGGCGTGCAAAGCGGCCGGGTTGCCGGGCAGGCTGTTCCACGACCTGCGACGCACTGCCGTCCGCAACATGGTTCGGGCAGGCATCCCGGAGCGTGTCGCTATGCAGGTGCGCGGGCACAAGACGCGCAGCATCTTTGACCGCTACAACATCGTGAGCGAGACGGACCTACGGCAAGCGGCCGAGCGGCTGGCGGCCTACGTCGGTGGTGTGGGCGGCTAGGCTGATACCGCCTCGGGAGCCACGGTTGCCCTCGCCCGCTTCTTCTCGCGGTCACACGCGCGGCAAGCCCGCCCACCCGTGCTCGGCTGAACGTAGGTGTTCTCTGGCGAGTAGGCGTGGCCGTGCGGGCAGTGTGTCTTACCTCGAATCCGCAACCTGCTCCTCCCACAGCCAGATAGGGTCGGCGTCGGTCCATCCGAAATCGCGCAGCCGCCGAATCACGTCATCCTTTCGCTCCTCCGCGACGACATAGAGCACGCCTCCCTGGCGAGTCGGCCGCCCGAGGAAGGGCTGCCCCTGCACCACGGCCACGGCTAGCTGAGTGGCGAGCGTGGACTTGCCGACCTTGGGATACGCCGCGAGAAGGGCGAGGGTTCCAAGCGGCAACAGGCCGTGGACAAGCCAGTCAATTGCCTCCGTGACTGTCTCGGCCACGTCCTTTGCGAGGCGAGGTAGGAAGGTCATTCGTCCGTCTCCACGCCCGTAGAGGTGGGGATGGGACGAAACGAATTCCGGGGCACGATTCCTTTCTTTCCTCCTCCAACCCCCATAGGCGAAACGAAACGAACGCTCAGGTTCACTGGTCGTCATCTCCTTCACCCAGGAAGATGGATCGACGGCCATGAGTGTTTCATGGGGTAGCAAGACGCGGATACGTGGCCGCGATGAGCCCGCAGCAACGCGCGTAGCCCGGGCCAGTCCCCCGCCCGACAGCCCATCGTGCCACCCACGTCCAAGGCGTTGTCGCTATGGTCGTTCCCGCGTAACCGGCAGGCCCTGACGAGGTGAGACCGTGGGAGCCGGACTCGGCCCGCGGCTAGTCTTACGGATATCGTCATGTTGGCCGGACTGTGAGCGGGTGTGGCTACCTATCGCTGATAATCAGGTTCGCTGCGGTGCTCCTCAGATGTTGCGCGCCGGTGACCAGCTAGACCTAGTGGCCCGGGCAAGCAACCCGCTTGACCTGGCACCCCGGCGCGCCCCACCATCCCGGCATGGACCGCCGCCGCTTCCTGCTGACCTCGCTGGCCGGGGCGCTGGCCCAACCTCTCGCTGCTTGGGCGCAGCCCAGCGGGAGGGGCTGGCGGATCGGGTTGCTATCGCCGGGCTCCGCCTCCGCAGCTGGGTCTCGTCTCGCGGCGTTCAAGCATGGGCTTCGAGAGCTCGGCTACGTCGAAGGGCAGAATCTCACCCTTGAGTACCGGTGGGCCGACGGGAACGAGGGTCGCCTGGCTGCCCTTGCGGTGGACTTAGTACGGCTCAAGGTAGACGTGATCGTGACTCAAGGGAGCTTGGCCACCCTGGCGGCCCGCCGAGCAACAACCACTACGCCAATCGTCTTCGCCGTGGCGAACGATCCCGTTGAGGCCGGGCTGGTTCTCAGTCTCACGCGACCGGGGGGGACCGTGACTGGGCTCGCGGTCATGGGATCGGACATGACGGCCAAGCGGCTGGAGCTGCTTCGGGAAGCAGTGCCTGGACTGACGCGAATTGCCACCCTGTGGAATCCGAACAATCCCTCGTCGCGATCCGAGCTGAGAGAAACTGAGGCGGGGGCCCGAGCACTCGGCATGCAGTTTCAATCCGTCGAGGTCAGGGACGTGCGCCGGCTCGACTTGGCCTTCACGGCGATGATCCGAGAGCGAGCCGGGGCCTTCATTGTTGTGTCGGACAGCACGCTCTTCGGTCAAAGAACGCAGATCGCCGATCTCGCTGTCAAGAACCGGCTGCCGGCCATCGCGTGGACGTCCGAGTTCGTGAAGAACGGAACCCTGTTGATGACGTACGGGCCGAACGTGCCGGCGATGTACCGGCGTGCGGCGGCTTACATCGGCAAGATTCTCGAAGGTACTGCCCCGGGGACCCTGCCCGTCGAGCAGCCGACGACCTTCGAGCTCACGATCAACCTCAAGACCGCCAAGGCCCTCGGCCTCACGATCCCGCCGTCGCTCCTGGCGCGGGCGGACCAGGTGATTGAGTAGGACGCCGCCGCTACGAACCGCGCGCACGCGCTCCGGCCCGGCTTCGCCCCGGTCCATCACCCGGGAGGGGGGCCCCGTCGAACCAGATGACGCGGTGGCGACTCGCAGCGCCCAGACCGGCAACTGGAGCCTTTGCTGAGGGAAGCCGGTCGGCCGCGACGCTTCCCGAGGGGACGCACGGCTGAGGCTATGCCCCCCGGGCCGCAAACGGGGCGGGTGGTCAGCTATTGCGTCTTGCGCGGGTGCCGCCAACTGTGCGAACACTGTTCCCGCACAAAACCCGCACAACGGGCGGCCCGCACACGTCGTAAAGATGGTCGGGGTGGCCGGATTTGAACCGGCGGCCCCCTGCTCCCAAAGCAGGTGCGCTACCAGGCTGCGCCACACCCCGAGGCCAACGAATTCTACCAGTTGGCCGAGGGCCGCGCCTCGGCTGTTGTCAGCCGAGTCGGGCTGACGTCTTGGCTCGCGCCGCGGGACGAGTTCCTCGTCGAAGCGCCATCCGCCCCCACGCCCCGGGTTCGGTACGTAGCGCGACCGGGCATCTTGGCTACCTGGCCTGGATCCTCGCCGGAGGCCTGCACGTGGCGATGACTGTTGGATCTGTGGACCGAGCCGCCTACCGGGCCGAGCGCCTCGCGAACATCGCTCCGGTCCCGGCCGGGCGCGGGCCCGGCGGGACCGGGGACCGACGCCCTATCGGATCTTGCCGGTCTTCACAGACGCCGTGCCGGTGTGGCCCACGAAGATCTGCGCCTTCGCCTGGCTCGTCGTCTCCTCGGTATCGACTTCCCAGATCACGCTGCTGAGAGGGCAGTACAACGTCTCGTCCACGTCGAGGGTCGCGGGGTTATCGACACAGCTCACGCTGAAGACGAACTGGTCGGTCAGATCGACGGTGCCGTCGTTATTGGTGTCGACGTCGACGGTGAAGCCCTCCGTGATATCGCAGAAGGGAGTCTTCCCGCCGGCCTTGACCCCCCCGCCGCCGAGTTTCACCTGCTTGACACATCCCCCCGCGGCGAGGTTGACGGAGGCCAGCTCGACCCAGTCGGTCTCCTGGCCGGACTCACACGTCGCGACGTCGTCGTCGGTCCCGAGCATGCCATCCGTTCCGGGATCGACAGAGCAGCTCACGGTTTGATTCGCGTATGACGTGAAGGCGAAATTCTGCTCCGGCCTTCCGATGAGGCGGAGAAACCACTCCTGGGTGGACACGAAGCCCTGTCGTGGATCGGTGTCGCGGATCTGGAGGCTCACCGCGCCGTCGCCCCAGGCGTCGCAGTCGATGGCCTTGGTTTCCGCGCCCGGCTCGAGCCCGTCCTCGCCGTCCACGCCGTCGCCGTCATTGTCGACGCCATCCAAGGGATCTTCGTCGAAGTTTCCGTCGCCGTCGTTGTCGACCTGGACCCAGTCCACCATCGTGATGCTGATGCGGGTCGGCGGAATCACGCCGTTGTCGTGACGCAGGAACAGCGAGTGACCGCCATCGCAGTGCTTCGGACCGCTCGCTGCCTTCATGACGTGGACGATGATGGTGTCGTGCGCGTATCCAGGGCGGGGATTGCCGACGGAGCCGGCCAGCGCCGGGAACGCGAAGAGCAGCGCTCCCACCAGGGACACGACCGCGCACGCGGCGCGACGATGCGAACCGATGCTGCCGGCCTCTCCCCAAGCGTGATGCTTCATCTCGTGTTCTCCCATGACTTCGCTTGACAGCCCGCCAGGGTCGGCGGCTGCGCGCGGCCCGTAGAGATGATGAGCCACACGCGTGTCCACGAACGAGCTGGGAACTATTGTGCTGTCTAACCCGGAAGGGCCCCGTCGGGGCTGCACGCCTGAATGGCGTCGTGTCGCGACGGCGCTCGCAGCGTGCAGGGAGACCACAGCAAGGGTGATACCAGCGGGTAGAATCGGTGCGGTGCGCAGTTGCGAGGCGGGATCGACTTGCGGGTGTCAGCACCGTACCGAATGGCGCGGGTCGCGTCGTCCTGGTGACGTCCGCCGCTCCGCTCGGTTCGTTGCTTAGTTACGTTAGTTCACTCTGAGTCGCGGTCAGTCTGCTGACGCCACGCTGACGGTTTCGGAGGGATAAGCCGGGTCACTGCGGGACGTGTCTGGATGGAGACTCCGTGAGCGAGTGACGCTTCAGGAACTACTTAGCCGACACGGGACACCGAGAAATCACGCACCCAAAGCAGGCGCTACCAGGCTGCGCCACACCCCGGGCCCAGTTCCGCATCTACCGTAGGCCGCTCGCGGTGAGCAGGGCGCGGGCGGCCCGGACGGCCTCGCCGCGATGGTCCACGCGGTGCTTCTCCGGCGGCTCCAGCTCGCCAAACGTCCGCCCGAGCGGGGGATAGAAGAAGACGGGATCGTAGCCGAAGCCGCCGGCGCCGCGGGGCGTCTCGGCGATGACGCCCTCGACCGCGCCCTCGACCACGCGCTCGTGGCCTCCGGGATCGACCAGCGCGATCACGCAGCGGAAGCGCGCGGTGCGCCGGCGCGCCGGCACGCCGCGCAAGCGCTCGAGCAGGAGCCCGTAGCGCCCGGCGTCGTCGAGGCCCGGCCCGCCGAAGCGCGCCGAGTAGATGCCCGGCGCGCCGTCGAGCGCGTCGACCTCCAGGCCGGAGTCGTCCGCCAGCGCGAGCGCGCCGGTCAGCCGGGCGGCCGCCCGCGCCTTGATGAGCGCGTTCTCGCGATAGGTGGCGCCCGTCTCCTCGGGCAGCGTCGCGCCCGGCACGTCGGCCAGCAGCACGGCCTCGTAGGGGACGTCGCCGAGCAGGGCGACCAGCTCGCGCCCCTTGGCGCGATTCAGCGTGGCGAGGACGAGGCGCGGCCTAGAGGCGGACGCTGCGCTCGTCACGCGCGGCGAGCGCCCGGCGCTGGAGGGCGACCAGCTGGCGGATGCCGCCCTCGGCGAGGGCGAGCATCAGGTCGAGGCGCGCGCGGCCGAACGGCACCTGCTCGGCCGTGCCCTGGACCTCGACGAACTCGCCGCCGCCGGTCATCACGACGTTCATGTCGACCTCGGCGGCCGAGTCCTCGGCATAGTTGAGGTCCAGGAGCGCCTGGCCGCCGACGATGCCCACGCTGACGGCCCCCACGCAGTCGCGCAGCACGGCGGTGGGGTTCACCCCGGGCATCCGACCGAGCGCGTCTGCCAGGGCCACGAAGCTGCCGGTGATGGCCGCCGTGCGCGTGCCGCCGTCGGCCTGGATCACGTCGCAGTCGATCCACACCGTGCGCTCGCCCATCTTGCCGCGGTCGCTGACCGCGCGCAGCGCGCGCCCGACCAGGCGCTGGATCTCCTGCGAGCGCCCGCTGGGCCCGCGGTTCTCGCGGGTCATGCGGGTGTTGGTCGACCGGGGCAGCATCCCGTACTCGGCGGTGACCCAGCCGAGCCCCTGGCCCTTCAGAAACGACGGGACCTTGTCCTCGACGGTCGCGGTGCAGATGACCTTGGTGTCGCCGAACTCCACCAGCACCGAGCCCTCCGGGTGGCGCAGGAAGTCGCGCGTCATCGTCACGGGGCGGAGCTGGTCGGGCGCGCGGCCGTCGGCGCGCGGCATCGGGCGGCTCAGCGGGCCCGCTCGGCGGGTGCCGGCGCGGCGGCGGCCGGGCCGGCGGCGGCCCGCCCGCGCTGGTCCCAGCCGCGCTTGTACTCGGCGAGCCCGTTGAAGATCGCCCGGGCGATCTCGTCGCGATAGCGGGCCTCTTTCAGGCGGCGCTCCTCCCGGGGGTTCGTCACGAAGCCGATCTCGATCAGGATGGCCGGCATGGCGGCGCCGCCCAGCACGTGGAAGCCCGCCTGCTTGACGCCGCGGTTGGGGATACGCAGCGCGGCCGTCATCGCGTCGAGCACCGTCTCGGCCACCCGCGAGGACTCGCTGAGGAATTCCGACTGGGCGAGGTCCCACAGGATCGTCCGCACGATCTCGCTCCGGCCCGGCCCGCGGCCCGCCGCCGGCTTCTCGAGCTGCACCACGCTGTTCTCGGCGGCGGCCAGCTGCCGCGCGGCGTTGTCGGTGGCCTCCGAGGACAGGAAATAGACCTCCACCCCCTCGGAGGCGACGAAGCGGTGGGCGTTGGCGTGGATCGACACGAACAGGTCGGCGCGCTCGCGGTTGGCGAAGCTCGTGCGGTCCCGCAGCGGCACGAACTGGTCGCCGTCGCGCGAGAGCAGCACCTTGACGGCCAGGCGCTCTTCCAGCAGGCGCGCCACCCGCCGGGTCACGTCGAGCACCAGCTCCTTCTCCATGAGCCCGCCGGGGCCGACGGCGCCCGAGTCGTGGCCCCCGTGGCCGGCATCCAGCACGATCGTGCGCAGCGGCGTGAACGCCGGGCGCGCCCGCGCCGCCGGCTCGGCCGGGCGCGCGAAGTCCAGGACGAGGCGCGGCGGGTCGGCCAGCGTGGATGCGCGCAGCTCACCGGCCGTCCCTTCGAACGTCACGCGCAGCACGGCGTCGGCGCCGGCCCGCTCCAGCTTGGCCTCCGCGATGAAGCCGTCGGCGATCGACTCGACCCGGGGGTCGCCGGCCAGGCCCGGCAGGCGGATGCGCAGCTCCCTTGCGGCCGCGGGCTCGACGCGATGGGTCAGCGGAGCGGACGTCTCGACCACGACCCGCGTGAACGAGGGATAGGAGCGCGTGCGCAGATCCTCGAGCGTGATCGCCGAAGCCGGCGGGGGCGAGGGCGGAGGCGTCGCCGGCGCGGCGGCGGCCGCCGGGCTGCGGTTGAGCCGGGGCACGACCTGCTCGACGAACGTCTCGGGGACGAGCCACACGCCCTTGCTCACGCGCACGGGCGCATCGAGCACGACCGGCGCGCCGTCGACGAGGATGCGCGCCCAGTTACGGGTGAACGTGACCACTGTAGCGCCGGTGCGCAGCCGCGCCTGCGTGCTCTCGGCCGTGGCCTCCAGTCGGCTCTTGAGGCTCTCGGCCACCCGGCTCAGCTCGACGTACTTGCGGCCCTCGTGGGCGATCGTCGGAAGGCCCGCGGCGGCCGGGCCCGCGCAGAGCAGGAGCAAGACGAGACCGGCAGCGAGGCGCGCGGGCGTCATCGGTACCGGGGATTGTAGCAATGCCCCCGACGCTCACGGCAATTCCATGGTCACGGGCCCCGGCGGCGCCGCCGTGCCGGGGGCAGCGCCGCCTCTCCCTCGGGTAGGAGCGCCCGATGGGCGACGTAGTATTTCTTCGGGCGGCGGGCAGCGTCGCGGCGGCGCTCCCGCCCTGCCTTCAATTCCCGCCGGAGCGCTCCCAGCGCACCGTCGAACGCGAGCCGGTGGTCGGCGGCGACGGCTTCGGCATGCACCGGCGCCTGGCGTGGCAACTCCACCGTGAGCGCGCAGCGGATGTCCAGGCCGCCCTTGGGACCATTCTCGTCGCGGAAGCCGACGCGTACGGCGGTCGGCGGGCGTCGCCCACGGATGACGCCGCCGAGCTTCTCCTCGACGTGCGCCCTCAGCGGATCGTCGAGTGCAATGCCTTCCATCACGAGGCTCATGACAGTCCTCCCCGGCCGGCCCGCCCGGCTGGCCAGGCCTGGGAGCGAGCCAGTTCGATGCCAGCGGCCATGCGGCACCCGCTGGCGGCGCGGTTGCAACGTCTAGGCTGAAGGCGCTGATGGAGGCGCTGGAGCCCGGGTCGAGCCGATCAGCACGTCGTCCATGAAGGCAGTGACGGCGGGATCCGAATAGGCGCCAAAGGCATCGGCGAGCGTCCCCCGCAGGCCGCTGCGCGTCTCGATCGCATACAGGATCGCCATGTCATCGGGGTCCGACACGCCCTCGAACCGGTAGTACTCCGACACGACGACCTGTTCCGCGCCGAACGCGGCGCCGGCGCCCAGCGCCCGCAACCGCCCACCGCTCAGCTTGAAATGCTCGGTGAAGCCCCGCTGCTCGAGGTCCTTCATCGCACCGGCCAGGGTCAGGATCTCGATGGGCGGGTCCATCTCACTGGGCCGTCCAGCCCCCGTCGATCACGAGCTCGCTGCCCGTGACGAACGCCGACTCGTCCGAGGCGAGGTACAGCACCGCGTAGGCGACCTCCTCGGGCTCGCCGTAGCGGCCGAGGGGGATGCGGGAGAGCATTCGCTGGTACGCCGCGGGGTCGGCCCGCCGCCTCTCGGTCATCGGCGTCACGATCGGTCCGGGGTGGACGGAGTTGGCCCGGATCCGGTCGCGCGCGTACTGCAGCGCCGTCGTCTTCGTCAGCAGGCGCACGGCGCCCTTGGACGCCGTGTACTGCGGGCTGCTGTCGTCCATCCCCACCAGGCCGAGCTGCGAGGAGATGTTCACGATCGAGCCCCCGCCGGCCCGCCGCATCGCGGGGATCGCGGCCCGAGTGCCGAGGAACACGCCCTTGGCGTTGATCTCCATCACGCGGTCCCAGGCCTCGACGGTGGTGTCCTCGACCCGGCCGGCGGCGCCGACGCCGGCGTTGTTGACGAGCACGTCGAGCTTGCCGAAGCGCTGCTCGGTCAGCGCGACGGCGCGCTCCCAGTCGGCCTCGCGCGTCACGTCGAGCGGAACGAAGAGGGCGTCACCGCCCTTGGCGGCGACGTCGGACTCGACGGCCCTGCCCTCGGCCTGGAGGACGTCGCCGAGGACGACCCGCGCGCCCTCGCGGGCGAACAGGCGGGCCTCGGCGGCCCCCATGCCGCGCGCGCCCCCGCTGATCAGCGCGACCTTGCCGGCGAGTCTCATCGGGGCGCGATGGCGGCGGGGCTCTCGGGCGGAGCCAGCGGCTCGAGCCCGCGGCACGGGCCGAGCACCGTGATCAGCACGATCCCCCGCCGGGCATCGCGGCGGTTGCGCAGCCGCCGCCGGCCGCGGCGCCGCCGCTCGGGCGGCGCCGCCGTGGCCCCGGGGAGGTCCGCGGCGGGGCGCCGGGTGACGACCGGTGACGGCGGCCGCGCGATGACGACTCGCGGCGGGATCCGCGCGGGCCCCGGTTCGGCCGGCGGCGCGCCGTCGGTATCGTCGGGGGCCCGCCGCCGACTGCGCGCCTGGCGCAGAAGGTTGAAGATCGCGATCGCCACGAACAGCGCGATGAAGAACAGTTGCTCGATGGACATCGCCCGGCCCTCCTACGGCCGCGGCCCCGGCGGCGGCTCGTCCGGGTCGCGGGCGATCGACTGGCGCATGTCCGTGTCGGCCTGGACGTTCCGCATCCGGTAGTAGTCGAGGATCCCCAGGTTGCCCTGACGGAAGGCCTCGGCCATGGCGCGCGGCACCTCCGCCTCGGCCTCCACGACCCGCGCGCGCATCTCCTGCTCCTGGGCCACCGCCATCGCGCGGCGCTCCTCGGCCTTGGCCTGGGCGATCTGCTTGTCGGCGTTGGCCTGGTCGATCTGCAGCTTGGCCCCGATGTTCTCGCCGACGTCGACGTCGGCGATGTCGATCGACAGGATCTCGTAGGCGGTTCCGGCGTCGAGGCCCCGGCTGAGGATGTGCTTGGAGATGTGGTCGGGGTTCTCGAGGACGTCCTTGTGCGTCGGTGACGAGCCGATCGTGCTCACCATGCCCTCGCCGACGCGGGCGATGATCGTCTCCTCGCCGGCGCCGCCGACGAGCCGGTCCAGGTTCGTGCGCACCGTCACCCGGGAGACGGCGATGAGCTGGATGCCGTCCTTGGCCACCGCGGCGATCCGCGGCGTCTCGATCACCTTGGGGATGACCGACATCTTCACGGCCTCCAGCACGTCGCGGCCGGCCAGGTCGATGGCCGCGGCCCGCTTGAACGGCATCACGATGTTGGCCTTGTCGGCCGAGATCAGCGAGTTCACGACCCGGACGACGTTGCCGCCGGCCAGGTAGTGGGCCTCGAGGTCATCGACCGTGATGGTGGTCAGCCCCGCCTTGACGGCGCTGATCCGCGCCGTCACGATCGTCGCGGGCGGCACGCGACGCAGGCGCATCCCGATCAGCGTGAGCAAGCCGACGTACGCCCCCGAGGCCCAGGCGGCGACCCAGAGCCGCATCGGAATGAGGTACAGCACGATCGCCACCACGACGACCACCACGAGGAGCAGCACGACGCCGCCGGCCAGTCCGGTCTCGATCCCAATCATGACTCACGCCCCTTCTTTGGGTTTGCGCACGTGCCGGACGACGACCCGGTTGCCCTCGACCTGGAGGACCTCGATCGGCTCGGCGGCGTCGATGTAGTCGCCCTCCGACACGACGTCGATGCGCGCGCCGCCGATGTCCGCGATCCCGGCCGGCCGCAGCGGCGAGACCGTCGTGCCGCGGGCGCCCGGCGCCGGCCGAAGGTCCACGACGCCCGCCTCCCAGCCACCGCCGGGCGGCAATCCCGTCTCGAGGATGACGCGGCGGCCGAACGGCAGCCGCGGCAGCAAGCGGAAGAGGGCCACCGACGCCACCAGCGCGATCAGCAGCGAGAACACGACCCGCGCGGCCGCGATCACGAGCACCTCTTGCGTGGCGCCGGCGCCGACGAGACTGAGCCCGAGTCCGGCCAGGATGGCCGCGATGCCGAGCACTCCCGCCACGCCGAAGCCCGGGAGGACGAACACCTCGAGCGCCAGCAGCGCCAACCCGACCACGACGAGCAGCAGCTCCTCCCAGCCGGCCAGCCGGACGAGCCAGTGCCCCCAGAAGAACGCCGCCAGGCTGGCGATGCCGACCGCCCCCGGCACGCCGAAGCCGGGCGTGCGCAGCTCCACGATGATGCCGATGATGCCGATCGTCATCAGCAGCGAGCCGAGCAAGGGATGGGTGAGGAAACGCACGACTCGCTCGGCCCAGTTCGGGGCGGGGCGGCGGATCTCGGCGCCGGCCAGACCGAGCTGGCGCACCACCTCTTCCAGCGTGTCGGCGCGGAAGTCCGCCACCTTGTGTCGCAGCGCCTCCGTCGTCGTCAGGGTCAGCAGCTTGCCCTTGGCGATGAGGCCGGGGATCTCGACGTCGGGATCGACCATCGCCTCGGCCACCAGCGGCGGGCGGCCCCGCGCCTCGGCGGTGGCCCGGAACTCCTTGCGCACGTACGACACGCTCTTCTCGCTCGTGGCCTGCGTCTCGCCCCCCTGACCCATCTGGACCGGCGTCGCCGCGCCGATCGTCGCGCCGTCGCCCATGGCGATGGTGCGGGTCGCCAGGCTGATGAGCGCCCCGGCCGAGATCGCGCGCTTGTTCACGAAGGCCACCGTGCGCAGCGGGCTGTTGAGCAGCGCGTCGCGGATGACGACGGCGGCGTCCACGCGTCCCCCGAACGTGTTGATGTCGAGCACGACGGCCCCCGCCTTCGCCTCGCCGGCCTCCTTCAGGACACGCTCGACGAACGGCGCCAGGCCGAGATCGATGATGCCGTCGATCGGCATGACGTACACAACCGGCGCTGCCGCCGACGGTGGTGGTCCGAACCCTACGCTGAGGCCGAGCAGCGCCAGGAATGTGGCGACCGCCGTGCGCAGAACGGACGTCCGAGACCTGCCCGGCCAACCGGGGCCTTCGGGAAGGGAGGCTATGGGAGCCGCCTCATGGGCCGCTCATTCTACTACGGGCGAGTGCGTCACGACGGCGATGCCCGCCGGCTTGCGGGCGTTCGCATGGCTGGCCGGCGGCTTTCGGTGATATAAGCGACACACATCCGCCCGCTCGAATCTCGATTGCGGAGGGAGACCATGAGCCGACTCCTCGTCGTGACCGCGATCGTCGCCATCCTGGTGGGCGCTCTGGCGGGATTCCTCTGGTGGGGGCTGCCCAGCAGCCGCCTGCAGGCGGACCTTCGCGGCGTCCAGGCCAACGCCGACCGCATGGGGCAGCAGCTCGACGAGCTGCGCGCCCAGCGCGACCGGCTGGAGGCCGAGCTGAAGAAGGAGAAGGCGCAACGCGAGGCGGCCGAAGGCGACCTGCGCCGCGCGCAGGAACAGACCTCGCGGCTGCAGGGGCTCATCAGCCAGGGCAAGAAGTAGGGCGCGCGCTCGTTCACCCACCTGGCGCTGATCAGCGCGGCCTACAACCTGGACCGCGAGCTGGGCCGGCGCCGATAGGTCGAGGTGGTAGTGGACGCGATCGCAACGACGCGGCCGCTGCCGGAGGTATCTCTCGCCTCCTCAGTTCGGCCTTGATCACATCCAGGACCCGGGCGATCTCCGTGTGGTGAGCGCCTTCCAACCACTGTGCGATGAGCCCTTCCATGAACCTGAAGCTTTCGTTCAGCCCGTCCTTCATCGCCAAGCCCTGTTGCTCACGGCGTTGCTCGGCTCGAGCCGGTGCGACCTGTCGGGCCTCACGACGCGGCGAGCGTCGAGGAATAGGGCCCTGGCCAGACACACGAAGCCCGCGAGCGCCGGCAGGTAGAGCGTCGCGAACCTCCAGAGCAGGTTGTAGTGCGGCGCGTGCCCCGGCGGCACGATGGCGGCCATGAGGGCCAGGGAGGCGCCTTCCACGATGCCTGCGCCGCCCGGCGTCGGCGCCACGAACTCGACGAGGAGGACGACGACCTGCACCTCGAGGATGTGCCGGAAGGTCGACGCATCGATTCCCATGAATCGGACGACGAGATAGGCGACCACGGCCCGCGACAGGATGAACGTCATGCTCAGCGCGCACACGAGGGCGAACGCCGCCTTGCCGCGACGGAGGAAATGCGCCGTATCGTTTCGGTACGCATCGAGGAGGTTCCCCAACGTGCGGGCGAGCCGCTCGACCCGGGCCAGCGCGGAGGCGGGTCGCATCCGGAACGGGAATGCCTTCGGCGGGATGGCCAGCAGGACCATCACCGCGGCGATGCCGGTCGACGTCAACAGAGCCGCGCCCAGGATATGGCTCGAGCCCTTGATCCCCGCCACCAGCGCGAACAGTCCCGTGCAGAGCAGCGCGATCATCGTTCCGAGACAGGACAGCAGCATGATCGTCACGGCCGTCCCGACGCGCGTGCCCTCGCGATGCATGATGTAGATCTGCCCGGGGCCTCCTCCCGATTGCGTTGGCGTCAGGGTGGACACCGCCACCTGGGCCCACTCCGCCTTGATGCAGGTGCTCAGCCTCACGCCCGGCTCGAGCACCCGTGCGATGACCCAGATGCGGAGCCCGCAGGCCAGCGTCTCGATGGGCACGCACAGCAGCGCCAGCACCAGGTACGACCACCTGAGCTCATCCCACCGTGGCATCGCGTTACCGCCGCCGATCCGGAAGAACTGCCACCAGAAGACTGCCGCCGTCAGCAGCAAGAACCCCATGCCCCCGACGACGAGGTTCCGCTGGCTCGCTGGACGTCGCTCGGTTCTGTTGTCCATGTCGCGTCATGCCGTGCAGTGGGGGTGCCAGACGAAACGCTTTGATAAACAGGCTCTTCCGGAGCAACCGGCCCGTGGCACCAGTGGTGCTGGTGAAAAACCACCAGCGCCCCGGGGCCCCGATCGCGGATACTGCCGGGTGATGATCGAAATCCCTGAATTGCTCGGGGAGAGCTCCGGCATCATGGCGGTCCGAACGCAGCTCGATCGGCTGCTCCGGCACCACACCGACGGCCGCCGCCTGCCACCGATCCTGATCCAGGGCGAGACCGGCACCGGTAAAGGCCTCATCGCCCGGGCGATCCACCGCGCGGGAGCGCGGCGGGAGGGCCCGTTCGTCGACGTTAACTGTGCGGCGATCCCGGAGACCTTGCTGGAAGCGGAGATGTTCGGGTTCGAGCGCGGGGCCTTCACCGATGCGCGGCGAGCCAAGCCGGGGCTCCTCCAGGAGGCTCACCGTGGCGTGATCTTCCTCGACGAGATCGGGCTGCTCCCGGACAGCCTGCAGGCGAAGCTTCTGAAAGCGATCGAGGAGCAGGTGATCCGTCGGCTGGGCGGCACCCGGAGTCAGCCCATCGACGTGTGGATCCTCTCGGCGACCAGCGAGGATCTGCTGGCCCGCACGCGAACCCGACAGTTCCGCGAGGATCTCTATCACCGGCTGGCGCTGCTGACGATCCAGCTGCCGCCTCTCCGCGACCGCGGCGAGGACATCGAGCGGCTCGCCGAGCACTTCCTGGGCCGCGCCTGCGCCGATTACGGACTATCGCCCAGGCAGCTCGACGCCGAGGCCCGGGCGGCGCTCCGAGCGCATCGATGGCCGGGCAATGTGCGCGAGCTCGCGAACCTCATGGAGCGTGCGGTCCTGCTGTCCGAGGTCGACGTCTTGACGGCCGAGGACCTGGGGCTCGAGGTGCGGGACGGCAGGCCGCCGGCCGCCACGCTCCCGCTCGAGCGCGAGGTCACGAGCGTCGAGCGGGCGCGCGTCGTCTCCGCGCTGGAGCAGACCAGCTGGAATGTCTCGCGGGCCGCCGACCTGCTCGGCATCTCGCGCAACAAGCTCCGGTACCGGATCAGGCGGTACGGCCTGCAGCGCGGTGCTCCGCCGACGACTGGATGGAGGCCCCTCCCGCCTGCGGCCGAGCCCATCCTGCCCGCGGTATCGCCGCTCACCGTTCCGCTGCCCGCGCTCCGCTGGGAATCGCGGCGCCTCGTGCTACTTCAGGCCCAGCTCGTCGCGCCCGGCGATGGCCGGCCTTCGAGCGACACCAATCACCTGGTCGAAGCCGTCGTGAACAAGCTCCGGGGATTCGGTGGGCACGTGGAAGAGCTGAGCCCGACCGGCATCCTGGCCGCGTTCGGGATCGAGCCCCTCGAGGACACCTCCAGCCGGGCCGCCCTCTCCGCGATCGCGATCCTGAACACGGCGGCGACGCTTCGTCGCTCGGGTCGAGAGCCCGTCGCGGTCAAGATCGCGATCCATATCGATCAGGCCCTGGTCGGGCGGATCGGGGCGGTCGTCCAGCTGGACGCGGAGCGCAAGCGCCAGATGCGGGGCGTCCTCGACGACCTTCTGGCGGCCGGCGAGCCGGACACCATCGTGCTGAGCACCGCGACGGCGCGCGTGCTCGAGCGGCGGTTCCACGTGGCACCGGCCGGTGATACCGGGGCCTTCGCGAAGGCGTACCGTCTCGTGGGCCGCGAGCATGCGGGGGTGCGCCGTCGAATCACCCGCTTTGTTGGTCGCCACGCGGAGCTGCGGTTCCTTCGTGACCGGCTGGTGGCAGCCATCGCCGGTCGCGGTCAGGTGGTGGGGATCTCGGGAGACCCGGGCATCGGCAAGTCCCGACTCCTCGACGAGCTTCGGCGCGGCATCGGCGAGAGCGAGGTGACGTATCTCGAGGGGCGCTGCTTCTCCTATCTGACGGCCATCCCGTACGCTCCCGTGATCCAGATGCTCCGGTCCAACTTCGGGCTCACCGATTTCGACAGTCCCGAGACGATCGGTGAGAAGGCGAGATGCGCGCTTCAGCAGGTCGGCATGGATCCGGGCGAGGCGGCGCCCTATCTCCTGCTTCTCCTCGGCATCCGGGAAGGGTCGGATCGGCTGGACGCGCTGAGCCCGGAGGCCGTCAAGACGAAAACGTTCCAGATCCTGACGGAGATGACGCTCCGGGGCAGCCAACGGCGTCCCCTCGTCCTCGCCGCCGAGGACGTGCACTGGGTCGATA
Organism: Candidatus Methylomirabilota bacterium; assembly: GCA_035762565.1. GTDB lineage: Bacteria > Methylomirabilota > Methylomirabilia > Rokubacteriales > CSP1-6 > AR5. Next base: position 1,798 of record DASTOJ010000276.1, on the reverse strand, counting down.
CGGCGTCGGAGGCGTTCGTGACGGCTCTCGTCGAGCGGATAGCCGGCGCCCCCGTCCTCCTGGTCATGACGTACCGTCCCGGTTACCGGCCGCCTGGCACGGAGAAGTCCTATGCGACCCAGATCGCCCTGTCGCCGCTTTCGCAGGAGGAAAGCCTGCGCGTCGTGCACGGGATGCGTGACACCGTGCCCGAGTCCGTTGCCCGCCTGATCCTGGCCAGGGCCGACGGCAATCCGCTGTTTCTCGAAGAACTGACGCGTGCCATGAGCGAACAGGCCGGCGATCCGGGGCACGGCGTGCCGGACACCTTGCGGGAAGTGCTGCTCGCCCGCGTCGATCGCCTGCCCGAGGACGCCCGACGGCTTCTCCAGGCCGCATCCGTGCTCGGTCGCGAGTTCCCTGCTTCCCTTCTCGGAGCGATGTCGGAGCCGGACGGAGAACTCGACGCCGCGCTGCGAGAGCTCACCCGGCTCGAGTTCCTGTTCCTCCGCAGCGCCATCGACGAGCCCGTCTACGTGTTCAAGCACGTCCTGACCCAGGAGGCGGTCCGCGACAGCGTCGAGCCGTCGCAACGTCAGGCCCTGCACGCCGCCGCTGCACGGGCCCTGGAGCGTCTCTACGGCGAGCGGCCCGAGCAGGTATACGACAGCCTGGCGTACCACCATGCGAACGCTGGCGACACCCGAAAGACGATCGACTATCTGGCGCGGTTCGCCGCCCGGGCGATACGAGCAGCCGCCCACGTCGAGGGCGCGGCCGCTCTGGACGAGGCGCTCGTCCATTCTGAACGTCTTCCCGACGGTCCCGACCGCGACCGTCTGCGGCTTCAGCTGATCCTGGACCGCGCCTATCCCCTCACCTTTCTCGGACGCTTTCGGGATGTTCTGGACAGCCTGGGTCAGGAGCGCGAACGCATCGACCGTTTCAGAGATCCCGTCCTGGCCGGCCCGTACTACTTCTGGCTGGCGCGGACGCATGGCGTGCTCGGGGACCAGGAGCGCGCCGTCGAAGCCGCCCACCGTGCGCTCGAGGAAGCGGAGCGGTGCGACGACCGCGCCACCATCGGCAAGGCCTGCTACGTTCTGGCGTACGGCGACTACTGGCAGGGGCGGCCCAGCGCCGGTGTCGAGCACGGCCGGCAGGCCGTTTCCTTGCTGGAAGGCACCCACGAGCGGTTCTGGCTCGGTCTCGCCCACTGGGTCGTGGCCATCAGCCATGCTCACATGGGCGACTTCGAGCGTGGCCTGGAGGCGATGGTCCATGCGGAGGTTATCGCCGAGGAGACCAGGGATCCGCAGCTCCTCTGCACGGTGGCGTGGAGCAGCGGCATGATGCAGACGGGACGGGGAGACTACGATGCCGGCATCGCGGCATGCCGGCGCGCCGTGGAGATCTCCCCGAACCCGGTGAACACTGCGCTCGCGAGGGGGTTCCTCGGAGTCTGCCACCTGGAGAAGGGGGAGGCCGAGGAGGCGATCCCCTTGCTCGAGGAGTCGGCAGAGAGGCTCGCACAGTTCGAGATCCGCCAGACCCAGGGGTGGTATCTGGCGCTGCTCGCGGAGGCCCATCTGCTGAGCGGGCGCGCCGACCGCGCCGCCGAGCTCGCCGCGCAGGGACTGCAGATCAGCCGGGACGCGCGTTACGCCAACGGCGTGGGCTGGGCCCAGCGCGCCCTGGGGCGGCTCGCGCTGCTGCGGCAGTCCCCGGCGGAGGCGGAGGCGCGGTTCACGGACGCGCTCGACACCTTCGGATCGGTCGGGGCCCGCTTCGAAGAGGCGCGGACCCACATGGCCTTGGC